>CAJWTC010000032.1 GCA_913046795.1 uncultured Flammeovirgaceae bacterium | reverse complement strand
GTTGATAAATTTCTTGGGCCTGAAATTAAATTAATAATTTTCATATTTTGGAATTAAATTCACATTGTAATTATAATTAATAAAAATTGAAAAGCTTTAAACTAATCCTTAGTGTAATTTTTTTATTTTGTTCGAAAGAAAATATAGCTCAATTGGATTCAGTTAATACTATCCAGTTGAATGAAATCATAATAACAGCGACAAAAAGTGAAAAATTAATTGATGATACAACTATACCTACTATATCAATATCAAACAAAGAAATATCATCTTCGGGGTACACCTCTTTAGGTGAGATAATTGCAGAGCAAACTGGCATGACCATAATGCCAACATATAGTGGAGGTGAAAGTGTACAATTACAAGGTCTAGATTCTGATTATGTCCTAATCTTAATTGATGGTTTTCCCATTACAGGAAGGGTTGCTGGAGATTTAGATATATCTAGGTTATCTCTTTATGATGTTGAAAAAATTGAGATAATTAAAGGGGGGTCGTCAAGCCTGTATGGTTCAGAGGCCATGGCAGGAGTAATTAATGTTGTCACAAAAAAAAATTATAAGGAAGGATTATTTCCGGGTATATCATATAAATATGGATCACATGATTTACACGACATAAGTGCTAATATTTTCTTTTCAAAAAATAATATCAAGGCAGGAGGAAATTTAAATTATATAAGTTCAAGTGGATACGATCTTATAGACACTGATGATACGCAAACCGTTCAGCCTTTTAATAGAATCACTAACTCGGTTTTTATTAAAACTAGTCAAAAAAAATTGGGAAATATCGAGGTGAAAGCGAGAAATTATATAGAAAATAAAGATGAGACAGTTTTTATAACTCAGTCAGGTTCTAGAGCTAAAAGCAAAATAAATGAATATAATATTTATTTTAAATACAAGAACAAGTTGCACAAAGAGACATCCCTTTTTTTTGAATATTATAATACCCTCTATGGCAATGAAGAGTCACTCTTAGTAAATGATATTTTCCAGTACTATGAATTTAATCAGTCTGTTAAGAGATATGAATTACGACTCAATAATAATGATATAAGAAATTTAAATATTGACATAGGAATTGGTATAAATAAAGAGTTTGTTGATAGAACTAATTTTGAAGAAAAGGAAAATTTAAAGTCAGAATATTTATATATTCAGAATGATTGGAAATTAAATAATAATATAAATATTGTATCTGGTTTAAGATATGATAGACACAGAGAATATAAGTCACAAATAAGTCCAAAGTTTTCTATCAACAAAAAATTTAGTGATAAAATAACTTTTAAGGCATCGATTGGAACAGGTTTTAAGACACCAGATTTTAGGCATCTTTATTTAAACTTCTCAAATACCAGCTCAGGGTATATAGTCCTAGGTTCTAACATATTAGAGAAAACAATAAAAAATTTACGTGAATCCATGCAATTATTAGACTACTCTGGTCCAGATAACTCTATATTAAGCCCTGAAAAATCCATAAGTTTAAATATTGGAATTAACTCATATCTGATGCCAACTATCCCATTCGAAATCAATTTTTTTAGGAATGGTATTGATAATTTAATTGATACAAGGGTTGTGGGCCAAAAAACAAACGGTCAAACCATTTTCTCATACTTCAATATTAAGAAAGCACATACTTATGGTATTGAATTTTCTTCTACTATTCTAGTATCTGATTTCTTTAAAATAAAGCTCAGTAATTATCACTTATACGCTAAAGATATTTCCGCACTAAAAGATTTTAAAAATGGAATTGTTTTTTCAAGAGATAAGAATACTATGCAGTCTTTTATGCTTTCAAATAAAGATTATTTTGGACTGTTTAATAGAGCTAGAAATCAATTAAATTTTCGCACAAATTATGAGATAAAAAATTTGAGGACGAACTTAATTTTTAATTTAATTCATAAAACTAAAATTGGTTTTAGAGATACTAATGGAAATACTTATTTGGATAAATATGATAATTTTTCTAAGGGTCATGTTATAGCCAATATAACTATTGATAAGAAAATATTAAAAATGTTACGTGCCCAACTTATAATTAAAAATATCTTAAACTATATTGATCCAATCAATTATATTAATAATCCAGGCAGATCATTTTATACCAGAATAATTTTTGGTAGATAACTCTTGGATTTTAAAAGATCGGATTATAATTTGTTATTATGAGAAAATTTATAATTCCAATATTTCTAACTTTAGCTTTTAGCTGCACTGATGAGACATTAGATCTCTTGCCTTCTGTAACTAAAAAAGTAATTGACTTACACGCCCCTACAACTTCTTCACCAGGATCCCTTCCATCTGGAAATTTTATTGGTTTTAATCTTATGGATGAAAGGCCAGTTACTGATAATACTTGGGATATAGCATTGAGAGGTACAACAATCTTAATAAATGGAGGAAGTAAAGGGGGAGATGATGAGCCAGATAGAACCGGCGAAGGTGGTGCATATGTTGCCGTAAGTACCTACCAGGATTTAATGAATGTAAATGTCGACGAGATAAAACAAGATGGTGTTTCTTCAAAAGCAATTCCAAACGGCAGTGGTAATGGATGGTATAGTTATGATTTTCAAAATCATGTAATATCAGCAATTCCAGGAAGAACTTTAGTAATAAAAACTCATGATGGCAGATATGCTAAATTAGAGATTCTTTGTTATTATAGAGGTTGTCCCGAAGTCCCTTCAATGGACAGTGAATCCCAGTACTACACCTTTAACTACACCATTCAACCAAATTATGGTGTGACTAATTTCGATTAATTTTTTTACTGATAAACTCTGACTTACTAATACAATCACTAACTGAAATTCC
The DNA here is from genome assembly GCA_913046795.1 of uncultured Flammeovirgaceae bacterium. Classification (GTDB taxonomy): domain Bacteria; phylum Bacteroidota; class Bacteroidia; order Cytophagales; family MED-G16; genus MED-G16. The sequence goes on along the minus strand of CAJWTC010000032.1, from coordinate 11,914 downwards.
TCTATAAAAATTTGAATTTATATAAAAATTTGTGTTTTTATCTAAAAATGATTTTATATGATCTTCAATATAATCGTATTTTAGATTATACTGAGGTATTCCCTTTTTCCATCTGTAATGGTTAGACATATAGACGGGACCTGAATGATTGATTAATTGATTTAATTCATTAAGTATTATTTCTTGTAATAATTTTGGTTCTAGTTTGCAAAGATTTCTATTTCTCTGCCCACCAACAAGTACTGTAAATAATTCAAACCCCTTAGGAGCAAGCTGATTAAAAATGCTAGAATTAAATAATATTCCTAAAAAACTCTTCTTATCATTTTTCTTGGTTAATAAACCAAAACCATTAACCTTATCTCTAATATTTTTTTTCTTAAGACCAAAATGAAAAACATCAATAGGACTGTAATCAATATTTTTAAGTTCTAAACTTAGCTTTCTGTCAAATAAAATTTTTGAGAGAGTGAAAGCAGGCACGGTTGATATTACATTTTTGCAAGTATATGTTCTATTATCATTTGTTTTAATCTTATATAGATCACCATGCTTAGAAATTTTTATGACAGATGTATTTAATCTGATTTCCTCTTTGAGGTTCACAGATAATGTTGTTATTAACTCGCCTAATCCATTAGGAAAATTAAATGAGCTTGGTTTTTTAAATTTTTTTTTAAATAGTCCCATTGTAACACTTCCGTAATTTTGCTCAAGAGACCATAATAATTTCAAACAATGTCTGGCACTCATTTTTGATGTATCGCCTGCATATATACCGGTTAAAAAAGGTTCAATAATATTATCATGAAACTCATTACCAAATCTTTTTTTTATAAAATCCGCAACAGTCACATTTTTAGTATGACGAGATGCGAATGATTCAAATAACAGAGATATTTTAGATTTTAATGATAAGATTTTTGAAAACAAGAATTCATAGAAGCTTGTTGGTATTTTAGTCAAATTATTATTTACAAGTACGTATCTATTTTTATTTTTTTTCTCATCAGGATATAATACCTTATTTAGAAGACCATTTTCCTTTATAATTTTTTTTACAGAATCATTGTTCATCAAGACGGTATTTGGACCAATCTCACAAATAAAATTCTTTATTTTTTTTGACTTAATTGTGCCCCCTAAATATTTACTGGACTCAAAAATCAAAAAATCTTTATTTTTCTTGGATAAAAAATAAGCAGAGCTTAATCCAGATATGCCTGCACCGATTATTATAGTATTAAAATGTGAACCCAAAATATTAAAATTATACCTTTTCTTTTACCCAGTTACTAATGACATCAGCCCATTTACTATCATCATTTAAGCATGGTATATAATGATATGATTTCCCTCCAGCCTCTAAAAATTCTTCTTTCCCCTCCATGGCTATTTCCTCAAGTGTTTCTAAACAGTCTGTAACAAATGCAGGTGTAATTATTATGAGTCTTTTCTTTCCAGATTCAGCTAATCTTTTAAGCTCGTAATCGGTATACGGTTTTAACCAAGGTTGTAGAGGTAATCTTGACTGAAAAGCGTTACTATACTTATCTTTTTTTATCCCAAGCTTTTTAACAATTAGTTCGGTTGTTGTAAATACTTGATGTCTGTAGCATTTTGAGTGTGCTGGTGAGTCTGTATTACAGCAGTCTGCAACTTTAAGGCAATGGTTATTTGTAATGTCAGAAATTTTAATATGGCTTTCAGGAATACCGTGATATGAGAATAGAATGTGATCATATTTTATTCCTTTTATATTTTTTTTAATATTTTGGGCCATTAAGTCAATGTACTCATTGTTATCATAGAATGGTGGGATAACTGTTTTTTTTAAATTAGGGAAAAGAGCTTTACACTCAGATTTCACTTTTTCGACTACAGTCTCATATGATGACATAGCATAATGTGGGTATAATGGTAAAACTATAATTTCATTAACACCCTTTTCAACCAACTCACTAATTCCATTTCTAATAGAAATTGAGCCATATCTCATTGCTAGAGATACTGGTATTTCGATTTTTTTTTGGACTTTGTTAAAAAGCTTTTTTGACAAGACGATCAATGGGGAACCCTCCTTCCACCAAATTTTTTTATAAGCTGCTGCAGATTTTTTAGGTCTAGTATTAAGAATAATTCCTTTAACAAGAAGCCATCTCAAAAAGTAATTATACTCAATTACTCTCCCGTCCATTAGGAACTCATCTAAATAAGTTTTAACATCTTTCACAGATGTACTGTCAGGAGACCCAAGATTAATCATTAGCAATCCTTTCATAAATTTAGAGCTAAATTGTTTTGGAATAGGTACCTATTTTTTTCTTAATAAGTGGATCAAATCTCATAGAAATATTTCTTGTAAATAATCTGCCTTTATGCTTGACCACAATAATATTACCTTCTAAAGTTATTAAATCGTCAATAATAAAATCATTAAATTTTGATTCAGAGTATTGAACAATTTCAAATATGTCATTTACAGAAATATTAAAAAATCTAGAGACTTCGTCAAAATCAACGTAATAATTACACATGATTGAATTAATTATATGTCTGATAATTTTTTCATTGTTATTTAAGGTATACCCTCTTAAAACTGCCACTCCTTTTTTGTCAATATTTTTAATATAATCTGAGGTAGACTTAATATTTTGAGAGTATGCAGAATCAAGTTGAGAAATTGAAGAAGCACCAAAACCATAGACTTGACCGGTAGTCTCTCTTGTACAATATCCTTGAAAATTTCTATGCAACTTCTTCTCTTTTAAGGCTATTGCGAATTCGTCATCAGGTTTCGAGTAATGGTCCATACCTATAGAAACATATCCTGAACTTGTCAGTATTTGGCTGGACTGCTCATACATTTGAGCTTTCTCTTTAGATGAAGGGAATCCAATATCGTCTAATATCTTCTGTCTAGGAATAACAGAAGGAACATGTGCATAAGAAAATGTAACCAATCTATCAGTATCTAATTTTACAGCTCTCTCTACTGTATTTCTAAAACTCTCAATCGTCTGTAAAGGAAGTCCATATACTAAGTCAATGTTTGTTCCTCTAAAACCCTCATCATGAATTTTTTTTACAATATCTTCAATTGGTCTTTTAGATGGTCTTCTATTAATTGCATCTAGCACGTCTTTCCTAAAGTCTTGAATTCCAATAGATATTCTATTAAATCCAAAACTTTTTAAGAGTTCAATGTGTCTAAACTCTAAGTGAGCTGGATTACATTCAATTGCCATCTCATAATTTTCAGCAAAATCAAATGTTTCTTTTAACTTATTAGTTATCCTCTCAATATATTTATAAGAAATTGAATTTGGAGTTCCTCCACCCCAATGAACTTGGGTAAGTTTTCTTTTTTTATCTATTTTCTGTGACACATATTCAATCTCTTTAATTACAGCATCAATATATCTCTCCAGAAATGGCCTAGAAAATCCAGTCTCCGTTGTACATCCACAAAAGTGACAAATCTGGGGACAAAAGGGAACATGTACGTATATTGAAATATTCTGAGGTCTCTCAAAATTTGATTTTTCTACTGATAATAGATAGTCATGGTTTCCAAAATACTCATTGAAAAATGTAGCAGGTGGATAAGATGTGTACCTAGGTCCAGCTTCATTATATTTCTCAACTAAATTTTTATCTGTCAACATAATATTTATCTTTTCCAGTTAGCCTCTTTTATCCAGGAGACAACATGTCTAGCCTTTAGGTAATCTATATCTGGCCTAAAACCATGGCCTAAATTAAATACCCAATCCTTATTTTTGGAGCCGAAGTCAATAAGCCCTTCCATGTATTTATTAATCTCTTTAATATCAGAATAAAAAATACTTGGATCCATATTACCTTGGATTCCAACACTAGAATCTAATAATTTTCTAGAATAATCAAGCGAAATATCATAATCAATACTAACATAATCACAAATCTCTTTATTTATATACTTCAAACCTTCATTAAAGTTTTTTGGAAAAAAAATTGTTGGTATTCCCTCATCTCTTGCAGCATTTAAAATCTTTGTTGATAAGGGTAGCACAAATTTTCTATATTCCTCCTCAGGAATAATTCCGCAATAAGTTTCAAACAACTGAAAACATTCGATACCAGATTTAACTTGATTTCTAACATACTCTATGGAGGTCTCGGTTAAAGCCTCCATGATCTTTATACTTTTCTTTTTTTCTGTCTTAAAAAAGTTGAGAGCAGATTCAAAACTTTTATTTTTTTCATTACCTCTAAACATAAAAAGAAAAGTAGTTAACGGACCACCACAAAATCCAATAAGAGGTATGTCTTTAGATTTATTTTTTTTTACTTCATTAATGTTATTATAAACGTGATCGAAATTTGAAAAATTAATTTCAAAATCAGTAGTGTCTTTGATGGGGTTATGAAATTTAGGTCCAAATTTTGTAAATTCTAATTTTAACCCCATTGACTCAGGTACTATGAGAATGTCAGAAAAAAGAATAGCAGCATCGACACCAAGGTCGTTGATAGGGAGCAGAGTTACTTCAGAGGCTAGAGTCTTATCTCTCATTAATTGATCAAATGTATACCTTTCTTTTAGTGAACGATAAGATGGGAGGATTCTCCCAGCCTGACGCATAAACCATACTGGTGGTCTGCTAGAACTTTTACCTTTTAATGTGTCAAGAAATATAGAACTCATTAAGCTATTTTTTGAAGTGCAACTCTATTTGATTTAATTACTTTTTTTATGTCAGCATTTGTCATAACAGAAGAAAAGAAACAACATTCAAATTGAGACGGAGGCAAATATATACCCATATCTAACATAAGCTTAAAATAATTAGCATATTTATCAGTATCACATGACATTGCATCTTCATAATTATTAATTTCGCTTTTATCAGTAAAAAAGAGAGTCATCATTGATCCTAATCTCGTTACAAGAGCATTTATTCCAACTTCTTTAATATTTGTTGTTATACCATCAAATATCTCACTTGAGATGGTATCTAGCCTACCAAATATTTTATTATTTAACTTTTTTAATACAGACAAACCAGCTTGCATTGCAAGAGGATTACCCGATAATGTTCCTGCCTGATAAACAGGTCCTAATGGGGCAAGAGAATCCATAATTTCAGATCTTCCACCATAAGCACCTACTGGCAATCCACCTCCAATAACCTTACCTAAGGTTGTAATATCTGGACAAACACCATAAATTTCTTGAGCTCCACCTTTAGCTAATCTAAAACCTGTCATAACCTCATCAAAAATTAATAATGCATTATTTCTTGAGCATAGCCTTTTAAGAGATTTTAAAAATCCATTTTGAGGTAGAACTAATCCCATATTGCCAGATACAGGTTCAACAATCACTGCTGCTATGTCATTTTCTTTCTTAGCAAATAGTTTCTCAACAGATTCAATATTATTAAATGAAGCTATTAAAGTGTCTTTGGCAATATTCTTGGTTACACCAGGACTATCGGGTAAACCCAAGGTGATAGCTCCAGAGCCAGCTTTTATTAAAAAACTATCCCCGTGTCCATGGTAGTTTCCAGCAAATTTAATAATGTGCCTTTTTCCTGTAAAACCCCTAGCTAACCTAACTGCACTCATCGTAGCTTCTGTGCCTGAATTAACCATTCTTACCTTTTCTATAGAAGGAACCATCTTTGTTATTTTTTTAGCCATTTCAGTTTCATGTAAAGTCGGCGCTCCATAAGATGTGCCTCTCTTGGAATATTTATTTATAGCCTTGACTGTATCTTTATCTGCATGACCAAAAATTAATGGTCCCCATGAAGATACACAGTCAATATATTTATTTCCATCCACATCATATAACTTACTACCCATCCCCCTCTCAAAAAAAACAGGATCACAGTTAACGCTTTTAAAAGCACGAACAGGAGAGTTAACCCCTCCTGGTATTAAATCGCTTGATTTCTTATATGCCTTGATACTCTTTTTATACATCTCCATTTTTATTTAAATAATCAGCAACTTCTATTGCATGATAAGTAATTATAGCATTCGCACCAGCACGTTTCATAGAAGTAAGGATCTCTAGTATAATATCTTTATTAATCCATTCTTTTTCTGTAGCAGATTTAACCATAGAGTATTCTCCACTGACATTATACGCTATTACTGGTATATTAAATTTTGATTTAACTCTATAGATAATATCAAGATAAGCCATTGCTGGCTTTATAATTAAAGCATCTGCCCCCTCATTAATATCTGTCTCAGCTTCTCTCAATGCCTCAATTGAATTCTTATAATTCATCTGGTAAGATTTTCTATCTCCGGACTTAGGTGTATTCTCTGCTGCATCTCTGAAAGGTCCATAAAAAGCAGAAGCGTACTTAATACTGTAAGAGAAAATAGGAACTTTCTCAAAGTTATTTTTATCAAGTATAGTTCTAAGATGATTTACTCTGCCATCCATCATGTCAGATGGAGCTATAACATCTGCCCCGGCATTTACTAACGAGATAGCTTGTAAACCTAAATTTGTGACAGTTATGTCATTATCAACATCTCCATTTTTAATTGTTCCACAATGTCCATGAGTGGTATACTGACAATGACATAAGTCTACAACAACTAAGATATCACTATTTATTTTTTTTATTACTTGGATCGCTCTCTGAACAATTCCATTATCATCTTGTGCTACTTTTCCTTCTTCATCTTTCTCATCTGGAACGCCAAATAAAATTACTGATTTAATATTTACCTCTAATAATCGGTCGCATAAACCAGATAAATTATCAATAGAGACTTGAAACTGACCAGGCATAGAGTGAATTTCTTTTTTAATATTATTGCCACCACATATAAAAATTGGATAGATTAAATCTTGAGGTCTCAAATGGGTGTCTTCTACAAGATCTCTTACAATCTTATTATATCTCAACCTTCTTAGTCTAACTTTCTGATTCATTGTGTAGAATTAAAGTGTGAAATGATTGAGTCTGATATCCCTTCATATGATTGCATCTTAGAGGTAATAATAGGATGAAAACCACATTTTTTTATGTAAGAAGATGTCGATTTACCTATACTTATTAATTTAATATTGGTTGGATCATATAGATTTTTAAATGATTCAAAACCTGATGGACTGGTAAAAACAACATGAAAATCTTTTTTATTGAGGATTGTCATAAGATCTTTATTTATAGAATCGATTAAAGATGTTTCGTAAGCCACAAATCTCGTTAAATCACAAAACTTATTTAAATAATCTGGTAATATATTTTTTGATAAATTTCCTTGTACAAGCATTACCTTCTTTGAGTTAACGATACCTATATTTTCTAACTCTAAACCCAAATTTTCTGAATAATTTCTTTTAGCAGTGTAGGAGGAGGTAATATTAAATTTCTTTAATTGATCTTCTGTTTTATTTCCAATACATATAGTCGGCCTGACAAATAAATCAGCTTTTATAAAAGGTAAACTGAAAAAATGCCTAACACTATTTTTAGATGTGAAGACATAATAATCAAAATTATTAACATCAAATGGAATAGGGTTTTGAATAGGTTGCGTCTTAATCATTGGAAAATGGTGAACTATAAAGCCCGATTCCTGAAGCTTTCTAAATCCGGATATTTCTCCTTCATTAGTTAGTAAAATATTGATTTTGTTTTTAGACATTATCTCCTTACCTCAGATAGAATTTCTTCACCTCCATCTAATAGCATTTTTTTAGCAAGTTTAATTCCTAGTTTATTCGAATTATTATACTCTGATAATGCCTGATTAGTTATATGTTTTTTTCCATTTAAGGATGATATAATCCCCTTTAATAAAACCTTACCATTTTCAAGCTTAGCATAAGCACCTATTGGAGCCGTACATCCCCCCTCCAGTTTCTTAAGGAAAGATCTCTCTACATTAACACATATTGATGTCTCTAGATGATTTACTGAGCTTATGATTTTTTGAATTGTTTTATCTTCATCCCTGATTTCTAAAGCAATAGTTCCCTGACCTGGGGCGCATATCATTTCATCCATATCAAAAGTATGAGTAATTTTATTTTGAAGGCCTAACCTTATTAGCGCAGCAGCAGAAATCACTATACCATCACAATACCCCTTTTCCATCTTCTTAATTCTTGAATCCACATTACCTCTTATTGTTTTCATTTTAATCTTTGGATATAATTTTAATAGTTGAGAACTTCTTCTATTTGATGAGGTAGAGATAGTAAGGTTGTTTAAATCATCATTAAATTCAATTTTTGAATTTAATACCAAAGCGTCTCTTGGATCATCTCGCTCTATAACAGCCGAAACCTCAAGTCCGGGTATAGGGTCTACTGGTAAATCTTTAAGACTATGAATCGCAACATCTATTTTTTTCTTAAGAAGCATCTCTTGGATTTCTTTTACAAAAAAACCTTTATCGATGGATGACTCTATAGGATGATCTTGAAGGATATCACCTTTTGTCTTTATTTTTAATACTTCAAATTTAATGTGAGGATATAATGAATTTAGTCTCTGAATAACTTTTTGAGTTTGAGTAAGCGCTAACTTACTATCTCTTGTGCCAACAATTATTTTATTGGTCATCTTCAAATATTTTTTTTATTATTTTCAGAGCATTTTTATCTTTCCCATTCTTACTTGCAACTCTTATTTTCCTGACTAAATGATCAGAGAGCTTATTGTAAATATTATTCATTTGTACATCTAAGTCATCTGTCTTATTTTCTATCTTACCAGTAGAATTTCCATTAAGCTCTATTTTATAATTCTTTTTTATAAGATTTTTGATTTTTGATTTTATCGATAATATAGAAGGCCTTAATTGTCTCGAGCTAGCCCATTCATCAAATTCATTTAAGAACTTATCAATTAGTAACTGTGCTTTATTAATCTCCGATTTTCTTCTATTATAATTTTTATTAACAATATCCTTTAACCCGTCAACATTAATAATTTCTAAGCCATCTATCTTTGAGATATTTTCTTCAATATTTCGAGGTACTGAAAGATCAACAATAAGAAGCTTTTTATTTTTTCTAGATACCATAATTTCTGATAAATCATCTTTAGATATTAGTGGCACATCAGAGGATGTACAAAAAATGGCTACATCAATTTTTTCTAAATTATTCTTAAGGTTTTCAAAAGGAACTACTTCCAGGCTGAAATTTTTTGCGAAATGCTCTCCCCTTTTTTTGTTTCTATTAGTAACAATAATATTCCTAATATCCTTATTTAAAAGATGGCTAACAGATAGTTTAGAGGTTTCTCCAGCGCCAACACAAAGAATTTTTGAGTTTTTTAACTCATATTTTTTTGAAATTATTTCAACTGCTGCATAACTAACAGATATAGCTCCCTTCCCAATTTCAGTATTTGTTCGTACAAACTTTCCTGTTTCAATTGATTTTTGGAACATTCGGTCTAGAATTGGTCCCAACATATTATTTTTTTGAGCAAAGTAAAAAGCCTCCTTTACTTGATCAACTATCTGGAATTCCCCAACAATCATAGACTCAAGTCCAGATATCAATCTAAAAAGATGTCGAGAGACGTTTAAGGATCCTACTTTTTTAGAAACATAAGGTGATAAGCCTTCTGAATAATGTTTGAATTCTACTAGGCATTTCATTATAAGGTGAAAAATTCTTTTCTCTTCGCCGATATGATTTTCGAACTCATAATAAATTTCGGTTCTATTACATGTTGATAAAACAACTAGGCCATCAACAGAATATTTTTCTAATAGAAGATTATAAAATTTTACCTTTTCATTATCCTGAAAAAAGAATTTTTCTCTAACCTCAATAGGGGATGTCCTGTAATTAATGCTTATTAAACCAATCAAAATAAACGAATTTGTGCAAAATTAATTGTTATTCATTTGATTGAAGAATATTTAAAAAAAAATTTTTATAAAAGGGTATAAAGTAATCAAATAGAAAAAATGCATTCTTATTTGGAATTATTCTAAATAGATAATAATATTGCGTCACTTATTTAAAATAAATCTAAAATTAAATGAAAAACTTAAAAACAATATGGATTATTCTATTTGGAATTATACTTATCGGTTGTAACGACGAAACCGATACTGTAACTCCAGATCCAGATCCGGATCCGGATCCAGTTGATCCAGTAATAACAATTAACATTCCTTCAACTTATTCTTTTAACAGAGATGGAGCAACAACTGTTAGTTATGGTGGTCAGTCTTCAAGACTTGAGATGGCTGCAGAACTAAGTTCATATCTTAATAATGAGGATAAGACAAAGGGAGCTCTTGATAGCATGTTTAATCTTGGCGTTGGCTTTGGAAACCCTGCTTTAGCACTATCTGGTAAAAAAATAGGTAATAAAACAGCCGCAAGCTCAAAAGCTTCATCAACGGTTAAGCCAATGTTTGACGCATTGATTGATGATGTAACTACAAATGTATTTCCTGCTGTTAGGGCAGCAACTGATGCATCTGCTGGTGTTGCTGGTATATATACTGATCCAGGAGATGATGGTAGAACAGTTAAAATCAACGCAAAGGGACATGAAATTAATCAGCTCTTCACCAAAGGGTTAATGGGCGCTCTAGTATGTGATCAAATCATATGGGGATACCTTACACCTGGGAAACTTGATGGAGGTACTAACATAGCTGATAATGACGCAGGTACTGTTGTTGACGGTAAAAACTACACAACAATGGAACACTATTGGGATGAAGGTTACGGTTACCTATATGGTCTCGAGCCAGATGACTTAACCTCAGCAATAGAAGGTCCAGATGTATTAGTTAGTAAATACCTTAAAAAAGTAGACGGATCATCACTACCTGGAATTGCAAAAGAATTATATGATGCATTCAAACACGGTAGAGCAGCAATCGTTGCAGGTGATTACACTGTAAGAGATGAACAAGCTGAAATTGTTAAAACAAAACTATCACAAATCATTGGTAGAAAAGCAGCAGATTATCTTAATAGCGGTGCTGGAAAGATAGAAGATGGAAAATGGGCGGATGCTCACCATGCTCTTTCTGAAGGTTGGGGTTTTATCTTAAGCTTACAGTTTACTAAGAACCCTACAACTGGTGAACCATATTACACCACTGCAGAAGTAAATGCTATGCTTGCAGAGATGGATGATTTTTGGACAGTAACTCCAGCAGCTTTAAAGTCAATGGCTTCAGGTATTGAAACCAAATTTGGCTTTTAAGTTTATTCTAAACATAGTTTAGTAAGTTCACAAATGATTATTTTATTCAAATAATCTCCACCAGCGTTGTGTAGTACAGCGCTGGTTTTTTTAACTTTATATCTAGAACGATTACAAATAAATAAGATGAAAAAAATAACATTAACATTTTTATTAATTCTCACAACTATTATCTCGTGTAACGAGGCTTCTGAAGAAATATCTGGACCAAGTTATGATAGAGGGACATTGCTCAATAATTGGTATAATTTCAGTATCCAACCTAGGCTTTCCGAGTTCAAATCTAAACTTGACATAATGGAGGCAGCCTCTAAAGAATTTAAGATTAAAAAAGACAACTCTTCACTGAATAGTCTTAGACAAAAATATATTGACGCACACATGGCATGGCAGAGAGTAGAGATGATCAATATCGGGAAAGCAGAAGAAATATATTATAACTCTAAAATGAATGTTTACCCTGTGAACACTGCCAGGGTAAGTGCAAACATTTCATCTGGAACATATGACTTTAATAACGCAAACAACAATGCGGCACAAGGTTTCCCAACAATTGATTACATGTTGTATGGACTTGGGGAATCAGACGAAAAAATTATTGAAGTTTATACCAATGACAACAACCACGGAGATTATCTAACAGATGTGACTGAAAACATGAAAAATATTACAGATGATGTTGTGGGAAGTTGGGAAACTTA
>CAJWTC010000031.1 GCA_913046795.1 uncultured Flammeovirgaceae bacterium | reverse complement strand
TGAAAAACATTTTCAAATGTATACTGACTATACATCATATATCCAGCACACGTATGGACAACACCCTTTGGCTTACCAGTTGAGCCAGAAGTATATAATATGAAAAGAAGGTCTTCTGAATTCATCTTTTCAGCCTCACAATAATCAGATTCATGTTTTACAAGTTCATGATACCAAAAATCTCTTTTTTTTACAATATTAACTTTTGAGTCAGTCCTTTTAATTGTTAAAACATTCTCAACAAATGATGTTTTCTCTAATGCCTCATCAACTACATCTTTAACAGGTATAATTTTATTACCTCGAAAGTTACCGTCAGATGTGATTATAGTTTTTGCCTTACAGTCATTAATTCTATCAGATAGTGATGAAGCACTAAAGCCTGCAAATACTACAGAATGAACTGCTCCTATTCTAGCACATGCTAGCATTGATATAGCTGCCTCAGGGATCATGGGAAGATAAATTATTACTCTGTCTCCCTTTCTTACATTTAATTTCTTAAGGACATTTGCAAAGGAACAGACTCTTTTAAAAAGATCCGAATATGTATATTCTATATTTTTATCATCTGGCTCATTAGGCTCCCATATTATTGCCGTGTCCTCTTTATTTTTCTCATTTCTCTCAAAAATATTTTCAGTTATATTCATTTCACCATCAGAAAACCATTTGATATCTGGCTCTTCAAAATTCCAAGAAAGAATATTTTTTGGTTCTTTAGACCATAAAAATGATTTAGAATAGTTAGACCAAAAGTTTTCAGGGTCTTTTATACTTTCTTTATAATCTTCTTGATATTTTTTGTAACTATTAATCATAGCTATAATAATTCATTTGCCAAATTAGCAAGTTTTGATCTCTCACCTTTTCTTAATGTCACATGAGAATATAATTTCTGACCCTTAAGTTTATCGATAAGATATGAAAGTCCATTACTTTGTGAGTCAAGGTAAGGTGTGTCTATCTGATTAATGTCTCCAGCAAAAATAATTTTAGTATTTTCACCAGCTCTTGATATGATGGTTTTTATCTCGTGAGGGGTAAGATTTTGAGCTTCGTCTACAATAAAATAAATATTTGAGAAACTTCTACCTCTTATATAGGCTAGTGGTTGGATAACTAATTTTTCAGAATCAATCATATTCTTTAAAACTTTAAATTCCTTTGAAGTCTCTTTATATTGATTTTGAATATATTTAAAGTTATCCCAAAGAGGCTCCATGTAAGGATTTATCTTAGAACTTATATCACCAGGAAGGTAACCTATATCTTTATTACCTAGGGGTACGATTGGTCTGGCGACAAATATCTGTTTAAAACTTCTTCTCTGAGAAATAGCAGAAGCTAAAGCAAGTAGAGTTTTTCCAGTTCCAGCTACTCCATTTATAGATACCAAAGGTATTTTTTCATTAAGTAGGGAATGAATAGCAAAGGCCTGTTCGGCATTTCTTGGTGTAATACCAGATACCGATGTTTTCTCGACTCTGTATATATTTCCATCATCTGAATCATTATAGATTAAAGCAGATTTTTTTGAATTTTTGAGGACATAGTAGGAGTTATCAGAAAGTTTTTTTCTAGGGAAAATTTCCTTCTTACTTAGGATATTATTTGAGTACACATTATCAATAGTCTCAGATTTTATATTTTCAATAACTTGACTTTCGTACTCTAGAGAGTTTAAATTTTTAATTTTTCCAGTGAGGTAGTCCTCTGCCTTTAAGTTGAGTGATTTTGCTTTTAACCTAAGATTAATATCTTTAGAGACAAGAGTTACAGTTTTATCTTTCTCCTCCTTTTGAAGATTAAGAGCTGAATCTAAAATTTTATGATCATTAATCTCATCATGAAAAATATTATTTTTTGTTTCTTGGTTAACTAATATTTTAAACTTTCCCTTAGTCTTACCATTAAGAGGAATCCAGTCATTTAACATTTTCTCTTTTGATAACTTATCAATCATTCTGATAAATTCTCTTGCCTCAAAGTTTAAGGTGTTATTCCCTTTCTTAAGATGATCTAATTCCTCGAGTACAGTGATGGGTATTCCTATGTCATTCTCTTCAAAGTTCATTATTGAATCATGAGAATAGAGAATAACAGATGTATCTAAAACATAAATCTTTTTTCTTTTTTTATTCACTTAACTCCTCCTTTAATAACCCGCTTATATAAATTCATGTATTCAGGTAAAACATTCTCAATATCATAATTTTTTGCTCTCTTAAATGCATTTTCTTTGAAAATTTTCGAATTTGAATCATCAAGTATTTCTAGTGATTTAATAGACATATCCTCAACATCTCCAACATCACATACATAGCCTGATTTTCCTTGCTCAATTAATTCTGGCAAACCACCGGCATTTGAAGTTACAACAGGAACAGATGATGCCATAGCCTCAAGAGCAGAAAGACCAAAACTTTCTTTTTCAGATGGCAGAAGGAATAAGTCTGCATTAAATAAAACATTTTCAACATCTGGGACCTTTCCAATAAAGATAACATCTCTAAGCGAGCATAAAGATCTTGTTAGCGATTCTATATTTGCTCTTTCTGGTCCATCACCAATCATAATTAATTTACACTTTTTCTTTTTCTTTATTTTGCAAAAAACATTTATTACGTCTTGAATCCTTTTGACCTTTCTAAAGTTAGAGGTATGTATCAATAGCTTATCTCTTTCATCACATATCTTAGCTCTATAATTATTTTTTTTAACAGAGGTGTATTTTTTGATGTCTATGAAGTTAGGAACAACATCAATATCTCTTTTTATATCGAATGTTTTCAAGGTCTCATCTTTCAAACTCCTAGAAACTGCAGATACTGCATCAGATAAGTTTATAGAATGATTTATAACTGGTTTACAGGATGGGTCCTTCCCAACCAATGTGATATCTGTTCCGTGTAGAGTTGTTATTACAGGTACGTCAATACCTATGGTCTTAAGTATCTGCTTTGCTAAAACTGCTGCTGAGGCGTGAGGTATAGCATAGTGAACATGTATAAGGTCTAACTTCTCAAACTTAACAATTTCTACTAATTTACTAGTTAATGATGTTTCATAAGGAGGGAAGTCAAATAAAGGATAATTTTTTACTGAAACTTCATGATAGAAAAGGTTATCACTAAATACATTTAATCTAGCTGGTTGGGCATATGAAATAAAATGGACAGTATTTCCTTTCTCAGAAAGAGATTTACCTAATTCTGTTGCGACAACACCACTTCCACCAAAAGTAGGATAACATAAAATACCTATCTTCATTAAGAACTAAATGATTTAGAGTTATGGTAAAGATTAAATTTTATTTTCATTTAAAGTAAGATTACTAATTTAACAAATTTTAAATCTATCTTTAACTTTAATTAATATGATTTATTAAAATGAAACTTCCTTCATTCATAAGGCTACCAAATAACAGAAAATTTAAATTTTCACCAAGGCATTTTGATCCAGTAAAAGAAGAAATCGAACAGAGAGTATCTGGAATAAAACATTCAAAAAAATACTTTAGTAGATATAAGAAATCAGATCAAATAAATAGCTCGAGGTTACAGATCATAATAGCATTCTTGCTTTCATTTTTTATTTTTGGTTGGTTATATATAGGAAATAAAATTTTTATTTTTGTACCCTTATTTTTTGTATGGTTTTTATATAAGAATTTCAAGAAAAAGAAATGAGTACAATTAAACAACTTCCAAAATCTGTTGCTAATCAAATTGCAGCGGGTGAGGTTATTCAGAGACCAGCTTCCGTCGTAAAGGAACTTATAGAAAATAGCATAGATGCAAAATCTAAAAATATAAAGCTTATTATAAAAGATGCTGGTAAGCAGTCAATAACCTTAATTGATGATGGAATTGGAATGGATAAAAAGGACATAAAAAAATGTTTTCTTAGACATTCAACATCAAAATTAAAAGAGGCAAAAGATATATATAAAATAAAAACTATGGGTTTCAGAGGTGAGGCCCTTTCGTCGATATCTTCTGTAGCTGAGCTAAAGATAAAGACCAAGACTATAAATTGTGATATAGGTAATGAGATAATAATTAAAGACTCAAAAATTTTAGAGGAGAGCAAATCTGATATACAATCTGGCACAATTATAAATGTCAAAAACCTATTCTTCAATATCCCAGCTAGAAGAAACTTTTTAAAATCTAATAATGTTGAATTGAGACATATAATTGATGAATTCATAAGATGTGCAATATCAAACTTTGATCTAAATTTTATATTAGTAAATGAGGAAGCAGAAATGTTTAACCTTCAAAAATCTAGTCTTAAAAAAAGGATAATTTCAATATTCAAGAAAAGTTATGAAGAGCATCTAATTCAATGTGAAGAGGAATTTGACTCCATAAAAATTAAAGGCTTTATAGGTAAACCAAAAAACGCAAAAAAAACAAGAGGAGAACAGTTCATATTTGTTAATAACAGGTTTGTTAAGAGCACCTACTTAGGACATGCTATATTTAAGAGTTATGAAGGTCTTATAGAAGAAAAACAATATCCTTTTTATGTGTTATTTATTAATTTAGATACTGAAAAAGTTGACATAAATATTCATCCTACCAAAACTGAAATAAAATTTGATGACGAAAAATTAATATATAGCCTAGTCAACTCAACAATTAAAAAAACCCTAGACAAGTATAATATATCACCATCAATTAATTTCGATGCTGACGTAAACTTCCTTAAAGAAGTTGTAACTAATTACGATAACAAAGAGAATACACTAACAAAAAAAAATGATATCAAATCGTTGAGAGGGAATGACTGGGATGAAATATTCGAAAATGTTAGATCTGAGAATAAAACTGCTAAATTATTTCAAGATGATGATGAGCAAATCATAAATAATAAGCCGGTTCAGTTTTTAGATAAATTTATTTTTAAACAACTAGGAGAAAAACTTCTTGTATTTAACCATAAGAATTGTCAGCAAAGAATTATTTACGAGAAATATGAGAAAGGAATAAATAAATATACAAATACTCAACAGAACTTGTTCCCCCAATACATTGATCTCAACCACTCAGATTTTGAAATAATAAAAACTATTATTGAAGATATAAAATCAATCGGTTTTGATATCGACTACTTTGGAGAGAATTCGGTTGTTGTAAATGGTATTCCTGCTGGACTCAACGATATTAATGAAAAAGATTTGATCGAGGGATTCATAGAGGAAATTAAAAATTATAACAGTGATTTAGATAAAGAGAAAAGAGATAAAATTCTTAAATTTTTCTCAAGAAAAGTTAAAATTACTAACAGTAAAATTTTGAACGAGGATGAGATGAATCTAATAATTGATAAGCTTTTTGCTTGTAGGAATCCAAAATTTACGCCAGATGGGAAACAAAATTACATAGAATTAGGTATTGAGAAAGTAGAAAATTTATTTTAATGTTTAATCTTACACCTGCCGCAAAAAACATACTAATTATAAATGGGGTAATATTCATTTTAACAAGTGGTTACATAATTGAGGAATTTGGGTTAAGGTATATCTTATCTCAGGACTTTAAACCATATCAATTTCTGACCTATATGTGGATTCATGCTGGATTTGCCCATATTTTCAGTAATATGTTTGCAGTTTTAGTGTTTGCACCAATACTTGAGAAGGTTTGGGGATCAAGAAAATTTTTTATTTACTATTTGGTAACTGGAGTCGGGGCAGGGATTCTTTATTCAGGTGTTAATTTTGTTGAGAACTTCTCGCTAGAAAATAAGGTGTTAAGATACACAAGTCAACCTTCTCCAGACGCATTCAGGAAGTTAGTGCTTGATGAATCAAAAGAATATTATAATCAGCTATATGATTTTATCAACTCGTATTCAGAGAATCCTAATTCTTCTCAGTACAAAGATGAAAGTATAAGCATAGCTAGAAGTATACTAGAGAGTAAAAGTAATATACCAATGGTTGGTGCGTCTGGTGCTGTCTTTGGAATTTTATTAGCTTTCGCAATGTTATTTCCTAATATGGAATTATATATGCTTTTCTTTCCTTTTCCTATCAAAGCTAAATATCTTGTTTTAGGGTATGGATTATATGAGATATGGAGTGAATTTAATAGAATGCCTGGTGATAATGTGGCACATCTAGCCCACTTAGGTGGCATGTTAATAGGATATATAATGCTTAGATATTGGAAAAATAAATACGGAACTTACTACTAAATATGGCAAACTTTATTATTGAGGATATTAGAAATGCTTGGAAAAAAAAAGATAATGGACTTATAAAAATTATCATTATAAATATAATTGTATTTGTCAGCATCAGTTTCATTCAAGTTATATTAACAATCTCTGGCCTCTCTTCATTTTTTACATTACTTATAAATAAACTGATGTTACCTGCATCTTTAGGGACTTTTATCCTTCAACCTTGGTCTATTATATCTTATTTCTTTCTGCACATGAACTTTATGCATATTTTATGGAATATGCTTTTTCTCTACTGGTTTGGAAAAATTATTAATGATAATATTGGAAATAATGCACTGATTTCTCTATATGTTCTAGGAGGAGTAATAGGTGGTTTATTTTATATGGCTATTTATAACATAGTACCATATTATTCAGAAAGGGTATCTGACTCTCTAATGCTAGGTGCATCTGCAGGTGTATTTAGCGTTGTAGTAGGTTCTGCAACTCTGATACCAAATTACTCATTCTACCTACTTCTTATAGGTCCAGTAAGAATTAAATACATAGCACTTTTTTATGTTCTTCTTTCTTTTTTTGATGTTGCTGGAAGTAATGCTGGTGGAGAAATAGCACACCTTGGTGGAGCATTTATAGGTTATATTTTTATAAGGCAATTACAAAATGGAGTTAATATAGGTGAGGGAGTTATTAATATTATTAATCTATTTAGTGATAGAAAGAGAAGAAAAAAATCAACAAATGATGTTAATAAAGGTTCCATAGAAACTTCCCAAGACGAGGTAGATAAAATTTTAGATAAAATATCAGAGAGTGGTTACTCTAGTCTTACAGAAAAAGAGAAGGAGAGATTATTTAATGCAAGTAAAAAACAATGAAGATCAGCCATCTAATATTTTTGTTTCTATTGATAGGATGTTCAAATCAAAACTTAGAAGTTAAATATGAAACTATTACCATAGATCAACCTGCGGCAAGAAAGCTTATAGGTTTATCTATTGACTGTGTTGATAAAAAATTTCCTTATAAGATTGGTTTCCGGTTTAATACGGAAGATTGGGTAAGACCACACTACGAGATAACACCTTCATTTTATGGTTGCTGGGATTGGCACTCAGCAGTTCATGGTCACTGGGCAATGGTTAAGGTGATTAAAGACTTTCCAAGTATTCCCGAGAAGGAAATAATCATAAAAAAATTAAAAATTAATCTAACTGAAGAGAATCTTAAAAAGGAGTATAAATTTTTTCAAAATGAATTTGCTAAAGGATTTGAGAGGACTTATGGATGGGCATGGTTGATGAAACTGTACTCAGAACTATTAGGTTGGGACAATGAAAATGCTCAAGAGTGGGCATCAAGTCTAAAGCCTCTAGTGGAGCTGCTGAGCGAAAGAACAATTGCATTTCTTGATAAACTTTCAACTCCACTTAGACCTGGTACTCATGCTAATACCGCATTCTCTTTTTCTCTAATGATTGAGTATGCATTAGAAGCTAATGACATGAACCTATACAATAAGATAAAAGATTATAGTATTAAAAACTTTACACCTGACACTGACTGCCCCCTTAACTACGAACCTTCTGGAACAGACTTCCTCTCACCTTGCCTGGCTGAAGCGGCACTAATGTCAAGTATTTTAGAAAGAAAAGAGTTTAATGAATGGTTCAAAAAATTCATACCTTCTCTAAAAGAACCTGAATTTAATAATATTATAAACCCTCCTATTGTTTTAGATCCCAAAGACCCAGGAATTGGTCATTTGATAGGACTTATGTTCCACAGAGCTTGGACACTTAAAGACATTGCAAATAAATTAAATAATAAGTCTGACAAAAACTTTCTTCTAGAGATCTCAGATGTTCACTCAAAAAAAGGATATGATATTATGTTTGAAAGTGGTTACGGGGGCGAACATTGGCTGGCAACTTTTGCTCTATATAATTTCTTAAGATAAAATACTATCTCTCTTTCTCTAAGTAAACTGTACCTATCAATTTATCTCTTCTCCTTACGTATGGTGTGTTATAATATTCAACGGGAGTTATCTCATAAAAATAGAAATCTGTTCTAGCTATATCTGAAGAGTCGATATTCATCCCGTTCCATACCTTATCTGATGACTGTATAAATGATTCATGGACTAACCTCTGATACCTATCGTAAATCTTGACCTCAAAATTCATATCCTCGATTAGAATATTCTGATATTTAATTAAGAAAAAGTCATTAAAGTCATCGCCATTAGGAGTAAAGTAATTTGGTAATTGGTACTGAGGAGTTCTTAAGTTTTGAATGTATATATATACTTTACCAATCTTCTCACAACCTTCGTAGTCACTTACACTGTAAGTAATTGTATCAAATGGAATAGGTGACTCATCATAGTTATAGGTTATGGTCCCATCAATATTAGAAATTGCATCACCAAACTCAGGACCAGATATGATTTTTACACTAGTTGTATCAATCTCTGAGTCAGGGTCATAATCATTATCTAGGACAGATATTACTCTTGAACTAGGTATACTACCATCTACTATTATTGAATCATCACCGACTACTGGACAGTCGTTAACGTAATTTACTATTATAGTAACAGTCGCTGTAGAGTCACAAGTTGCAAAGCCATCTAAATTATCTGATAGGAGATACTCGAAGGTCACAATTTCAGGGCCTGGCGCGGGGACATCATCAGGAGCACTGTAAGTGAACGAACCATCTTGATTCCAACTAAATCCACCTATTGAAGGCGGTGCTGTTATGTTAATTAGTAAATCATTACCCTCGACATCAAAATCATTAAAAATCAATGTAGAATCTATTATATCACCCTCGTCAATAGTAAATATATCGTCAACGGGAACAGGACAATCATTTACTGGGTTAATACAGAAAGAGACACTCACAGTATCACTTGTTAATCCAGTATCATCTACGGCATAGTAAGTAAAAGAGTCAGAGGTAGACTCACCACCATCGTGTGTGTAAATAAAGGTACCGTTAGGGTTAAGTATTAGAGTTCCATGGAGTGGGTATACAACCAATACTGCTGTCAGAGTCTGGCCAGGGTCAACATCGTAATCATTAGATAAAACTCCGTCCTCAGGTAAAACTGCTTGAACAAAACCACCTTCATCAAAACATGGATAGTCATCTGCTACAGCAACAGGTGGAGTGTCTGGAACAGGATCTATCCTAATTGTCACAGTAACCGTATCCCATGTACTACACTCTCCATCATTCAGAAGGTAAGTAAACTGATCTTCAAAGTTTTCGCTGTCGTCATGAGTATAATCAAAAGATCCATCTGAGTTAAGAACAACACCACCAAATGAAGGAGGATCAAGTGGTTTGATTTGAAGTATGTCACATGAATTCTGATCAGTATCATTTGAGAGTACACCATCAAAAGGACCAATATTTAGTATTCCCCCCTCGTCTACTCCAGAGTAGAGGTCATCGTTTCCTACTGGACATTCATTCTCTATAAAAATTCTAGTTGTGTCACTAACTTTTGTTGTATCCTCTCCATCGGTAACAAAATAAGTAAAGAAGATCTCGTCTGGATCATCAGAGCAGTCGTGATCGTAGGTAAAGGTCCCGTCGTCATTTAAAACAAATGCACCATTAGTAGGTGGTGTATCCAGTATTACAGTAAGAACATCTTGCGGGTCGGGGTCAGTACAATTTGAAAGGACACCATTTGTTAGGTCTGTAGTTAAAGTTTCGTTTTCTAATATGTAGAACTCCTCTCCATCACAGACTGGCACCCTATTTAATATCGTTATACAGACCTCAGTCTCCTCTGAGTAGCCTGGAGGAGGTCCAACGACGCCATCATAAGCTCTGTAGGTAAAGCAAACTTCATTAGGTTTGTCAGACCCATCGTGTATGTAAGTAAATGACCCGTCGTCGTTTATATCTAAAGTTCCTACAGAAACATTTTTAATGATAAGTACTCTTAAGTCACTAGCAGAGTCTGCGTCTGAGTCATTAGATAGTATTCCATTGATCTCATCTACGGTTAGTGTATCTCCCTCAAAGACAGAGTAACTATCGTCAACTCCAACAGGTATGTCGTTTACTCTGTTTATAATAATTATTACTTTTGAAGGCACCTCACAACCTGAAGGGTCAATAGCCTTATAACTTATACTATCCAAAGATGTCTCTGATCCGTCGTGCTGATAAAGCAACCTTCCATTAGGGAAGATTTGAGTTATACCATGATTCTCGTAGCCTGAACTAATGGTATCTTTCTCAGCTCTTAGGTTATCTCCGTCAACATCAGTGTCATTTAAAAGAATGCCGAGTGTATCAAGTGTAGCTCCCTCATCTATGTAGAAAGTATCTCTCCTTGCAACAGGGCAATCATTGATATTAATTGGAATAATTATTATCCTTCCCCAGCTATCACTTTCACATAATTCACTCTCGATCTTATATTCTATGGTGTCTCCAAGCTGACTTCCGTCGTGATAATAAGTAAATTTACCGTCATACTTTATTTCATTATTATCTAAAATTCCATTATCAGGTAGTGTCCAGTTATTAACAAACAAGGTATCTCCCCCCCCGTCATCATCGTTTAGAAGGACACCACATAAGGTTCTAGAGTCACCTGTATCGTATAAATAGGTACCATCTACCCATTTCCATCCTCCCTTGGGCTCAGCAAAATATTTATCTGCAACATCTTGATATAAACCGAAATGATATTTCCCACTAGAAATCATTGCGGCAACCGTGTCGTTCTCTTCCTTAGTCTTAAGCGTTGCTAAGTATCCTCCCTTTGACTCTGCATCAGCTTTTGCATCATACCAGAGAAAAGATAAATTTGAAGTAAAATAAGAATGACCGTCATACTGTCCAATATAAGTATATCCAGATTTTGAAGTAATCAAGTTATTAACTTCCATTAAATAAGGTTGATTTAATGTTGTCTCCTTCTCATCATTCCAAGTACCGTCAGAGTATATTTCTCCTATATTTTCATCACCTGAACTATTAGGCTCATTTAAAGCCCAATTTTCATTATTTGAGCCAGGGTTTAAGACTTGGGTAAAACATGAATCAACATTTAAAGTGTCTCCCTCAGTAACATAGTAGACATCATCTACAACTACAGGGCAGTCAGGTATTGGGTTAATTGTTATGTAAACAGTAGCTGTATCCTGACATGTTGAATCCTTCACTAGATATTTTAGTGAGTCGAGTGTTGTCTCAGAGTCATCGTGGATATACTCTATCTTACCGTCCTCACTTATAGTCACAATTCCGTAGAGAGGGTCAATTAACTTAAATGCTTTTAATGCATCTCCCTCCTCATCAGTATCATTTGTTAGAATACCAGGTGCGTCAATAGTAACAGTCCCACCCTCATCAACATTTAAGGTATCGTCAATACCAATAGGACAATCATTTACTGGATTAATTATGATAGTAACTTTCCCAAGTTCACCACACTCACCGTCAGATAACTCGTAGATAAAATTATCTTCAAAATCTCCATCTTTTCCACTGTGCACGTAAGTAAATGAACCATCAACATTA
This sequence comes from uncultured Flammeovirgaceae bacterium, assembly GCA_913046795.1. GTDB lineage: Bacteria > Bacteroidota > Bacteroidia > Cytophagales > MED-G16 > MED-G16. The sequence continues at coordinate 3,240 of CAJWTC010000031.1, read as the reverse complement.
AAGTCGGTAAGGTCTCCGTCATCAGGTGCATTTACAAGAGTTGTAGAAACACCGTAATAAAGTTTTAACACATCATCATTAGAGACCGTGTCCCCAATCACATACAACTCATCCATCCTACCCTTGAAAAAATTTCCTGAGAGGTCTCTACCCATCAGTAATTGAGCTCCAACACCTGACAAGGATGTATTATTAAGGTCTTCAGAATATATCTCTTTTTTGTTGAGGTACATCTTATAATTATTTCCATTTTTCATGAATACAAAGTGGTTCCATGTACTAATTAAATCGGTAGTTCCTACGTTTGATAATGCTTTAACAGAATAACCTGTACCATTCCCTATCCCTACTTCTAGTTTATTATTTTTTATTCCAATCTTTAACCCTTTCTCTTTACCGTTAACAGTAAAGTTGAGGAGAGTTGGATTGTCTGCAGGATCATTAAAAGATCTAAACCATCCTGAAATCGTATACCTAGATCTATTTAAAGCTAATATTTGATCTGTTACATGGACATATGAGGAGTCGCCATCAAACTCAAATGCATTCCTATCATGTGGTGGTTGGAACCTATCTGGTACTACTCTTGGTGACTTAGGGTAATTTATAAAATATGCAGGAGAACCACATTTACCCCCCGTAGCAGCTTCACAATTAGTGGGGTTAGGGAGAGATAAAGTATCTGGAACTCCACCCAGCATGAAACCGTCAAAATTATTAGCACTCTGATCATCAGCCTTCTTCTGAACAAGAATAGTTGGTATCATCTCCCCGTCTAGGTCTAAGTCAGGGCCAGGAATTGAATCAAAATATTCTGACATAGAATAAAAAGCAATAAGATTATCGGTAATATTTGGTCTTGAACCAATATCATAGTCAAAATCGTTACCCATAATTGCAGGAAAAATTCTAAATGTTCCATCACTTCCTCCAGCTAATCCAGTTATTGTCAGTGTTCCACCCTCATCTACGGTATAAATAGTGTCATTTGCTGTGGGGCATTCGTTGACTGAAACTACATTTATATAGACCTTAACTTCAGAACATTCCCTCTGCATATCCCCCATGAAGTAGGTGAACATATCTGATGTCTGTTCTCCACCGTTATGAATATAGGTGAATGAACCATCTGGGTATATGGTGTCTCCCACAATTGTTCCAAATATTGGCTTCTCGCCAAGTGCAACGTTTAGTGTATCTCCCTCTTCATCCACATCATTAAAAAGTACGCCCGTATATTTTCGAGTACCTCCACTCTTATCGTACATATACTGGTTATATCCCATATTATCCACGTCAGCTACTAATGCTCCTCCCTCGTTGACAGTAAAATAATCTGTTAGTCCCTCTGCACAAGCATTATCTGGGCCAAAAAACAGCATAATAGAATCAACAGAACAGCATGAAAGTCCGGTCTGAGGGACGTCACAGACCTCAACGTAAATCTTATCTCTTACATTTCCTCCACCATCGTGTTCGTAAGTAAAAGAGCCATCTGGATTAACTGTATAACTTTTTGCATTGACTGGAAAAGGATAAACAGGATTACCATCTTTATCAAGAATCCAGTTAATTGATCCAGGAAGTAACTCCCTCATAAAAATAAAATCCCCATCAGGATCAATATCTAATGTAAGTCCACCTCCAGCAGAGTCTCTGGTAATAGATCCTCCTTCGTCCATATCTAGTATCCAGGTTGTCCCGTCAGAAGAATATACTGTTAATGTATCTCCTACTGCAGAAACATCTACACTATCTATAGACATTGGGTTTCCATTCAAATCAACTAGATTCTCGATGTAATCTTTAATTGGTGCCCCGTTTAATAAACTCAAGCTATTATATCCGTTGGTCCTAGTAACTGGACAATCATTAACAGGGTTCACAATAATTTTTACTGTGTCTGGGGGACTGTCACAAACCCCATCATTAGCATAGTACAAGAAATAGTCTAATTCTCCCTCACCACCTCCGTGAGTGTAAGTAAAGGAACCATCATCATTGACGGTAACTAAACTTTTTTTACTTTCTTTATGATCTTCTAAAACTTTAGGGTCCGAATCCTTGTAGGCAAATAACTTATCACCATTTATGTCGCTATCATTACTCAAAAGTCCATTAAGTGAATCTACAATTAAAATTCCACCTTCGTCTACAACGTATGTATCAGTTACTGTTGTTGGGCAATCATTAACTTTTATAAATACCTCACCATTCGAGATATCAAAAACACCAGGCGAGTAAATAATCAACATGCTGTAAGTAAACTTATCCATTTTTGGAGATGAGCTCCCATTATGAGTGTAAGTGAAGCTACCGTCTGAATTCAAATTAAATGCATTTGGTCCACTTGATATGGCAATCGTTGGAGAAGTAGCTAGACCTGATTCACCTGTAGCACCTACTGGTATTGGGTCGTTAGCTAGAATACCTGGGGCTAAGATATTAATTGTACCACCTACCCCAACAATAAATGTATCAGCAACTGCCTGAGGAACGGAATTATTAATTTGAATAGCTATAACATCATTTTTAACACATCCTCCACCGTCAGTCACTTTGTATTCAAAGAATACGTTCAAAGGATCTGAACCAGTAATAAATGGTGGAGCCGTATAAATCGCCTCACCAGAAGGAGAAATAGATATTGTTCCAACAGATGGTGGAGATACTAACTCAAAGTCTAAAGTTAAATCTATACCAAGAGTAAATTCTGGATCTAGAACACCAAGAGTTAGATCTCTTGTGAAAGTTTCACCTTCATTTACTTTTATTGCCTCCCCATCTACAAATGGACAGTCATTGACTGGATTTACAATAATTGTAACTTGTCCAGTTGCACTAAATCCATCCTCATCAGTAATCTTATATGAAAAATTATCTTGACCACTTGGGGTTTCGTCACCTTGGTGTTTATAGCTAAATGTCCCATCTGGACATATCCCCGGTAAACCTGTTACAGGACAAGAAACAATTCCAGCAAGTGGAACTCCGAACTGCTTAATAGTAAGATTGGTTCCTTCAGGGTCGTAGTCATTAACAAGTAAACCTAGAAGGGAATCACTGATTATAAGTTCACCACCTTCGTCTACACTAAGAGTACCCGAATAGGTATCGTTAACAGCTACTGGTGGATTTTCGTCGTCAATAATTTTAATAATTGCCTTATTCCCAATTTCATAAGTGATATTTTCTGAGGGAGGGGTATCTGAGAAGGTATTATTTAATGTTATCACAATC
>CAJWTC010000030.1 GCA_913046795.1 uncultured Flammeovirgaceae bacterium | reverse complement strand
AGGGGAATCGAACCCCTGTTTCCAGGATGAAAACCTGGCGTCCTAACCCCTAGACGAAGGGACCATTTTCAATGTGCAAATATATTGTTACAAAAATATTTAAAAAAATTATAAGAAAATTAATTTGATAATATTCTATAATTTGATAATTGGTCATTGATAACTAGATTTGCAATCATAAAAAAACATGCTATGGGTAAAATAAAGATAGGAATCAATGGATTTGGAAGAATTGGAAGATTAGTTTTTAGGGCAGGAATTAATAAAGAAAATATTGAAATAGTTGGTATTAATGATCTTATTGATGCTAATTATATGAGTTATATGTTAAAATACGATACTACTCATGGTAAATTTGACGGATCAGTTGAGGTAAGTGGTAACGACCTAATAGTTAACGGAAATAAAATTAAAGTATCAAGTGAAAGAGATCCTGCAAATATCAATTGGGGAAATATTAGTGCAGACTATATTGTTGAGTCAACTGGATTATTTCTTACTGAAGATTCATCTAAAGGGCATTTATCAGCAGGGGCTAAAAAAGTTATAATGTCAGCTCCATCAAAAGATTCCACTCCTATGTTTGTTATGGGAGTAAATAATAAGAAATATTCTAATAATATGAATTTTGTGTCAAATGCATCATGTACAACTAACTGCCTAGCTCCAATGGCAAAAGTTTTAAATGACAATTTTGGTATTGAAAGTGGGTTAATGACTACTGTTCATGCTGCAACTGCCTCTCAAAAAATTGTTGATGGTCCATCAATGAAAGATTGGAGAGGAGGAAGGTCTGTATTTGGAAATATTATTCCCTCTTCGACTGGTGCTGCAAAGGCTGTAGGAAAAGTAATACCCTCATTAGATGGTAAACTTACTGGAATGGCATTTAGAGTACCAACAGTTGATGTTTCTGTTGTAGATTTAACTGTAAACTTATCTCAAGAAACAAACTACGAAAATATTTGTAAGGCAATGAAAAATGCCTCGATTAAAGAATTAAAAGGAATTATGGGTTATACAGAAGAGGCTCTTGTATCAACTGATTTTATTGGTGATACTCGTACATCAATTTTTGATGCTGGTGCAGGAATAATGTTAAATAATAAATTTGTTAAGCTAGTTAGTTGGTATGATAACGAATGGGGTTATTCAACAAAGGTTATCGAGCTTATTCAATATATGGATAAGAAATCTTAAATTAAAACAATACCTTCTGATCTCATCTCATCGAAAGCATTTTTACATTCTAATTCATCAAGACCTTTAGTACATTTAGTAATAACCCTAGAATAGAATCCTTCCTTAACTGAATCTAAAGCTGTAAACTTAACACAGTATTCAGTTGCTAATCCTACAAAATCAACTTTTTCAACTTTTTTTTCTTTTAAAAAATCTGATAATCCAGTTGATGAATCTTTATTGTTATCAAAAAAACCACTATAACTATCGATATTTGAATTTTGACCTTTATAAATCACCTTGTGAACTTTAGAAAAATCTAAATTTTTAGGAAATTCAGAACCAAAAGATTCTTGAACACAATGATTGGGCCATAAAATCTGATCTACTTTATTTATATTTATTACATCTCCAACTTTTTTGTTTTGGTGATTTGAAGCGAAACTTATGTGATCGGAAGGGTGCCAATCCTTTGTAGCAATAATTAAATCATAATCATCCATTATCTCATTAATAGAATTAATTATTTTATCACCTTCAGGTACAGACAATGAGCCTCCAGGAAGGAAATCATTTTGTATATCAACTATGACTAAGGCTTTCAATTTTTTCTTAATTTAATAATCATACTCTTTTTTTCATCAAAAAGTTTCTTCTCTAAGCCTACTGGGTAGATATGAGGGTTTTTAAGTCTTTTATGAGACTCGTCAAGATGACTGAGATCAGATTTTAACCTTGATTTAATTATATCTAAACTAGGTTTTTTGTAAATACACTTTCCTTTCTTAAAAATTGGTACTAATAAATCTTCATAATCAATATCCTCTTTGAAATTTTTGGACTTAGTAGAGTCATTTGGATCGATCATATTATTAGATAATTTTATGTTATTAACATCATATATCATATCACCCATAAACTTTGAATTATTTTTAAATCTTCTGACTTGATGAACTCCAGGATTATTGATCTTTATTTTTTGTTCTGAAAGTTTAATTTTATTTACCCATTTACCTTTAAAATCTTTAATTGCTGACAATTTATACACTGCACCTAAAGAAGGATTATCATGAGCAGTTACTAGCTTGGTTCCTATACCCCATACAGAAATTCTTGATCCTTGTAATTTAAGAGATTCTAGTATATGCTCATCAATATCATTACTAGCAATAATTTTTACATATTTAAGATTATTTTCATCTAATATCTTTCTTATTTTTTTACTTAGATAAGCTAAGTCACCTGAGTCGATCCTAACTCCAATAATCCTCTTACCAATCCTCTCCATCTCTTTAGCAACTATGATAGCATTTTTTACACCTTCAATGGTATTGAATGTGTCAACTAATAAAACTGTATTATCTGGCATTATTTCTGCATAGTTCCTGAATGAAGATAACTCTGTGTCAAAAGCCATTACCCAACTATGAGAATGGGTACCACTAACAGGAATACCATATATTTTTCCAGCTAAAACATTTGACGTTTTTGATGTGCCTCCAATATAGGATGATCTACTTGCAGACAATGAGCCATCAATACCTTGTGCTCTTCTTAAACCAAACTCGAGTATGGGATCTCCATTTGAAACATGATTAATTCTTGCAGCTTTTGTTGCTATGAGTGAATTGAAGTTAAATATATTTAAGATAGCTGATTCTATTAGTTGACATTGATATATAGGTCCATTTACCCTTATGATTGGTTCATTAGCAAAAACAACCCTTCCCTCTTCCACTGCTTCAATGTCACATTGAAATTTAACTTTAGATAAAAAAGAAATAAATTCTTTAGAAAACAGATTAGTTCCTTTATCAGTTTTTAAAGTTAGAAGATAATCTAAATCTGATTTTGAGAATTTAAAAGACTCTAAAAGGTTAATTATATTTTCTAATCCACATGATACAGCATAACCTGAACCAAAGGGATTCTTTCTAAAGAATACATTAAAAGAAGCATAATTATTATGAATATTTCTTTTCCAGTACCCGTATGTCATGGTGAGTTGGTACAAATCAGTCAAAAGGGATAAAGAAGTTTTATATATGTTTTTTATCATCTTTACTTAATAGAATATTAAAAACAACTCCAAAAGTAACTAGTAACATTCCTATATATACCAAAAAATCAAAGTTTTCATTAAAAAAAACATTGCCAATTAATACAACAAAAATTAACTCTGAATAACTAACAATAGAAACTTTAGAGACTTTCTCTGACTGAAATGATTTGGTCATAAAATACTGAGCAAATTGAGTGAAAACACCAATTGATATCAGAATGATTAAATCATAAAATGAGGGTTGAACCCAATTAAATACACTTAATAAACCTCCAACAGGAAATGCAATCATAGGAAAATATATCATTAATACTAATGAGTGCTCTTTATCTCTCAGGTAACGTATAATATTATAAGCAAAAGCAGCGCAAAAACTTCCAGCCAGTCCTATTAAGAGATAAAAAATATTAACTCTTGGGTCAAACCCTTGAATGATAATTATACCTATAAAAGCAATAATTAAAAATAACCATTGTATAGTTTTCATTTTCTCTTTTAGAATTACAACGCCAACTAAAGTTGTGAATAGTGGAGTAAAATAAATTAATGTGGATGCTGTTGCTAATGGAATTTCTTGTAGAATAACAAAATAACAGTAAAGTCCAACTGTACCAAATATTCCCCTTAACATTAATAAAGTTTTATTTTTACCTAAAATGTCATGTCCCTGATTCTTTAGTAAATAAAAAGTGATAAAAAATGAGATAATGCACCTAAAGAAAACAATCTCCATTGGTGGAATATGAGGTAACATCTTTACAAATATTTTTACAACCATAAAAAAAATAGTTGCAAAGAACATAAAAGTTATTCCTCTGTTCAAATTGATTTTATTTTACCATTTATTAGTTCAAAGGAATTATTAGAAATTTTTTTAAATTCTTTGTTATGTGAAACAACAATAAAGGTTTGATTATACTTTTCATTCAAATTTTGAATAAGCTTAATGAATTTTTTTGAGTTATTGTCATCTAAATTTCCAGTTGGTTCATCTGCAAAAACTATATCTGGTGAATTTATTAGAGATCTTGCAATAGCAACCCTCTGCTTCTCACCACCTGATAACTGATTTGGCATATTATTTTCTTTATTTTCTATTCCCAAATCAGATAAGAGTTGGCGTGCTCTTTTCTCAACTCCAATAGATTTATTCTTAGAAACGTAAGCTGGCATACAAATATTTTCAAAAACATTAAATTCATTTAATAAATTATGGGATTGAAATACAAAACCTATCTTTTCATTTCTAAAGTTTGACAAATTATCTCCTGATAATTCAATTAAACTATTTCCATTAAATTCAACTTTTCCTGAATCTGGTTTCTCCAAAGTACTTAATATATAGAGTAAGGTTGATTTACCGGCACCAGAACCACCAAAAATTGATATAATATTTCCTAATTGAAATTCAACATTAATGTTTTGCAATACTTTTACTTCTCCAAAGCTTTTACTTATATTTTTTCCAACTAACATAATTACAAATCTAAATAATTATAGAGGTTATGGTTAAAAAATAATATAAGATTTGAAATAATAATCTATATACTATACTTTCGTGTTAGATGAATATTCACGAGTATCAAGCAAAAGAGATTTTAAAAACTTTCGGAGTTAAAATTCAAAATGGATTTGTTGCTGAAAATCCTGATCAAGCAGAAGAATATGCTCAAAAACTCCCAAAAGAAAATAGTAATATAGTTGTCTTAAAAGCTCAAATTCATGCTGGAGGAAGAGGAAAAGGAATAATTAAAGAAACTGGATCTAATGGAGTTGTTATCTCTAAAGGTGTGGGTGAAGTTAAAGAAAAATCAAGTAAAATTTTAGGCGGCACATTAGTAACACACCAAACTGGGAAGGAAGGAAAGGTCGTAAATAAAATTCTTATTGCAGAAGATGTTTATTATCCTGGATCAGATGAATGTAAAGAGTTTTATTTAGGAATTCTATTAGATAGGACAAAAGGAATGAATGTAATAATGGCTTCAAAAGAAGGTGGAGTGGAGATTGAGAAAGTGGCAGAAGAGACCCCAGAAAAGATTATTAAAGAATGGATTGATCCAAACATTGGTCTTCAACAGTATCAAGTTAGAAAAATTGCATTCTCACTTGGTCTCGAAGGTAATGCTCTAAAAGAGATGATAAAATTTATAAATTCTTTATATAGAGCATACGAGTCTATAGATGCATCATTATTTGAAATTAATCCAGTACTAAAAACCTCTGATAATCAGATCTTAGCTGTTGATGCAAAAGTAAATATCGACGAAAACGCTCTATTTAGACAAAAAGAGGTTGAAAGTTTAAGAGACTTAGATGAAGAAGATCCATCAGAAATTGAAGCAAACAAATCAAATCTAAGCTATGTTAAGTTAGATGGAAATGTGGGATGTATGGTTAATGGAGCTGGTTTGGCAATGGCTACTATGGATATAATAAAATTATCTGGTGGTGATCCTGCAAATTTTCTTGACGTTGGAGGTACTGCTAATGCTGAAACAGTAGAGGCTGGGTTTAGAATAATTTTAAAAGACCCAAACGTAAAAGCCATATTACTTAATATTTTCGGAGGAATAGTTCGGTGTGACAGAGTAGCTAATGGAGTTGTACAAGCATATAAAAATATTGGAGAGATCGGGGTGCCAATTATTGTTAGGTTACAAGGCACAAACTCTGAAGAAGGGTCAAAAATTATTGAAGACTCAGGTCTTAAAGTTTTTGCAACTAACACACTTCAAGATGCAGCTGACAAGGTTAATGAAATTCTCTCCTAAATTTGCGTTGGTAGTTCAATTGGATAGAATATCAGATTTCGGCTCTGAGGGTTGAGGGTTCGAGTCCTTCCCAACGCACATATATAAATATGTTTAGAAAAATAATCTTTGTTATATCTCTTATATTAGTCTCCACGCTAATATATCTTCTAAACATCAGGATAAATGAAATACCTCCTTTAGGAAAATTTTTAAATCCCTATTCAGGATTTTGGGTTAATGGTGAAGTAAAAACTGATGATATATTAAAAAATATAGAATTAAAAGGTATAAATGACGAAATAATAATACAATATGACAGTTCTCTTATACCCCATATATATGCAAAAAATGATAAAGACCTATTCTATGCACAAGGTTATCTGACTGCACTACATAGACTATGGCAAATGGAATTTCAAATAAAAGCAGCCTCAGGAGAACTTAGTGAAATTTTAGGGGAGAAAGCTCTTAAAAATGATATAATAAAAAGAAGAACAGGAATTCTATTTGCAGCAAAGAGAACCTTAAAAAAATCTATTCAGGACAAGGAAACGTATGATCTACTTGAATCTTATGTCCTTGGTATAAATGATTATATAAGTTCTTTAAAATATAAAGACTTACCTATAGAATATAAACTACTTGATTACAAGCCAGAAGAGTGGACAATTTTAAAGACATTTATTTTAATGGAATATATGTCAGACATGTTATCGAGAGGAAATTCAGATATAGAAGATACGTATCTAATTAATGGAATTGGAAAAGATTCTTATGATAATCTTTTTCCAGAATACTTTGATGAAGTTAAACCAATAATTCCTGATTATATAGAATATAATTTCAAGAATAAAAGAGAAATTAATATTTCTGACAACTTTATTATCAACTCAAAATTAGATTTAATTTCAAATCCAAATCCAGATAATGGAAGCAATAATTTTGCCATTTCATCAAATAAATCAAAAGACGGCAGCACATACTTAGCAAGTCAACCAGATCTTTCACTAAATCTTCCATCAATATGGTATATAGCTCATCTAAACTCACCTAATTTTAATACAATGGGGGCTTCATTACCAGGAGCTCCAGGAATAATTATTGGATTCAATGATAATGTTGCTTGGGGGGAAACTAATGCCACAAGAGATGTTGTTGATTGGTATAAAATAGAATTTAAAGATTCTGAAAGAAAAGAATATAGATATGGAGATAAATGGCTTAAAACTGATAAAGTAATTGAAGAGTTTCATATTAGAGGAAGAGAAAATTATTTCGATACAATAATATATACACATTATGGTCCAGTAGTATATGATAGAAACTTTGGATCAGATAAGAATAAGTTAAACCTGGCAATGAGGTGGATAGCTCATGATGAGTCGATAGAATATAAAACGTTTTTTTTACTAAATAAATCAAAAAATATAAATGATATCAAAAATGCTCTTAAATTCTTTGATGGCCCAGCTCAAAACTTTGCCTATGCTACCAAAGATGGTGATATAGGTTTAACAATTGCCGGAAAGTTTCCTGTAAAATATAATAAACAAGGAAAATTCATTTTAGATGGATCAAATCCTAAAAATGAATGGATGGGCTATATACCTTATGAACATGTATTAAATTATCAAAATCCAAAAGCTGGTTTTGTGAGTTCAGCAAATCAGCACCCAGTCAATAAAAATTATCCTTATTATTATTACAGTTTTAATTATGAAATGTATAGAGGAAGAAGATTAATTGAAAGGCTTGAGTCAATTGAACAAGTAAATTTGAATGACATAAAAAAAATTCAAAATGATAATTTTAATTATAAAGCATACGAAACACTTCCTCTACTCATAGAAAAAATTGATACAAATCTCCTTTCAGAAAATAAATTAATATATCTAAACAAACTTAAAGATTGGGACTTTTTTGCTGAAGTAAACAATGAAAATCAAGTAATTTTTAATAAATGGTGGGATAATCTATATAATAAAGTATGGGACGAATTTGATACTTTAAAGTATTCTTATAGAAAACCTAACTCGTTTAGGACATATAAATTAATTAAAGAAGATATAGAATCTAATTACTTTGATATCATTAAAACTAAAAAAAAAGAATCAGTATATGATCTGGTAAATAATACATATAATGCGACAATTGATTCAATTGAATCATTAAAAAATAAATACTCTTTAAAAGACCTTAGATGGGATATATATAAAAATACATCTGTCAATCATTTACTAAGAATAAATAGCTTCAGTTATGATAGTATATCAATCGGAGGGTATAGAAATATATTAAATGCAGCTAGTGAAAGACATGGACCATCTTGGAGGATGATAGTTAAATTGAATAAAAATAAAAAAACTGAGGCATGGGGAATATATCCTGGTGGTCAATCTGGAAATATAGGAAGCGCTAACTATTTTGAAGGTATTGAAAAATGGGGCAAGGGTATTTATAATAAATTATTATTTAATAATAATTACTTAGAAAATAGAAGTAAAATAATATTTGAAAAGAAATTTGTAAAAAAATGAATTTTATAATTAGAATATTAATAATTGGTATTTTATCATATTATCTACCTGTTTTTTTCCCCTGGTGGTCAATACTAGTAATTACTTTTTTTACTAGTTTATTATATAGTGAAAATTATTTTTCTCAATTTCTAAGTGGTTTCATTGGGGTTGGAACAGCATGGATGTTCCTTTTACTTAGTATTGATACAAGTTCTAACTCAATTTTATCATCAAGAATCGTTGATTTGCTGAATATTAGTTCTGTTAATTACTTAATTATATATATTTCAGTAATAGGTGGATTTGTAGGCGGTATAGGTTCAATATTAGGTAAGAGCTTTAGAGATATTATTTTCAAGGAAAAGAAGACGAGGAACTTTAAATTTTAGTTTAATACAAACTCCATTATTTCTTTATCTAATGGATTAGTATTAGATGAATATATAGCCTTTAAAGATCCATCTGTATCAATTAAATATTTAAAGAAATTCCATCTAGGTGATTTATCATTCCAACCATTGTCATCAATATTAGATAACCATCTATATACATCATTAGAGTTTTTACCTCTCACATCTGATTTCTCAAATAGTTGAAATTCAACTCCATAATTTTTTTCACAAAATGTTTCAATTTGGTCATTTGATCCAGGCTCTTGGAAACCAAAATTGTTTGATGGAAAAGCAAGAATTGTTACTTTGTCGTTATATTTTTTGTGAAGCTCCTGTAAATCTTTATACTGATGAGTATAACCGCATTTAGAAGCAACATTTACTATTAAAAGTTTTTTACCTTTATATTTATCAAAATTAATAGTATTTCCATCTATGTCAACTGCAGAGAGACTATAGAAGCTATCATTTGATAGAATATTATCATCTGGTGCGGTTTCGTTTACTTTAAAGATTTTTTCCCTTAAAATATATATACCACTCACTGAGACTAAGGTTGATAAAAGAAAAATTGCTACAAACTTCATTACATTTTATTAGTTATGTCAATGCCAAGTAAATTAAGTAATGATTTAATGACTTTAGACGTTATGTCTGATAACGCAATTTTAAATGAAGTTGTTTCATTATTTTTTCCATCAAATATTTTTTCTTCTTGATAAAAAGAATTGTATGACTTAGATAAATCATATACATAATTACAAATTATAGATGGGGAGTAAGATTCAGCTGCTGTCTCTAAGATATATTTATAATTAACTAAAAGGTCAATTATTTTCTTCTCATTAACCGAAATATGTTTTATAATACTAAAATTTATTTTTCCATATTCTATATTTAATATCTCCGCCCTTTTTATAATTGATCTTATCCTAGCATATGTATATAGCAAAAAAGGACCTGTATTACCTTGGAAATCTATTGATTCATCAGGGTTAAATAACATTTTCTTTTTTGGATCTACTTTTAAGAGGTGATATTTAAGAGCCGATAAGGCTATTTTCTGATATAGTTTTGTTAAATCTTCACCATCAAAATCATCAATTTTCCCTAATTCTATTGACCTTTTTTGAGCTGTATCTTTCATAACAGATATTAATTCATCAGCATCAACAACTTTACCCTCTCTAGATTTCATTTTACCATCAGGCAAATCTATCATACCATAAGATAAATGGTAGCACTCTTTTGCCCATGAATAACCTAACTTATCTAATATCTTAAATAATACTTTAAAATGATAATCTTGCTCATTCCCAACAGTATATATCTGTTTCTCGGATTTTGGGAAATCTTCAAATCTCTTAATTGCCGTACCAATATCTTGTGTCATATATACTGAGGTTCCATCACTCCTTAATAATAACTTTTTATCAAAATTTTCCTTTGATAAATCAATCCATACTGAGCTATCTTCTTCCTTATAAAATATTTTTTTTAATATACCCTCCTCTATATTTTTTTTTCCAAGAAGATAAGTTTCAGACTCGTAATAATTCTTATCAAATGAAACATTAATACTTCTGTATGTTGAATTAAAACCATCATAAACCCAACCATTCATTTTTTTCCATAATTTAATTATCTCTTTGTCTCCCCTCTCCCATTTTCTTAATAAAGACTTTGCTTCTTTCATTAGAGAAGATTTTTTTACTGCATCAACTTCTGAGACACCTTTTTTAACTAAATCAAAAACCTCTTTTTTATGTTCAAACTCAAATTTTACATAATAATCTCCTACAAACTTATCACCCTTTACTTTTTCAGTATCTGGAGATTTATCATTACCATATCTTTTCCAAGCAACCATTGATTTACAGATATGAATCCCTCTATCATTAATTATTTGAACTTTATGAACTTTATATCCTAGTGATTTATAAATTTTTGAAACAGAATCACCTAAAAATATATTTCTTAAATGACCTAAATGAAGAGGTTTATTAGTATTAGGTGAAGAAAATTCAACTATTATCTCCCTTTTATTTTTCTTGAAATCTGATTTATATTCACTTGAAAATTTTGATAACTCACCGATTAGATAATCTGATTTTAAATCAAAATTTAAGAAACCCTTCACAAGGTTATAATCTGAAATTATTTCTGAATTTCTAATTAAACTATCACCAATTATATTTCCTGCCTCCTCAAGATTTATTTTTAAACTTTTTAGATGAGGAAATAAAATAAGTGTATAAAAACCAGAAAAGTTTTTAGGTGTCTGATCTATGCTAATGTCATTGATAGAACATTTATAATTGAACTCATCTTTAAATACTTTGATAACTTCATTTTTTATTTTTTCTTGTAATTGCATTTCTTAACAAAATTTAAATTAAATGTTCGATATTCATAATGATTAAAGCATTATGTTTGAAATATTTTTATTTAAATCATATGTCTGATTCCGTTATTATTATTCCTACATATAATGAAATAGGTAATATTGAAACTATTTTAAATCAAATTCAAGGTTTAAACTCACTTTTTGATGTTATAATAGTTGATGATAATTCTCCTGATAAGACAGGAGAATTAGTAAAAGAATTTATTTCAAAAAAAAAATATAAAATAAAATTATTACTCATTGAAAGAGAATCAAAAAATGGTCTAGGATCGGCATATATTGAAGGTTTTAAGAAAGCCTTGTCTTTAAATTATAATTATATTTTTCAACTTGACTGTGATGGATCACATAACCCAGAGAAATTAATAGAAATGAAAGATTCTTTAAACTCTAGCTCGGATATTGTAGTTGGATCCAGATATGTGAAAGGAATTTCAGTACTCCATTGGCCCTTATCAAGATTAATTTTATCAATATCTGCTAATTATTACGTGAAAATTATTACTGGCATGAATCTGAGTGATTCTACAGGTGGGTTTAATGGATATTCAAAGAAAGCACTTAAAAGTATTTTAAAAAATAATATTTCATTCCAGGGATATGCTTTTCAAATACAAATGAAGTTTATTGGAAATAAATTAGGATATAAAATTGATGAGATTCCAATAATATTTAGAGATAGAGAAGTTGGAGAGTCTAAAATGTCCATAAATATTTTCTATGAAGCTTTTTTTGGAATCTTAATTATGAAAATTAAAAGCTTATTTAAATCTTACAAAAGTTAATTAAACTTAACATTATCATTTATTGATATCTTACCTATAAAATATATTGGTATATATATTGATATTAATATTATTAATATTAAAGAGATATTTAAAATTATAATTTTTGAAAATTCAAATTTTATTGGAACGAAATCTAAGTAATAGTTGTCCTTATCTAACCCTATAATTTTATACCTAGATTGCAAAAATATAAATACATATGCTAAAAAATTACTTATTAAAATACTCTTTATAAGTATCTCTGTTCCAGCTCTATAAAAAATTGAATAAATAATAGAGTTATTGGTTCCAAAAGATTTAAGAATTCCAATAGTTTTTATCTTATCCATAATAAAAATTAATATCACTGATATCATATTAAAACATGCTACAAATGATAGAATTATAAAGAAAATAATAACATTTTTATCAAGCAGACCTAACCAGTCAAAAACTTGGGAATATTTACTCTGAGATGTTTCTAAAAATTCATTATAAAAAGATTTTTTTTTGATTTTGGTTAAAACAGAGTTAGTTTGAGATGCATCTTTTAAATAAATATTTAATCCAGAAGCAAGGTTAGAATCCCAGCTATAAATTTTTCTTCCTAAATTAATATCTCCAATTACAAATGAGTCGTCAAATTCCTCAAGACCCGTATCATAAATTCCTTTAACAATTAATTTACGAAATATGGGAGGGTCATTAGGAAAAAACAAAGAGATCGTATCACTCAGAAATATATTGAGTCTTTCAGATTGGGATTCACTTATAATAATAGAATTTGTGAAACTTATAGAATTATTAAAAGATGAGAGATGAGGAATAATCTTAGTAAGATATTCTTCATTTACACCTTTATACACAAGTCCATCAGAGTTATTATTTTTTTCAATAAGAGCAGAGAGCATAATAAAAGGTATAACAGCATCTATCTCACTTATCTCTTTATATTTTGAATATATTCCCTGATCAAGATTAATGGGATAATTCTTGAAACTTAATCCATTTCCAAAGTCAGATACATTAATATGTCCAGAAAAATCAAAAATTTTATTTTTAATAGATTCTTGAAAACCATTAAGAATACTTACTGATATAATCATTGAAAAAACTCCAATTGTTAATGTAGTTATTGAAATTTTTTTTATTAGAGATGAATAGACACTAGAATTTGACTTCCAAAGATTATTAGCAATTTTATTTAATATTTTCATTTGGTAAATTTGTAATCAAAATCTAAAAGTATGGTTATCAAAGATATTGTTAAATTATTCTTTTTTCTTAATCTGTTTTTAATTTCATGTACAAAAGATGAAAAAGTAATAGTTGATAATGAATCTGAAAATTCAAATATTATTGAATTTGAATGCGTTAATTGTCAAGATTCTATTTTTATTTTCAAAATTAATACTTTAGGCGGCGAGATATTAGACGAACCTAAGATAGCATCAGCATTAACTGTATTATTAGGAGATAGCACTCAGTATGCAGGTAATATTGGCATTGAAATTAGGGGAGAAAGTTCTCAATATTTTGAAAAAAAATCTTACGGAATTGAGACATGGGATAAAAATTATAATGATTTAGATTATAAGCTAGCTGGTCTTCCTAAAGAGGAAGATTGGATATTATATGGACCCTATAGTGATAAATCATTAATAAGAAATAAAATAATTTATAACATATCTAATAAGATGGGAATGTATGCATCAAGAACAAGAAATGTTGAATTATATATTAATAATGATTACAAAGGTTTCTATATACTTATGGAAAAAATAAAAAGAGATAAGAATAGAGTCAATATCAAAAAACTTGAAAATGATGATATAGATGAAGAATTAATTAGTGGAGGATATATTATTAAAATTGATAAGAGCGATTTAGTAGATAATAGCTTTAATGATTTCAATTCGTTTAGTTCAAGATATGATGTAAATGGAAGTTTACAAGGAGATAAAAAAATTTTATTTAATTATGAATATCCAAAGCCCGAAGAAATAAATCCTAGTCAGAAAAAATATATAATTGATTATGTTAATGAATTTGAAAAGTCTCTTTCTTCATCAAATTTTTCAGATATAAATAATGGCTTCAGAAAATTTATTGATGATAAAACCTTTATTGATTTTTTTATATTAAATGAATTATCTAATAATGTCGATGGATATAGGTTAAGTACATATCTACACAAAGAGAGAAATGAAAAATTAAAAATAGGTCCTATATGGGACTTTAATCTATCTTTTGGTAATGCTGACTACTGCGGTGGTGATAGGTTTGATGTTTGGACTTACAAATTTAACGAAAGATGTCCCGGTGACTTTTGGAGTGTGCCATTTTGGTGGAAAAAATTTTTAGAAGATGAAGTTTTTGTGAGCAATTTAAAAATAAGATGGTTTGAACTAAGATCTGATTTATTATCAGATCAATCACTAGAAGATATGGTAAATAAAGAATTTGATTTACTCTATTTTAAAACAGAAGCTGCCAAAAGAAACTTTAATAAGTGGAAAATCCTAGAAAACTATATTTGGCCAAATAGTTATGTTGGAGGAAATTATTATAATGAGATTGAATTTCTTAAAAACTGGATAAAAAACAGAACTATTTGGTTAGATGAGTCAATAAACAACCTATGATTATCAAAAAGATTTTAAAATACTTATTTTTTTCAATAATTGGCTTATTGATTATAACATCAATTATTATTTATGTAAATCTTGACTATAAGATGTATCCACTAAAAGCTAATCAAGAGCTATACTCCAAAAATATATGGGAAATAGATACTGATAGTTTAGCTGAAGAGCTTCTTAAAAGAATGACACTCGAAGAAAAAATTGATCAGATGTATGGTGAGAAGATGTATAAGTCTATACCTAAGTTTTTTGGAAATTTTATATTTAAGCAGCGTTTTCCTCATATTTATGTTGGTAGAAATGAGAGACTAAATATACCTCCATGGGTACTGTCTGATGGACCAAGGGGGGCAAGAGTTCTAGATAAAAATGTAAGGGGAGTTACAACTTTTCCGGTAGCTATGGCAAGAGCAGCATCATGGAATACAAAATTAGAATATGAAGTACACGATGTAATTTCTAAAGAGATGAGAGCAAATAAAACAAATTATGCAGCAACACCATGTATTAATTTGTTGAGACATCCCGGTTGGGGAAGAGCGCAAGAGACCTATGGTGAAGACCCTTGGCTTCTTGGAGAGTTTGGAGTAGCTGCTATTAAAGGAATTGAGAAAAATAATGTTATGGCATGTCCAAAACATTTTGCACTAAACAGTATTGAAAATTCAAGATGGGTAATTGACGTATCCGTTGATGAGAGAACACTTAGAGAGGTTTATTTACCTCATTTCAAAAAAGTAATTAAAGATGGTAAACCCGCATCTATAATGTCAGCATATAATAAGGTAAGAGGAAAATATAGCGGCAGCAATGAAGAGCTATTAACCAATATCTTAAAGAACGATTGGGGTTTTAACGGATTTATTTCAACAGATTGGATGTATGGTATATATAATGGAGTTGAAGCAATTAATGCAGGATTAAATGTTGAGATGCCATGGCAGGATGAATATAGTTACAATACAATTAGAAATGGGTTAGAAGAAGAAAAGATAACATTAAAAGATATTGATGAATTAGTTCTTTCAACCCTCAAGACTAGATTAAAATATGCTTTTTCCTATGATAGTATAGATTACAATCATGAATTAATATTAAATAAATCTCATGTAAATTTAGCCAGAGAAGTTGCTGAGGAAAGTATGGTACTTAT
>CAJWTC010000029.1 GCA_913046795.1 uncultured Flammeovirgaceae bacterium | reverse complement strand
AGAATAGTCAAGAATTGACTCATTGTTTGGTCCAAAAGAATCTACTTGTTTAAGGCCCCCGTACCTGCTACCCATTCCTCCAGCCATGATAAGTAAGGAGTAAGACATCAGTCTTTCACTATTTGGTAGGTGCCTCTTACTTGAGAGCTTCTCCAACCACCAGCAGAAAAGAATTCACCTTGAAGTACTAATGGATCTGATCTAAATCTTGCCTCATGATATTTCACACCAGTTCTCCATCTGACGTTAGGCCACTGGTTACATGGATTATTCCAACTTGATGTTGATGTAGAAGCACACTTGGTGTATTCTCCTCCATCAATTTCATAGGAAGTCTCCATAAATTCAACCCAACCGTATTTATCAATGGTTCCTGACACTGTGAATGAAGTTCCCGAAGCGTCAAATGCACTAATTCCTTGGAATAGACATCCGTTAGATGATATTATTGAAAGAGTTATATTGTGACTTGCCCCGTTAGCTTGTGAGTTTGTATAGTTTAATTTTCCTCTCCATGTTCCGATCATATCCGAAGTTGCCTGGGTACAGTCGATTGTTATCTCTTCCTCTGCACATCTGTAGGTACTGCTTGCAAGCAAAATAAAAACAAGGGATGTTATAATCTTCATTCTACAAAATTAATTTTTTTCTATAAAAAAATAATACTTTGGACAATCAATATAACGAAATAGATAAAAGTATGTTTTAAATTGTATTTTTAAGTATAATAAATTAATCGCTTTGGTATGCAATTACAGATATTAGACTGGTCTATCATTTTTTTGTTCTTCTTGGTATTCATATTAATAGGTATTATAACTTCTAAAAAATCTGGAAAAAACTCAAAAGAATACTTTCTTTCAGGAAGGAATATGCCATGGTGGTTACTTGGAATTTCTATGGTAGCTACAACCTTTTCAGCAGATACCCCAAACCTTGTCACTAACCTTGTCCGTGAAAAGGGTGTATCAGGTAATTGGTCTTGGTGGGCATTCCTTCTCACTGGGATGTTTACGGTTTATTTGTACTCTAAGCTATGGAGGAGATCAAAAGTCTTAACAGATCTTGAATTCTATGAAATAAGATACAGTGGGAGAGAGGCGGTTTTTCTTAGAGGCTTTAGGGCAATATACCTTGGTGTTTTCTTTAATGTTATGATTATGGCCTCAGTTTGTCTTGCTGGCATAAAGATTGGAGGGATATTATTAGGTTTAACACCTTTTGAATGTATATTTTATTCTTCTATAGTTACTGTCTTGTATAGTACTTTAGGAGGTTTGAGGAGTGTTATTTATACCGACTTGATTCAATTTTTTGTAGCCATGTTGGGATCTATATGGGCAACATATTATATAGTAAACCTTGACGAAATTGGAGGGCTCGGACAGATGTTGTCCCACTCTAATGTTATAGATAAATTAAGTTTTTTTCCATCAACTAATGATATGGATCAATTTCTAGTGGTTCTCATTATCCCTCTTGCAGTGCAGTGGTGGGCGGTCTGGTATCCTGGTGCAGAACCTGGAGGTGGAGGGTATATAGCACAGAGAATGTTATCTGCAAAAGATGAAAAAAATGCAATTTATTCAACTTTATTATTTAACATCACCCATTATATTATACGACCCTGGCCCTGGATTCTTATTGCTCTCAGTTCATTAATACTTTTTCCTAATTTAGGTAGTATTGCTACTGCTTTTCCAGATGTCGACAAAAGTATAATTGGTAATGATATTGCTTACCCTGCGATGTTATCATTACTACCAACCGGTCTTTTGGGTCTAGTCTTAGCATCATTAATTGCTGCGTTTATGAGTACAATTTCAAGTCATTTGAATTGGGGAGCTTCCTACATATCAATTGACTTCTATAAAAGATTTATAAAGAAAAATGCGACTGAGAAGGAGGTGGTTTCAGTAGGAAAATTATCTACTGTCTTATTAATGGCTTTAGCTGGATTTGTTTCATTACAACTAAGTGATTCCTTAGGTGCCTTTAATATCTTATTACAAATAGGAGCAGGTACAGGTTCAATCTTTCTACTTAGATGGTTTTGGTGGAGGGTAAATGCCTACAGTGAGATAACAGGTATGATTGTATCTTTCCTTGTTGCAATTTATTTTGAGTGGATTCATGAAAGTTTAATAGGAATACCATTAAAACAACATATGGAGTTATTGATAGGTATTGGTGTTACTACTTTTTCTTGGTTACTTGTTACTTTTCTAACAAAACCAACAGAAAAAAATAAATTATTAGAATTTTATAATCTCATTAGACCTTATGGTTTTGGCTGGTCAGGATTTGTAAAAAAACATAAAATTATAAATGTATCTTATGACGGAGAATCAGCCATGAGAGACTTATTATTAGTCTTTTTAGGTGTTGTTATGGTTTATTTCGGTCTATTTGGATTAGGGTATATACTTTACAATCAACTCGCATTGGGTATTATAATGTTGTGTTTATCTTCTTTATCATTTCTAATAACAAATTATATTATGTTATTTAATAAAAAAGACTAATATTATTTTGTTTACATGATTTATTTCAAAATATATTATATAAAACTTTTATTTTATTTGTTCGTATAATTATAAAATGTCTAAATTTGACATATAATTAATAATATTATTAACCAAACGATCAATTATGAATACGTTAAATTTTATAATCGGAGCAAGTTTACAGCCAGGTGATTTTACTGGTTTTACTTTCTTCATAGGATCTGTTTCTATGTTAGCAGCTACTGTGTTCTTTTTAGTACAACACGGTCAAGTTGACAAGAAATTTAAAGATTCAATGCTTGTTGCAGCTTTAATTACTGGTATTGCAGCTGTACATTATTATTACATGAGAGACCAGTGGGCTGAGGGTCTAGGTTCACCAACTGAACTTAGATACGTTGACTGGATATTAACTGTGCCACTAATGGTTGTAGAGTTTGCTCTACTTACTGGTGTAGGTATGGCTAAGTTATTCTGGTTATCAGTTGTTATGTTAGTTACAGGTTACTTCGGTGAATCTGGTGTTACTGGAATGTTAGATGCTCAATCATGGGGAGCTATATCTGGTATTGCATATTTTATTATGGCATACGAGGTAGGTTGTCTAAGAGTATTTAGTGATGGAGCACCTTCAGGTGCTGTAGGTGACGCTTTAGCTAACGCAAAAGGTAAAATACCTTCTGCTGGTAGAATGTTACAGTGGTTCGTCCTTGTTGGATGGGCAATTTATCCTTTAGGATATATGATGGGAACTGACGGATGGTATTCCGGTGCAGTTGCTGCCCTAGGATGGAACATGGATATTGTTTACAATATCGGTGATGCTATAAACAAAATTGGATTTGGTATGGCCGTATGGTCTGCTGCAAGAGACTAATTTTTTAGTAGCTATTAAATATTAAAAGGTGAGGTTTTCCTCACCTTTTTTTTTATATTTTAAAATGATTTTATCAAAGAATTATATCATATCGTCAAAACTAATTGGTTTAATTTTTGCTCTCTGTTTAATTTTCTTCAAGGTTGAGGATTCTTATTCGAGTATAATCTTTGTTCTAGTAATGCTAACCATTGGTATTCCCCATGGTTCTGTCGATCATATAATAGCATTTATTAACCCTGCATCAAGAAGGTTTAAGAGTAAACTAAGCTTTTTTACAGTTTATCTATCTCTTATTATATTAAATATAATTATATGGATATTCTCACCATATCTAGGGCTTTTTACTTTTTTGTTAGTCTCTTGTTATCACTTTGGAGAGGCACAGGTGATAGGGTTCAATAACACAAAAAATAAGCTTTTAAATTTTGTACTTGGAGCAAACATACTCTTGTCCCTCTTCCTCAATAATATCTTTGAGCTTCAAATCATTCTGATTGACCTAACCTTATTTAGCTCAATTGATTTATCAACTTTTGATAAAACTTTTTTCTTACTTGTATCAGTTGCAGTTCTTATGATATCTGTGGTCCATTTTAAGATAGAAAAGAAAGTTCCTCTTTATGCAGAGATGAGTATTCTCTATCTAATCTTCTACCATACGGATATACTTACCTCTTTCTCAATATATTTTGGCTTTTCCCATTCTCTGCCAATGTTACTTCTTGAATATAAAGAGATGAAGGAAAAAAACTTTTTTTCCTTCTATGTAAAGACATTACCTTTCACAACACTTGCCATTATATTTGGTATAATATTATACTATTTTAATAATGACCTACTTACTGCTAATAATTTGATCTTATTTACATTTATTGTTATATCAAGTCTAACTCTTCCTCATGTATTCATAATGAAGGATTTTGTAGAAAATAAGTAATTATATGGATGTTAACTATGCCATACCTTTCATGTCTAAGGATTGGATATTAGCTAATTCTCTATCTCTATTATATTTTATTATAGTCTTAGGTATAGGTAAGGTTTTAAATAAGGAAAATAAAAAAAAATTTGCTAAATATTTTGTCTACTTGTTTATAATCATGTATGCTATATACCATGCCATGCATATTATTGATGGAACATGGACACTTGACAAGAGACTTCCTTTTCATCTTTGTGGATTCTCATCTGTGATAACCTGTTTTATACTATTTATCAAAGAAAAAAAATTTTGGTTTGAATTCTTCTTCTATTCCGGGGTTTTGGGTGGATTAAATGCACTCCTCACACCCCTCATAGATAATTATACAGGAACCAATTTTTTTTATGTTGAGTATTTCTACAGTCACACATCAATTATAATTTTACCATTATATATGTATTATTACATGGATATGGAGTTGTCAAAGTTATCTTGGTTAAAATCTTTTATTGCCCTAAATATTTTACTTGTTTTTATAATGCCTATTGACTTTTTAATTGATGCTAATTACATGTATTTAAAAGAACCCCCTGCAGTAAACCATCCTCTTGTTTCTGGAAAATGGCCATATTACTTAATTAATTTAGAATTTGTTGTTTTAATATTACTTTACTTTACGTATTCACTATTTAAAAGCCCACTTTTAACAAACAAAAAAATCGTTTAGACGTTTAAAATACAATGAAAATAGGATTCTTAAAAGATATAGAGCCAAGGGTGTCACTTACACCTCCTGCTCATATAAAATATGTCAAATCTGGCTACGACGTTTCCTTAGAAAAAGGTGCTGGATTAAAATCAGGATATTTAGATGAGGATTACGAGTGTAAGAAATTTTCTAGATCAGAAGTAATAAAAAATTCAGATATAATTATATGTGTTGACAGCTCGTCTCTAAGAGAAATAGAGAAGTTTAGCAATAAGACCTTGATATCAAACTTTAGTGGTGAGAAAGACACAGATAAATTAAAAGATGGTATCCGTAAAAACAATATTACAGCATTTGACTTATCAAAAATACCTAGAACTACTATCGCCCAGAGTATGGATATCTTATCATCAATGTCTGGTCTCTCAGGGTATAAATCTGTGATAAAAGCTGCAGAGATACTACCTAAGATGTTTCCAATGATGATCACTGCTGCTGGAAGTATTAAGCCTGTAAAGGTTGTAGTGTTGGGTGCTGGAGTTGCAGGTCTACAGGCAATTGCTACTGCGAAGAGACTTGGAGCTGTTGTCGAAGCTTCTGACCCTAGAGAGGCGGCAAAAGAGGAAGTTTTAAGTCTAGGTGCTAAATTTATTGAAGTTGAAGGGGCTGTGGAAGACAAGGAGGCAGGAGGATACGCAGTTAAACAAACGAAAGAATTTTTAGAGAGACAAAAACAAGAAGTCTCAAGAAGACTCAAAGAAGCAGACGTTGTTATAACTACCGCACAAGTACTTGGTTCTAAATCACCAGTTCTAATATCTAGAAGTGTAGTAGAAGAGATGAAACCTGGATCTGTAATTATAGACTTAGCCTCTTCAACTGGTGGAAACTGTGAGTTAACAAAAGACAATGAAATTACTAAGCACAATGGAGTAAGTATTGTAGGAAATTCATTTCTAGCATCAGAACTGGCTCATGATGCAAGTAATTTATTTTCAAATAATATCTTCAATTTTATTGATTATGTAGTCAAGGATGGTAAGTTTATTGACCAGAAAGATGATATTTATAAAAGTTGTAAAATTTAAATTATGGGTGAATTATTAAATTTTTTATCACAGAATGAGGTACTTATCTATCTGCTATTATTTACTGTTTTATTAGGTTTTGAGGTTATATCTAAAGTTCCATCTGTCCTCCACACACCATTAATGTCTGGAGCCAATGCAATAAGTGGAATAGTAATTTTAGGTGCCATAATTCTGATTAGAACAACTGACCCACAGGATTTTTTTACATTAATTTTAGCCTCAATTGCTCTTTTCATTGGTTCAATAAATGTTTTTGGAGGTTTCTTTGTCACAAATAGGATGTTAGAGATGTTTAATAAAAAGAAAAATAAGTAATGGATAAGATTTTATTTTTAATATCTGCTTTCTTACTAGTTTGGGGCCTTAGACTCCAGAGTGATCCTGCTTCTGCCAGTAAAGGAAATAAGTTTGCTGCTGTGGGAATGCTTATTGCATTATTTTCTGCCTCTATCATGCCCCTTGAAAACTCTTCAGGAAATTATTTATGGATATTAACACCTATAGTATTTTCTGCTGTCATAGGATATATTATCGCAAAAAAAATTCAGATGACATCAATGCCTCAGATGGTATCAATATTCAATGGTTTAGGTGGGTTAAGTGCAGTTCTTTTATCATATACAGAAATTAATAAATGGATTTTATCTCCCGAATCTTACCCTGGTTTTGTGCTTGTTGTCCTCATAGTAAGCTTATTTATAGGTTCAGTTGCTTTTACTGGAAGTTTATTAGCATTTGCCAAACTTGATGGTTACAGGTGGTCAGAGAAGCTTACATTACCTTTTCAGCACATAATTAATCTTATCCTACTATTTTCTATTGCCTTTTCCTCCTATCTCTTTATAGATAGTTCAGGTGGGTACACTTTCTTATACATTATTATTAGTATTTCTCTTATATATGGAATCTTCTTTGTTGCTCCAATAGGTGGAGCAGACATGCCTGTTGTCATATCGCTCTTGAATTCCTTTACTGGAATTACTGCGGCACTGACTGGAGTTATATTTGATAATAAAGTTATGTTATTAGGAGGTATCTTAGTTGGAGCTGCCGGAACAATCTTGACTGTTCTTATGTGTCAGGCTATGAACAGATCTCTTCTTAATGTACTGGTTGGAGGTTTTTCGTCTTCAGGGTCTTCATCTAAATCTGATGAACAGGGTGATATAAGAGAAATTTCAGATTCTGACTTTGCAGTTCAACTCTTTTATTCACAGAAAGTAATTATAGTTCCAGGTTATGGTCTGGCTGTAGCTCAGGCTCAAAAGTTATGCAAAGAAATTCAGGAAGTTCTTGAGTCAAACGACGTAGAAGTTAAATATGCTATACATCCTGTTGCCGGTAGGATGCCAGGACATATGAATGTATTATTGGCTGAGGCTGATGTAGACTATTCAAAACTCATTGAATTGGATGAGGCTAATGAAAATTTCAAGACAACCGATGTCGCTGTTATAATTGGAGCCAATGACGTAGTTAATCCTGACGCAATTGACGACACTTCAAGTCCATTATACGGGATGCCCATTCTCAAGGTATGGGAGTCAACCTCTTCAGTAGTTCTGAAAAGGAGTATGTCTGCAGGTTATGCAGGTGTTCAAAATCCATTATTTTTTAAGGAAAATAATAAGATGTATTTTGGTGATGCGAAAGATAGTCTACAAAGATTATCAACTGAACTTAAAAATTTATAGAATATTTTATAAATTGGAAGTATGTCTAGACTTCTATTTTTTCTCTTATTTTTTTCATCGTGCTCCCTTTCTCAAAATGAAAATAAGCCTAATATCATTTTGTTTTTTTACGATGATTTAGGTTATGGGGAATTAGGTGCTTATGGTCAGAAAATTATTCAAACTAAGAATATTGATAATCTATCAAATAATGGCTTAAAGTTTACAAATTTTTATTCTGGTTCTCCTGTTTGTGCCCCATCAAGAAGTATTTTACTTACAGGTTTGCATGGTGGTCATACTAAAATTAGAGGTAATCACGAATATGGGAGTAGGGGTGATGTATGGGATTATTACAAGATGTCAGATGATCCAAATTTAGAGGGTCAATACCCAATAGGTAATGGTGAATTAATTTTCCCTAAACTATTAAAAGATGTTGGTTATAGTAATGCTATGGTTGGTAAGTGGGGTCTTGGACCTCCTAATTCCAATTCCATTCCTACTGAAATGGGGTTTGACTACTTCTATGGATATAACTGCCAGAGAATGGCTCATAATCTTTATCCACCTCATTTATGGGAAAATGATAAGCGAGATATTTTAGATAATAAGGTGATATCACCCAAATTAAAACTTCAACCTAGTCAGGATCCATATGAAGATGAAAATTATGAAGTTTTTAATCAAAATGATTATGCACCTGATGAAATGCACATAAAAGCTCAAGAATTTATTGAAAATAATAAGGATAATCCTTTCTTTCTTTATTATGCAAGTCCAATACCACATGCTCCTCTACAGGCACCACAATATCTTATTGATAAATACAGAAAGATAATTGGAGATGAGGAGCCTTATCTTGGAAATGTTGGATATTTTCCAACAAGATACCCTAGAGCAACTTATGCTGCTATGATAGAGTATATTGATATTCAAGTTGGGGAGATAGTTAAACAACTTAAAAGGCTCAAAATTTATGATAACACTATTATTATGATTACTAGTGATAATGGACCAACCTATGCTGGAGGAGTTGATTTTGATTATTTTAATAGCACTGGTATATTTCAGAATGATTCTAAAAGAATGAAAGGTTATACATACGAAGGTGGTGTAAGAGTACCTATGATTGTTTCATGGCCTGAAAGAATTAAAAATGGTGGAGTTATAGATGATATATCTATTTCCTATGATATTTTTCCTACTATATGTGAGGCAGCAGGTGTAGATGATGATTATGATATTGATGGAATAAGCTTATTAGATATTATGACTGATGAAAGCCAGTCTTTAGATCGTGAATATGTGTACTGGGAATTCCCATCTTACGGTGGACAGCAAGCAGCTAGAATGGGAGATTACAAAGCTATTCTAAAGGATATCAAGAAAGGCAATAAGAAAATTGAATTATATAATCTCTCTATTGATTTGAAAGAGCAAAATGATATATCATCTGAGTATACCGAAATAGTATCACGCTTTGAAGGTATTTTTAAAAAAGAACATGTAAAATCTGATATTGATAGGTTTCATTTAGGATATATTGATCTTGATGAAGATGAAAAATAAATGTTAAATTAATTATTATAGTATGAGTAAACTAGATAGACGAAGTTTTATAAAGAAGACATCATTATCTGGTGCAGCAATCGCAACTGCATCTGGTTTGTCATCATCTAATTATAAAGAAAGAGATAATCTTTCTCAGTATATGGGCGATTTTTCCGCTCCAAAACTGAGTAAGGTAAAAGTTGCCTTCATAGGTGTTGGAGCTAGGGGTACTGGACATGCAAAACAGTTAGCAACGATAGAAGGAACAGAAGTTGTGGCAATATGTGATCTGTATAAGGATTTAGCTGAAAGATCTAAAAAACTATGTCTAGAAGCAGATAATCAAAGACATAAGAATATAAAATTATATCATAATGGTGAAAATGATTGGATCAAAATGATTGAAGATACAAGGCCTGATGCAGTATTTATTTCTACAAACTGGGATAATCATGCACCAATGGTGATAAAGACTATGAAATTAGGGTCTCATGCATTTGTTGAGGTTCCTATGGCCACTAACTTGAAGGACCTCTGGGATATTGTAGATACATCTGAAAAAACTAAAAGACATTGCATGATGATGGAAAACGTGAATTATGGACGTGATGAACTAATGTTTTTAAATATGTGTAGGAAAGGATTAATTGGCAATTATCTTCATGCAGAGGCAGCTTATATTCATGAACTTAGATTTCAGATGGAGGAACAAGAAAGAGGAACAGGTTCATGGAGGACACCTCATTATGCTAAAAGTAAAGGAAATCTATACCCAACTCATGGCTTAGGTCCTGTAGCTCAGTACATGAACCTAGGTAGAGGAGATGATAATTTCAAATCACTAGTTTCTTACTCAACCCCAGCTATGGGAAGAAAATTATATGCTGAAAAAAATTATTCGTCAGACCATAAATGGAATAAACTTGAATACAGTAACGGTGACTTAAATACATCTATCATAAAGACTTCTTTGGGAAGAACAATTATGGTTCAGTGGGATGAAACAAGTCCCAGGCCTTATTCAAGACATAACTTAATCCAAGGTACTAGAGGAACATTAGCTGGATTTCCGACTAGAGTTGCATTGGAAGGAGGAGTTGAAGGAATTACAAAAAACCATCATTCTTGGGCACAGGGAGAAGATTTAGAAAAGTTGTATGAAAAATATGATCACCCTTTATATAGAAGAGTTGGAGATCTAGCTAGAAAAATGGGAGGACATGGTGGCATGGACTTTATTATGAGATTCAGAATAATTGAATGTCTTAGAAAAGGAACACCTCTCGACCAGAATGTGTATGAAGGATGTTTTTGGAGTGCTGTAACACCTCTTAGTGCAAGTTCTATTGAAAGAGATGGATCACCCCAGAATTTCCCCGACTTTACTAGAGGAAACTGGGCTGATACACCTAATTTAAAAATTATTTCTTAGTTTTTACTTCCAATAATTAAAGGAGCATTTATATTCTCAAGTTCTAATTTCATACTTGGAATTTTACCAGATATGATACTTAATTTCTGCTCAAGTTTATCTAAGATACTATTAGCGATGTTAAGACTTTGCTTATGTTGACCAGTTGGTCCATAAGTTGTAGATAAACCTCTGTTAGCATTACCAACATAAGTACTTACTGAAGGATTATTTTTAACACCTATCTCAGATTTTGCAGAGTTTCCATAGACCTCAACTCTTAATTGGTTTAGTTCTTCTTCCATTTGAAAGAGAGCTTTTCCAAGTTCATTATTTAATTGCTTTGATCTTGAAAGGGCTACTCTCATAGCTTTTACTAAGTTCATAGTCTCAGTCAAGTTATTGCTGAAAATTGTTTGTCGGTCACTAAGTTGATTAACATTTTTAGCATGATTGCTATAGTCTTTATAAGAAGTCCCTCTTAAAGTACTTCTCTCCAAATCAACAACATTAAATGAAATTGGTCCATCTAAAATTGTCATCTCACCGTTACTTTCTTTTACAAGAGATGCAGAATAATTGCCAGGAGATGCTAGATGTCCAGATCTACTCCATCTTCTAGAACTTGAAGATCGAGTTTGCATCCAAGAAGCATTAACCACCGAAGAAGAACCGTGTCTAAGATTCCAAGCGACTCTGTTTAGACCTCTTCCTGAAGGAGCACTAACTCTATTAACTTCTTCACCTTCTGAATTATTTATTTGAATATAAATTTTGGTTTTTTCTTCCCTGTCTTCTTTTTCTAATAACTCCCAATTAATTCCAGGAATTTGTTGACCTTTTTTAATCATTTCACTCTCTTTTTTCTTTCTCTCGGATTTAAGAGAAGGATATGATTTTGAAAGGTGGTAAGTAAATACCGCTCCAAATTCTGGATTTTCAGCAAAGTAATAGTCAGCCCCTGTATTTCCAATCGTACTTTTAGGAATGTACCAGAGAGCATCACGAGTGTTGAATAGAGCTCCCTCTTTTGCTAATTTATTATCTGTCATCTCTCTAAGAGCTGAGTAATCATCTAATACAAAAAAACCTCTTCCGAATGACGCTGCAACTAAATCATTTTCTCTTTTTTGAATAGTTATATCCCTGAATGAAATAGTAGGAGCACCAGGTACCTTATGCCATTCCTTACCCGCATTGATAGTAACATAAATTGCAGTTTCAGTAGCGCAGAACATTAAATCCTTCGACAAGTGATCCTGAACAAGTCTCCATATAAGATTTCTCTTTGGAAGGTTACTTGAAATAGATGTCCAAGTCTCACCAAGATCGGTACTCTTAAATAGGTAAGGGTTAAAGTCACCTTCCTTGTGGTTATCAAGGGAAACGTAGACTGTATTAGCATCAAAATTATCTGCTTTAATATCATTTATAAATGTTCTCTGAGGCAATCCAAGTTTTGTTACAGGAATCTTTTTCCATGATTCTCCTCCGTTTGTTGTTACCTGAATAATACCGTCGTCTGTACCAGCATATATAACTCCTTCTCTCACAGGAGATTCCGAAACTGATGTTATGGTATTGTAATTTGACATAGCTTTTACATCCCAAGAATTATCCCAGCCATGTCTTCTTCCCATAATTGGTAGATTTAATCTCTCTTCATTTCTCGTTAGATCACCGGAAATTGGTTCCCAACTATCACCTCTATTCTCAGATTTCCATACTCTTTGAGAGGCAAAAAATAATCTTTCAGGTTTGTGGGGACTAACTAGAATAGGGGAGTCCCAGTTCCATCTTTCATAATTTTCACCTTCCCTTGGTTGAGGTTGAATTAGAACTGACTCTCCTGTTTTTAGGTCTACTCTGTGTAATACACCCTGCTGAAATTCACCATATACAATATCATTATAAACTGGATCTGTAGCAGTTTGGTGTCCGTCCGCTCCTAATATCTTATACCAGTGAGAATTTCTAATACCTTGCCTTTCATCTGTTCTTGAAGGTCCACCAGCTGATCCGTTATCTTGGGTGCCGCCAAAAATATGATAAAAAGGAAATGCATTATTTACTGCTACCTTATAGAATTGGGTAATTGGAAGATTTTTATGGTACTTCCATGTTTCCGCTAGATCAAATGACTCGTAAATACCAGCATCAGTACCTACTAATAAGTAGTTTGGATCATCATTTCTAAAAGCTATTGAGTGGTTGTCAGAATGTTTATCACTTTCTTTTAACTGTACAAATGTCTTACCACCATCTTCAGATGTTAGGATTCTAACATTCATAAGATATAATCTATCAAATTTATGAGGACTCGCATAAAGTTCTTGGTAATAATGAGGTCCTGTGGCACTTGAAACAGCATTAGACATTTTCTTCCAAGATGAACCCCTATCAGTGGATTTAAATACTCCACCTTTAGTTCTTTCTAATTCAATTGCAGCATAAATCACGTCAGGTTTTTGAGGTGAGATTGCAATACCAATTTTACCTTTATTTGATCCAGGTAATCCAGATTTAAGTGGTGTCCAAGATTCTCCACCATCTTCAGATCTGTGTAAACCAGAATCAGGACCTCCTCCCATAAGAGCCGCAACTGTCCTGTGCCTTTGCCAGGTAGCTGCATAAAGTCTGTCAGGATTTCTTGGATCGATTAGGATGTCGGTTACTCCGGTCCATTCTCCTCCACCCAAGACTTTTTTCCAGTTACGACCTCCGTCTATACTTTTATATATACCTCTCTCTCCTCCAGGGCTCCATAGAGGACCTTGAGAAGCTACCCATATCACATCAGAATTATTAGGGTGAACAATTATCTTAGATATGTGTTCAGATTTTCTTAGGCCCATGTTTTTCCAAGACTTCCCACCGTCTTCACTCTTGAATACACCATCACCATATGCGACATGTCTTCCTCCAACATTTTCACCTGTACCTAGCCATATAATTGAAGGGTCACTTGGGTCAATAGTAACACATCCTGTTGAGTATGTTGACTCATTATCAAATATTGGTTTATATGTTGTTCCAGAATTCTCAGTTTTCCAGACCCCACTTGAACCTGTAGCAACATACCAGACGTTATCATTTTCTGGATGAATAGCAATATCAGCAATTCTACCTGATAGGAAAGCTGGACCTACATTTCTAAGTTTTAAAGCTGAAATGGATAGTTTCCCTTTTTTAGCAGGTGTATTTGTATTTGAATTTCTTTTTCTTTGTGACTCAGAATC
The DNA here is from genome assembly GCA_913046795.1 of uncultured Flammeovirgaceae bacterium. Taxonomy (GTDB): domain Bacteria; phylum Bacteroidota; class Bacteroidia; order Cytophagales; family MED-G16; genus MED-G16. The sequence goes on along the minus strand of CAJWTC010000029.1, from coordinate 1,913 downwards.
GAATCCAAGAAAAAGTGTTAAAGTAATTATTAAGAGATATCTCATTAAGTTAATTTTAAGTTGTTCACATTAATTTCATTTTTAATTTAATATATTTTTTATAAATTTTATCATCATAAAATTATAATTAGATTTACATCATAAAAAAATGGATCCATTAGAAGTACTTATTATGAACATAATTCAGAGTGAAAGTCTTATTTTAATAGCTCAATTAACAGTTTCTTTATCAGTATTAAAGGTATGGTTAATTAATTTTAGGCAGCCATCAATGTGGAGAGGTGGAGGTTCTATGTCAATGAAAGAGGAATTTGCTGTATACGGTTTACCTGACTGGATGCTATATACAGTTGGTACTTTAAAAGTCACATTTTCTATTGGTTTAATTGCTGGAATTTGGATTCCTGAAGTTATTAGATTTTCAGCTTTAGGAGTAGCATTTTTTATGTTTTTAGCAATAATTATGCATATTAAAGTGAACGACCCCTTATATAAGTCTATACCTGCTGGAATCTTCTTAGCACTAACAGTATTAATTGCTTTATTTGTTGAAAACTAAATATTTTTTATCCTTTTTTATCCTTTTTTCTTGCTCAAAACAGAATAATATTGAAAGTGTTTTGGGAGAAGAATTTTCTCTTATGTCAAGTGAGCCTTTTTTATATTCCTCTGATGATGACTTATTTATTTCCTGGACAGAGCATAAATCAGACACTAATTACTTATATAATGCTAAACTTATAAATAGTAGGTGGGATAACAAAGAATTGATAGCAAATGGTAAAGATTGGTTTGTAAATTGGGCAGATTTTCCTTCGATTTCCCATAATAAGAATTCAAATATTATGATATCTCATCATCTTCAAAAAAGCTCTGATTTAACATTTTCCTATGATGTCAATTACCATTTTTTTAAGGATGGTAAATGGAGTGATAGAGAAAAGCTTCATGATGATGAAACTAAAACAGAGCATGGGTTTTTGTCTTCATACCCTTACCAAGATGGGTTTATAACCACGTGGCTTGATGGGAGAAATACAAATTATGATAAAAGTCACTCTGATTCTGATCATGCCTCTGGCCCAATGAGTTTAAGGTCAGCTTTTATATCTTCTGATGGGGATGTGTATGAAAGTCATCTTGTTGACCAAATGGTATGTGATTGTTGTCAGACTTCAGTTACTGTATCAGGTAATATACCTATAGTTGTCTACAGAGACAGGTCTGCAGAAGAGAAGAGAGATATATCAATATCTAGATTTATTGGAAATTCTTGGACTGAACCAGTAACTATTAATGATGATAATTGGATAATTAATGGGTGCCCGGTAAATGGTCCAAATATTGCTTCTTATGATGACAGAGTTGCTGTCTCTTGGTTCTCAGCATCTAATGGAGTGCCCAAAGTAAGTATGAAGTTTTCTAAAGATAACGGAGAAAATTTTAGTGAAAAGATTATGATAGATGACATAAATAATTCTCCTACTGGCAGGGTAGATGTTGAGTTTATAACTAGAGATGAAGTTGTAGTGAGTTGGCTTTCATCATTTGAAGGTAAAGGTTCTCTCCATTTAAGAAAAATAAATATTAACGGGAACCAAGGTCAGATTAAAAAAATCAGTAATATCTCTCTTGAGAGATCTACTGGTTTTCCTCAGATTGAAAAGTTTAGGGATAAATTAATTATAGCGTATACTGAGTCTGGGGCTGAATATAAAAAAATTAAAACATTAAAGTTGCCATTATCCTCTCTCTAGAAAGATATATTATCAATATAATATGTTCCTGGTTTTTTAAAGACTAGATAAATAGTATTAAAATATTTTTCTTTAGCATCTATTTTATATGTTGATAGTGTGATATCATTTATTTTTTTAAATCTCTCTAAAGTCAAAAAATTAAACTTGTAATTT
>CAJWTC010000028.1 GCA_913046795.1 uncultured Flammeovirgaceae bacterium | reverse complement strand
CAAAACCTGCTGACTCAAGAATTTGAGGTGCATAATATAAAACAAAATTTATTCCAGATAACTGATTAAAAAAAGATATTAAAAACGCAAGTTTCAATTGTCTAAAAAAAGGTTTTGAGAAAAGACTAAGTTTATGGATATCATCTACTCTCCTTATCTGAGTAATTTTCTTATCTACATCTGCATTTTTGTACATAATTTTTAAAATTTCTCTTGCTTTATTTTCATTATTACCAAATAAAATTAACCACCTAGGACTCTCGGGTATCTTTGTAATTGATAAAAGAAAAAATAAGGAAGGAATTGCCTCAACACCTAACATATACCTCCAGTCTATCTCTCCACCAAAACCTTGAAGTAAATAGTTTGAGAAATATGCAATCAGAATTCCAAGGACGATATTAAATTGATATAATGCAACAAGTCTTCCCCTATTATCTTTATTGGAAACTTCTGAGATATAAGTTGGTGATGCTACGCTAGAAGCGCCCACTCCCACTCCACCAATAAATCTAAAGAAAGAGAAAGAGTATGGATCCCAAGCAACTGCTGATCCTAGAGCAGAAAATAAAAAAAGTAAACCTATGACTATTAGTGTTTTTTTTCTTCCAAATTTATCGCACGGATATGAGCCAAATAATGCACCTACTACTGTACCCCAGAGTGCCATAGACATAATGAATATACCATGAAATAGTGGAGAAGTTCCCCATAATTCTCTTATTGGAAGGTTAGCTCCTGATATAACAACAGTATCAAAACCAAATAAAAATCCTGACAGAGATACAGATATAGACCAAAAGAAAATTTTTTTGTTGTTCATAGAAACAATATTTTTACCAATATTAATTAAAATAAAACAATGTTATTAGGTGTAGACCTTGGTGGAACTAAAATTGAGGGAATTGTTCTTAAATCAAGGGAAAACCCAGAGAAAGTAATCAGGTATAGAGTTGATACTGAGGAGGAGAAAGGGTATTCACATGTAATTAATAATATAAAATCACTTGTAGGTTATATTGAAAATAAAATTAACTATAAATTTAATAGACTAGGTATTGGTACCCCTGGTACAATTGATCCAGATACGGGATTACTTAAAAATTCTAACTCTCAGTGTCTTAATGGCATGCCAATAAAGAACGATTTATCAACAATTTTAGACAAAACTATTCTAATTCAAAATGATGCAAATTGCTTCGCTCTTGCTGAGACTGTTCTTGGTTCAGTTAGAGATCAATACCCCAGTGCCAAGAATGTATTTGGAATTATTATAGGTACAGGGGTTGGAGGTGGAGTTATTATAGAAGGTAAAGCACTATATGGAAACCAAGGAATTGGTGGTGAGTGGGGACATACTATTGTAACAGATTCAGGAGATAAGTGTTATTGCGGAAAGAGAGGATGTGTAGAATCGGTAATTTCAGGTAGAGCCCTTCAAACCTACTACAATAAAATTTCCGGAAATAAGTTAAAATTTGAAGATATATACTCAAAAAAAGAAAGTGATGAACATGCTAAAAAGACACTTCATAGATTAATTACTTATTTTGGAAAAGGTTTAAGTAACGTAGTTAACATTATTGACCCAGATGTTATTGTCTTAGGAGGTGGACTTAGTAATATTGATGAATTATATACTGAAGGTTATAATGAGCTTAAAAAACATGTCTTTAATCCTACCTTTAATACCCCAATGTTGAAGCCTAAACTTGGAGATAGTGCTGGAGTCTATGGTGCAGCCCTGCTATAGCCTAATGACCATATCTTGATTTTGTAACATTATAGTTATTTACTACTTGATCATTTGTTAAATCAGAATTATAAAAATAAATAGCACCAATACTTCCTTCAAATCCTGAACCATTGTCCCGATAATTCCACCCTATAACTAAATCATTTGCATTAAATGTTTTTGAGTCTTGACCAGTTCTTGTTACATCTAAACTTTGATTTATAAAATATTTATACGTTCCTGAACTCCTAACTACAGTTACAAATCTCCAGGTACCATCATTCACTGTACTTAAAGAGTTGCTTGCTCCATAAATACCAACCTTAGAACTGGTTAACCACATTGTCATTTGTTTGGCATAGGAACTTGGAGACCTTGCAACACTAAAAAGCCTTCCTGCATTTTGAGAGGTTTTAATCCACATTGAGACAGTAAATGTATTTCCAGAAAAATTAGAAAACGTTGATTTCCTATATGCCGCATCATCATTAAAAATTATTGATCCTCCATTTTCAGAAGAAAATGAAGGGTTACTATTTAGTGTATATCCATTTCTAGTAAAACCAGTTACTAAACTGACATCATTACTTGAACTACTTAAATCATTCCAATTTGATAAATCATTTTGATTTAAAGAATTGCTATTGGACGCATCAAGATGTAAAATTAAATTAGGTTGGACAATACCATCTGATTTATTATGAACAGAAAGATAAGTTGGTAATATTTGAGATATGGAATTATGGTTAATACTTATTAAACCAAATATTATTAAATTTGATAAGATGAAGTATTTATTGACATTCATTTTTATTATTTCAATCTTCCAAGAAAATTTGTCTCAAGATAAAAAAGAAGTTGCTAATTTAAAAACTCTTGGATGGCATGGAATCTATAATAATCTTAATATAAGTGTTTTAGAGATGGGAAAACAAACTAATATATATCTAGAAGAAAATAAAAAAATTGGACTGCCATCAAAAGATGAGAAAAGAATTATCTTTTTTGGAAATTCTATAACTCAGAATTGGAGTGAATATACCGACTATTTAAATGAAAATAATTACATAAATAGAGGCATATCTGGACAGACCACGTACCAGATGCTACTAAGATTTAGAGATGACGTAGTAAACTTAAAACCTGCTGCAGTAGTCATCCTTGCTGGTATAAATGATCTGGCTGGAAATAACGGACCTGTAACAAAGGAAGAAGTAATTGACAATATAAAGTCAATGGCAGAGATTGCTAATGCTAACGGTATTAAAGTTTTTTTAAGTTCAATTCTCCCCACTTACGACTTTATATGGACTCCCGGAGTCTACCCTGCTAATGATGTCATAGAAATAAATAATAACATCAAGGATTACTGCGAAAATGGTAATTCAACATATGTAGACTATCATACTACAATGAAAGATAATAGAGATGGCCTAAAGGATAATTTCACGTACTGGGTAGAGGAAGTAAAAAGATACGACGGTGTACACCCGAATAAAGAAGGCTACCAAGAGATGGAAAGAATAGTATCAAATAAACTAAAAGAAATACTTTAATTAGATTTCAAAGCTTCAAATTTTGATGTGACCTCATCATACTTATTTTTTGAAATATCAAACGTCTTTAAATGAGTACTTGTAGGCTTTGAGGTAGTATTAGAAAGCTCCCAACTCATATTCCCTAATCTCCTCTGTACTGATGGTGGTGACCCAGAAAATACATCTGCATAATTTAGATTCCTTGTACCAGTGAAAATCATTTTTAGATCCATAAAATCACCTCTCTTCTTATTTAGTTTTTCTAAATCTAAGTTGTTTAAAGAATTTAGAGATTTATTAATTTGACTATCTAAATCCTCTATAGATTTACTTATATCATCAACTAACCTATTTACATCTGTAATTAACTTATCAAATTTTAATTGAAATTCATACAATGCCACTCTATCCTCTTGAGATGATTTACTACCAACCTGAATCACAGTAAAAGACTGCTTTTCTGTAAGTTTTTCTATTATGTCATTTTCAAACTTTTCAAGATGTACATGATATTTTCCTGGTGGAACTAAAGAGCCTGAAAAATTTTCTTCATCTTCAATATTTCTCAATGAAAAAGTTCTAAGATCCCAGTATTTCTCATGGTAACCTCTATCTCTTCCAGAGTTAATTCTTCTGATAACATTACCTTTCAAATCAGTTATTGTCAAAAATATTTTTGGTGCTTTCTCTTTAGCCTCGTCTTCTAATATTTTTGCGGATGGGTAATCAATAATTTCTCCATTACTGAATTTGCTAGATTCTTCATTTTGTCTTTCTTCAAACTTTGAAAAAATACTATTCCCTAGATAATAGGATAACTTTACTCCAAAAGGTGGGTTTGGAGAAGTAAAAAAGTTATGGCCTGTAGCTGATTTCTCAGGAGCAGCAACTATATACTGTGAAGCGGTTTTAACCGAAAATAGGTGAGCAGTTTTGTTTTCAATTGACTTAGAATATTCTCTCAAAGGTGAATAATCATCAACAATATAAAACCCTCTCCCAAATGATGCAGCAACTAGGTCATCCTCTCCCTCATGAATTTCTAAATCTCTTATAGGTATGGTTGGGACTTCTTTGAACTCTGTCCATGACATGCCTCCGTCAAGAGAAAAATACATCCCAAACTCCGTTCCAATAAATAAAATTTTAGGATTTATATGATCTTCAACTACTGTCCAAAGAAAATTATTACTAGGAATATTCGTAGAAATAGACTTCCATGTCTTACCACCATCTTTTGTTACAACTAAGTAAGGTCTGAAGTCTCCATATTTGTGATAATTAAAGGAAGCATAAATTGTATTTAAATCATGTTTTGAGGTAATTACATCAGTTACATATGCTTTTTTTGGCACTCCTGGAAAATTCTCATGTTTATCCCATGATACACCATTATCTCTACTTATTCTTACCAAACCATCATCTGTACCGACTACTAACAATCCCTCTTGAATCCTTGACTCATCTAAGGCAACAATTGTACCAAGAGGAGATGTAAAAACATTTTTAAATATTGCGTCAACACTCCACACTTTTCCCATTACTTTCATCTTATTCCTATCCTCATCTCTTGTTAGTTCGGGGCTGATCTTCCTCCACGAATCTCCCCTGTCATCACTCTGAAATAAAAAGTTTGCTGCAAAATAAAGTCTATTAGTATTATGAGGACTTATAATTAGTGGAGAATCCCAGTTCCATCTTAATGCCGCCTCTCCTTCATCAGGTTGAGGTTGAATTCCAATCTTCTCACCGTTGGACTTGTCATATCTCATTATTCCGGCATATTGAGACATAGTGTATAAGATATTTGGGTCTGAGGGATCAACTCTAACTTGAAACCCATCTCCCCCAGTTGTTACAAACCAGTCACTATTTCTTATACCTGACCTGTTTTTAGTTCTTGATGGACCTCCAAAGCTATCGTTATCTTGAGTGCCTCCGTAGACATTATAAAATGGTTTAGAATTGTCAATTCCAACCCTATAGAGCTGAATTATTGGTAGATTATCTATAAATCTCCAAGTTTTCATCTTATCAAAACTCTCATATATTCCTCCGTCGCAACTTATCATAATATAATCTGGATCACTTGGATCAAAAAGAACATCATGACTATCAACATGTTTCTTATTTTCAGGTATTCTTTCAAAAGTCTTACCTCCATCCTCAGTTACATAAGACCTCATATCAACTGAGTATACTTTATCAAATTGGTGTGGATCTGGGAATATCTCAACGTAGTACTGAGAGTCTACAACTTGATAATTACTCATTTTCTTCCAGGTCTCACCATAATCTTCTGACCTATAAAAACCTTTAGTTTTTTCTTTAGCTGTAATTAAAGCATAAACAACATTTGATTTCTGAGGAGAAATAGCGAGCCCAATCCTACCAATATCACCACCAGGAAGTCCATTTCTTAGTTTTTTCCACGTTTTACCCCTATTAGTTGATTTGAAAATACCACCCTCTGGACCACCTGCAACAAGAATACCGAAATGTCTTCTCCTCTGGTATGTACTTGCGTACATTATATTATTATCATTTTGATCCATCACAACATCTGAAATTCCTGTGTCATCACTGACATGTAAGATTCTTTGCCAGGTACTTCCCCCATCGGTAGAATTATACAGACCCCTCTCACCACCAGACCTCCAAAGTGGTCCTTGAGATGCAACATAAATATTATCAGAATCATTTGGGTCAACTATAATTTTAGCAATGTGTTCAGAGGTTTTAAGACCCATATTTTTCCATGTGCCCCCCGCGTCAATACTTTTATATACTCCATCTCCAAGACCAACAGATCTTTGACTATTATTCTCTCCTGAACCAACCCAAAGTATTTTAGAATTATTAGGATCCATAGTAATTGTCCCAATTGAAGATGATCCGTAATGTTCAAATATTGGAATCCAAGTAGTTCCTGAGTTCTCTGTTTTCCAAATATTACCTGAAGCAACAGTAACATACCAAGTGCTTGGGTTTGTGTAGTCTTTAATTACTTTTGTAATCCTTCCAGACACCTTAGCAGGACCAATATTTCTAACTGGTATATTATCAAATAATGATGTATTAATAGTTTCTGATACCTTTCTTTGTGATAGAGTTTCATTAAAGAAAAATGATAGGATTAGAGTTATTGACAGAGTGTATTTATTCATGATGTGGTTTATTTAACTAATCAAATATATGTTTTTTTTAAAAAACATATAATTAAGTTTCTATTTAAACACCCCTGCTAAGAAAAAATTAATATTTACCCTTATAAAAAAAATAATCAATCATAAATAATAGAAGAAATAAGAATATAGATGTGATTGCAAAGTCTTTTGAAAAAGATGGTAACATTTCCTGAGTTATTGTCCATCCAGAAATAATATAAATAATGTAATTTAAAAGAATTAGTAATACATAGCTCCCTGCTCCGGATTTTAGTGAATTAATTACTTTTTTTTTCATATAAATCAAAGTTATCGACATCTGGGTAAAGGAAATTATTATATGGATATCTTTTTATATGAATCTTTCTAACCTCTCTATAAACTATTTTTTTAAAATCATTAATATTCTCCTTTTTGGTAGCCGAAATAAATACAACATTTTCACCCATTTTAGACATCCATGTTTCTTTCCACTCATCAATGGTAAAATTGCTTTCACCATAATCATTTAGAAGGTCAGTTTCATCATATTTTTCTCTCTCATATGCATCTATTTTATTGAAAACCATTATAGAGGGTTTATCTAAAGCATCTATCTCCTTTAAAGTATTATTTACTGATTCGATATGTTCTTTATAGTTAGCGTGAGAAATATCTATTACATGAAGTAAGAGGTCTGCCTCTCTTACTTCGTCTAGAGTACTCTTAAATGATTCTATTAGCTGTGTAGGAAGTTTTCTAATAAAACCTACTGTATCACCAAGGAGGAATGGTAAATTACCAATAACTACTTTTCTAGTAGTTGTATCTAAGGTAGCAAAAAGTTTATCTTCAGCAAAAACTTCTGACTTACTAATAGTATTCATAAGAGTAGATTTTCCAACATTTGTGTATCCAACAAGAGCAACTCTAATTAATTTCCCTCTATTTCCTCTCTGAACTGACATCTGCTTATCAATAGTCTTAATTTTTGATTTTAGAAGTGATATCTTATCTCTAACTATTCTCCTATCAGTCTCTATCTCAGTTTCACCAGGACCTCTCATCCCAATTCCTCCTTTTTGTCTCTCTAAGTGAGTCCACATACCTTTTAATCTAGGAAGTAAGTACTGGCACTGAGCTAGTTCCACCTGAGTTCTAGCATAACTAGTCTTGGCCCTATTTGCAAAAATATCTAGTATGAGATTTGTCCTATCTAATACTTTTATATTCAATATTTTACTTATGTTTTTTTCTTGTGCAGGTGAAAGCTCATCATCAAAAATTATTGTTTTTATTTTATTGACTTTTATATAGGTAAGTATCTCATTCATCTTTCCTTTACCTATCAGTGTTGCAGGGTTAGGGTTTTCAATTCGTTGAGTAAACCTCTTCTCTACTACTCCACCAGCAGTAAAAGATAAAAATTCTAACTCATCTAGATACTCTGAAAGTTTTTTTTGATTTTGATTTCTATGTATTAATCCTACTATTACTGTCTTTTCCATTTTCTATAAGTACCAAAGGTGGGAATCGAACCCACACTCCCGAAGGAACACGATTTTGAATCGTGCGCGTCTACCAGTTCCGCCACTTTGGCAAAGAGAGCAAAAATACATTATCTATAAAAAATTAATAGTTATTGGCGTATGATTTTTAATACCTAAAAGCTGAGATGCTTTACCACCATTCATACCTATCTCTAAAAATCCATTAAAGTTAAATACAGCAAAAAGATCAGCTATTCCGACATCCGAATATGTATGTGATATTTTAGTTATTTTATCCACCCCCAGATTAATGCTGAATGAACCCGAACTTTTATTTAGATTTTTATTAAAGTCTAATCTATTGATATTTGTGATAATATTCCCATAACTATCTATTCTCATGGTGTATCCAATTATCTTGTTTTTGGAAATAGAAACCTCTCTATCTAAAAATCTTTTATAATTACTGGTTGGTTTACCAAGGGTAGTATAATTAATACCTGACGCAAGTTTAGATGCTATCTCGCCCATAAACTTTTCAGGAAATATTTTATTTGTTAACCCCTCAATTTTAGTGGCAGATATATTTTCTTTAGAGCTAATAAGACTCATAATTCCAGAATCAAAAGTTATTATAAAATGATTATTGATCTGAAATAACAAAATATTTTCTGAAGAATCATAATTTTTCACCGCAATTATATGAATTGAGCCTTGAGGAAATTCTTCATAAACATTTTTAAAAACGTGAGCAGCATGAGACAAATCATATTTTTTAATATCATGAGAGATGTCTATTATCTGATTATTAGAGTTATATTTTAATATTGATGCCTTGACCGAAGAAACATAATGATCGTACATACCAAAATCAGAAATAAAAGTAATAATTGACATAGGCAAATTGAATAATTTTTAAATTTGCAACAAAATTAAGTTAATATCAATTTTGGTAGAAAAAACAATAGATTTAAAAGATATAGAACTTGTTCAATTTCTTGGAGTAAAAAATAAAAATATTCAAGGAATCGAAGAAGCATTCCCTAAGACAAAAATTATTTCAAGAGGTAATAAAATATCAATTAAAGGGAATAAAGATCAACTTCTTGAGGTTGAAAAAATCATAACCTCTTTGATAAGTCATTTTGATAAATATGGATCTGTAGATATAAAAGTTGTCCAGAGTCATATAAGAGATGGTTATAGTAATCAAGATAATGAGCCGATAGTATATGGTTCAAATGGAAAAAGAATTGTTGCTAAAACAAAAAATCAAAAAAAGATAGTAAATCTTCATAAAAAAAATGATTTGCTATTTGTAATTGGACCTGCAGGAACGGGAAAAACCTACGTTAGTGTTGCTCTTGGAGTTAAAGCTTTAAAGGAAAAAAAAGTAAAGAAAATAATTATTACAAGACCAGTTGTAGAAGCTGGAGAAAGTCTTGGTTTTTTACCTGGAGATTTACAAGATAAAATTGATCCTTACTTAAAGCCAATATACGATGCTCTTGAAGACATGATTCCAATCCAGAAGATGAAGAAGTTTATCGAAAACAAGACAATTGAAATTGCACCTCTTGCCTACATGAGAGGGAGAACCCTAAAAAATGCATTTATCTTATTAGATGAAGCACAAAATACAACTAAATCTCAACTTAAAATGTTTTTAACAAGATTAGGAGAAGATTCTAAAATGATTGTTACAGGTGATATTTCTCAGATTGATCTAAGAAAAGATCAGTCTTCTGGGCTAATAGATGCAAAAGAAAAACTTAGAGATATAAATGGAATTGGTTTCACTTTATTAAATAGCTCAGATGTCTTACGACACAGACTAGTTAAAAAAATTCTTGATAAATATAAAAAGTGAAAAATTATATAATTGATTTTGATTCTACATTTATTAAAGTTGAATCTCTTGATGAGTTACTAGAGGTATCCGAACCTGAAAATGAGGATAAAATAGATGAGGTTAAAAAGATAACTAATGAAGGAATGGAAGGTAAAATTTCATTCTCAGAATCATTATCAAAAAGAATAAATTTATTAGAGGCAACTAAAAACCATATTAACAGAACTGTTCAAAAACTTAAAGAGAAAATCTCAGATTCTTTTGTAAAAAATATTGATTTTATTAAAAAGAATAAAGATAATATTTATATAGTATCTAGTGGTTTTCATGAAATTATTGACCCAATAGTTATTGACTGTGGAATTTTAAAAAAAAATATTTATGCTAACAGCTTTATTTTCGATAAATCTGAGAGAATAATTGGTTACGATAAGATAAACCCTCTATCAACTTCAAAAGGAAAAGTAAAAATTTTAAAAAAGTTAGGACTTAAAGGAAGTTCTCATGTAATTGGTGATGGATTCACAGATTATGAAATTAAAAAAGAAGGGTATGCAGATTACTTTTATTTATTCACTGAAAACATAAAAAGAAAATCATTGATTAAAAATGCTGATTTTTTGCTAAAATCGTTTGATGAATTTATTGATATAGTAAAATGAAAAAATTTTCATACCCTAAAAATAAAATTAATGTTCTACTTCTAGAGAAGGTGGATAAGGTTGCTTATGAGTTATTTAATAATGAGGGGTATAATGTTGAGTGCATGGATGGTAGTCTTGATGAGGAAGAACTTATTGATAAAATAAAAAATATCTCAATACTTGGAATAAGATCCAAAACTAAAATATCTAAAAAGGTTATTAATTCAGCAAATAAACTTTTATCAATAGGAGCATTTTGTATAGGTACAAATCAGATAAAATTAGATGAATGCAATAATTCGGGTGTGATTGTATTCAACGCGCCTTATAGTAATACGCGATCTGTTGTAGAAATAGTAATTGCTCAGATGATAAACCTAATGCGAAAAATTGTTACTAAGTCAAATGATATGCATTCTGGTGTATGGAAAAAAGATTCAATAGATAGTTATGAGATAAGAAATAAGATAATAGGAATAGTAGGATATGGAAATATTGGCTCTCAGCTATCAGTAATATGTGAGGCTTTAGGAATGAAAGTAATATACTATGATATTCTTGATAAGCTCTCAATAGGAAATGCAAAAAAATGTAAAAGTTTAAATGAGCTCCTAAGACAGTCTGATATAATTTCATTACATGTTGATGGTAGAGATATTAACTCAAAATTAATTAGTGATAATGAATTTAATTTAATGAAAGAAAAATCAATTCTTATTAATTACAGTAGAGGAAATATTGTAGATGTTGATGCCCTAATTAAAAATATAAAAAATAAAAAATTAATGGGTGCAGCACTTGATGTATTTCCAGAAGAACCTTCAAATAATGAGGAAAGTTTTATATCAAAAGTTAAAGGAATAGAAGAGATTATTTTATCACCTCACATTGGTGGAAGCACTAAAGAAGCTCAAAAAAATATAGGAAGTTATGTGCCAGATAAGATTATTGATTTTATTAATACAGGAAATACATCAAGTTCTGTAAACTTTCCTAAACTAGCTCTACCTGAACAGAGTGAATCCCATAGACTAATTCATATTCATAAAAATGAGCCTGGTGTAATGTTAGAAATCAATAAAATAATTTCTAATTATGATATAAACATTAAAGGACAATACTTAAAAACTAAAGGAAATATCGGATACGTCATAACTGATATTGATAGTCAATACAACAAAGAAGTTGTATCTAGCCTTAAGAATATTTCAGCAACAATCAAGCTTAGAGTATTATATTAAAATGAAAAAAATATTCTTTACACCTGGACCATCTCAGCTATTCCATACTGTTCCTGACCATATTAAAGAAGGTATCAACAAAGATATTTTCTCCATATCTCACAGAAGTTTAGAGTTTAAAAAAATTTATGAGGCATGTGTTTATAAGTTAAAAGCTTTTCTAGAAATTCCAGAAAACTATAATATTTCATTCCTATCATCTGCTAATGAGATCTGGGAGAGGATTATTCATAACCTTATAATTGATAGCTCTACTCACTTAGTAAATGGAGCATTCTCTAAGAAATTTCATGATTTTGCTATAATGAACAAAATCAATGCCACTGAATATTTTTACGATAAAGTAGAATATGACGTAGATGAAATTGAGGAAGATGAACTAATTGCTATTACGTTGAATGAGACAAGTAGAGGAATAATGTGTGATTCAAATAAAATATCATCTATTAGGAAAAAGTTAAGTAATTCTCTTATAGCCCTAGACTGCGTTAGTGGAATACCATCCATCCCTTTTAATATTTCAGATGTTGATACATTTTACTTTTCAGTCCAAAAATGCTTTGGATTACCATCCGGTCTAGGAGTATGGATATACAATGACAGATGCCTTGAAAAAAATAAAAATATTTCCACAAAAAAGATAACAGGGACATACCACTCTCTAGAAAATTTGCATAAAAAATCTGAAAAATTCCAGACACCAGAGACACCAAATGTTCTTGCTATTTTTCTTTTATCTAAAGTATTAGATGATATGATTAAAATTGGAAAAGATAGAATAGTGAGGGAAACAAATTATAAATCTGCCCTTTTATACAATACTATTCAAAATCATAATTTATTATCAGAATATATTAAAGACAAATCAATACAGTCTAAAACAGTTATTGTTTCCAAGACAAAAAAAGAATCAAAATATTTTATAGAAAGTTTAAAAAACAAAAATTTAATAATAGGAAATGGTTATGGTTCTATTCAAAATCAGATTAGAATTGCTAACTTTCCATCTCATTCAAAAGAATCTGTTGAACTTTTGTGTGATGAACTAACTAAATTATAATGAAAACATCGGTTGTCACAGGTGGTGCAAGTGGCATTGGTCTAGAATTGGTTAAACTTCTAATTGAAGATAACTATAAAGTCTTTATAGTTGATAATAATAGTGAAAACCTAAAGAAACTAGAAAAATTACTTAACCCAAAATATTTTGTTGGCATTAAAGAGGATATGTCATCTTTATCATCTCCAAAAAAAATATATAGAAAACTTAAGGATGAAAATATTGAAGTACTAATCAACAACGCTGGATTTGGCGACTATGGAAAATTCTATAAGACGGACTGGGAAAAAGAAGAGAAAATGATTAACCTCCATGTGGTAAATACTACCCACCTTACTAAGCTATTCCTAAAAGATATGGTAAAAAAAAATAATGGAAAAATTATGAATATTTCTTCTGTAGCAGCTTTTCAACCTGGACCACTTATGTCATTATATTATGCCACAAAAGCATATATCCTTCATTTTACTGAAGCAATTGCTAATGAAGTAAAAGATAAAAATATTTGTATTTCTGCATTGTGCCCTGGTCAGACAAAAACAAACTTCCAAAAAAATGTATCATCAAAGCAAAATAAGATAATGTTCAATGTTTCGTGTCCAGTAAAAGTTGCCAGATATGGATATAGAGCTCTTAAAGCAAATGAGACCATTAGTATTCCTGGCAATTTTAATAAGTTTTTGGTTTTCCTAAATAGATTACTTCCCAGGTTATTGGTTACTAAAATTGTAAGATATATTCAGGAAAAAAATAGAAATTAAGTCGAAAAATTACTTCAATAAATCTTATATTATCCCTTAAATATGGATAAAAATTCTGTTAAAAAGAGGATTCTTCAGTTGAGAGATGAAATTAATTTTCATAATAAGCTCTATTATGATGAAAGTAAAAATATTATATCTGATTATGAGTATGATACTAAAATAAAAGAATTAATAGATCTTGAAAATTTAAATCCGGAATTTAAATCTTTGGACTCTCCTAGTGTTAAGGTAGGCGGAAAAATAACTAAAAGCTTTCAGACTTTTGATCATATACAACCAATGTTATCTCTTTCAAATACATACTCAGACCAAGACCTTTTTGACTTCGATAAGAGAGTAAAGAAAATCTTAGGAGTTGATGAGATAGAGTATCTTTGTGAACTTAAGTATGACGGAGTTGCTCTTTCTATATCATACAATAATGGATTATTTAATAGAGCTCTTACACGGGGAGATGGCTCTAAAGGAGACGACATATCAAATAATGCCATGACAATTAAAACTTTACCCCTAAAGCTATCAGAAGCAGTAAATTTAGAGGTTAGAGGTGAAGCATTTATATCAAAATTTAACTTTAATAAACTTAATAAAGACAAGAAAGATAAGAAAGAAGAAGTTTTCTCCAACCCAAGAAATACCGCATCAGGATCCCTAAAAATGCAGGATTCATCTATTGTTTCTGAAAGAAAAATTAATTGTTTCATGTATTCTCTAGTAAGTGTAGATGAAAACATTTTAACTCAAGAAAAATCTTTAAAATATCTTATGGATTTAGGTTTCAATGTTCCAGATACCTATAAAAGATGTTCAGATATTAATGAGGTTAAGGACTATATTAATTATTGGGAAGAAAAAAGAGACGGCCTTGATGTTGAAACAGATGGCATAGTTATCAAAGTTAACAGCCTAAAATATCAAAAGATACTTAGTAATACAGCTAAAAGTCCTAGATGGGCAATTGCATATAAATACAAATCTGAGAGTAAGAAGACAAGAGTCATAGATATTCAATTCCAGGTCGGTAGAACTGGAGCTATAACTCCAGTTGCAATATTAGATCCTATTGAGCTAGGTGGCTCCATTGTAAAAAGAGCATCACTTCATAATTCAAATGAGATTGAAAGGCTAGACATAAGAATTAATGACAGAGTATTTATTGAGAAAGGAGGTGAAATAATCCCCAAAGTAACTAAGGTTGATTTTAGAGAGAGAGATTCTAAATCTGAAGAATTTGTATTTATTACAAGATGCCCTTCATGTGATACACTATTAAAGTCAGTAGAAGACCAAGCTATTCATTATTGTCCAAACTATAAGAAATGTACACCACAAGTATCAGGTAGAATAGAACATTTTATTAGTAAAAATGCTATGGATATTGAACATATAGGCCCAGAAACAGTCAAGGGGTTAATTAATAAAGAATTATTAAATGATATATCCGACCTATACAAACTAAAATATGAAAAAATAATTGGTTTAGAGTTAAAAATAGATGGAGAAAATAAAGTTAGATCCCTAAAACACAAATCATGTCAAAATATCATTAATAGTATTGAAAAGTCTAAAAAAAATAACTTTTCAAACGTCTTATTCGGCCTAGGAATTAGATATGTAGGGAAAACAACAGCAGAAAAGTTAGCTAAATATTTTAAAAATATTGAAAATATTAAATCTGCTAACTTTGACCAACTTACTGATGTAGAAGAGATAGGAGATAAAATTGCTGAGAGTTTAGTTAAATATTTTAACGACCAGGAAAATCTCATAATTTTAGAAAACTTGGTAAAAGCTGGATTAAAGTTTGATTATGAAGAAAAAAAATTGTTAGAATCTGATAAACTATCTGGCCAGATATTTGTCATATCTGGAACATTTGAAAATTTTTCTAGGGAACAAATAAAATTAGAGATTGAAAAAAATAGTGGAAAAGTTTCTAAATCATTATCATCAAAGACATCATATCTCTTGGCAGGTGAAAATATGGGACCAAAGAAAAAAATTAAAGCAGAAGAGCTTAAAATTATGATTATAAATGAAAATCAATTCATTAAATTAATATAAAATGAAATTCATATTAAAAACTATTAATAAACTAATTAATAAAAGCTCTACTATTAATAGAGCATCAATAAATTACGAACAAACTAAACACATTGGTATTCTATATAAATATGTTGACGAGAACAAGCAAAAGGCCTTAAATGATTTTGCAAAACAAATTAAGTTAGATGGAAAAAGAGTTGATTTCTTGCCTGCAATATCAAAAAGAAATGCAGATAATAGATACTTTAAAACATTCAGGACTAGTGAGATTAATTTAATTGGAAGGTGGACAAATAGTAATGTTAATCTATTTATTTACCAGCAATATGATTTCATAATATACCCTGACCTTTATCTAACCAATGAGATGGAAAATATACTTATCAGATCTCATGCAAAATGTAGAGTTGGTTTTATTCATAACCCGCTTAATTTGTTTGAACTCCTTTTAAAATCAGATAATGAGTATGACATTGATCATCGACTTAATAAATTATATTCTTATTTAAAAAAGATATAAAAAAAAAGGTGGTTAAAAAACCACCTTTTCAAATCAATTTCTATAAAGAATTAAGATGCATTCTTTTGTGATTGAACCTCTTTCCTTACGTCCTGTGCCCAAACTTTCAAAGTTTGCATTCCCTTTCTTACTCTAGTTCCTGCAGCTTTGTTGCCTTTATCATAAAATTTAGCAAAGTCAGGACCTAATCCCTCTACTAAGCCAGTTAATTCATCGTATCTACTCATTGTTTATAAATTTAATTTAAAAATAGTACGAGGACAATTTATAAAAAAAACCTTAAAATTAGATAAGAAAATGACCTTTTTTAGTGTTTTTAGGAGAAAATAGCCCCTTTTTCGCCCATTTTTTGGTAAATACCTTTATCAAGTTTGATTTTAACCTCCTTAAATGCAGTTATTGTCTCTTCTACATCTGATAGAGAGTGGGCAGCTGTTGGAATAATTCTGAGCATTATAACTCCCTTAGGAACGACTGGGTAAATAACTCCTGAGCAAAAAATACTGTACTCTGTCCTTAAGTCCTTTATAAGGTTTGTACACTCGAATACATCTCCCTTTAATAAAACTGGTGTAACCGGAGATTCAGTTGTACCAATATCAAACCCATTAGATTTCAATCCATCTTGAATGGCGTGTACTATTTCCCACAATTTATTTTTAAATTCTGGACTGTTTTTAATAAGGCTCA
>CAJWTC010000027.1 GCA_913046795.1 uncultured Flammeovirgaceae bacterium | reverse complement strand
CAGAACTTCGTTTTTGTACTAGAGCATATTTAATTGCAGACCTAACAAGTCTGTTAGTGCCCTCAACAGAAATTGGTTTTATACCTATCCCTACTGTATCTGGAAATCTGATTTTTTTATATTTATCATTAAATTCGTTTTTCAATATCTTCTTTATTGAATTATTGTCTTCAGTACCTTTCTCGAACTCAATTCCTGCATATATATCTTCTGTATTTTCTCTAAAAATTACCATATCAGTCGTAGAAGGATCTTTTACAGGAGAAGGTGTTCCATCAAACCATTTTACTGGCCTTACACATGCAAATAAATCTAATTTTTGTCTTAGGGCTACATTAAGAGATGTTATACCTCCACCTACTGGTGTAGTTAATGGTCCTTTAATACCAACTAAATATTCTCTAAATGCATCAAGAGTTTCGTCAGGAAGCCAATTCCCAGTATTATCAAATGCTTTCTCTCCTGCTAGAACTTCTTTCCATTCAATTTTCTTTTTACCTCCATAAGCTTTTTCAACTGCTGAATCAAAAACAAGTTTACTAGCAGGCCAAATATCTATTCCTATACCATCTCCCTCTATGTATGGAATAACGGGATTATCAGGTACGTTAATTTTACCATCAGAAAAAGTTATCTTATTAGGCATCATAATCTACTATATTTTAAAATTTGGATAGCAATAATAGATATTTTTTAGTAAAATGAAGAAAACATTTATTTAAATGAACTCTATTTCCATTTAATATTACATCCCATACTTGGAAACTGTTTACCATTTATACTTTTCCCTGAAATCAATGCATTTATAGCTGATCTCAAGTCCTTCCCATCAATTTCTAAATCATTTCCTGGAGATGAGCCATCAAGCCTACCTCTATAAACTAATTTTTTGAATTTATCATAAAGATAAAATTCAGGTGTGCACTCAGCATTTAGCAATTTGGCAACTTCTTGGGTGTCATCGTAAAGATAAGGGAAGGTAAATTTTAATTTTCTAAATAAATCAGACATCATCTCAGGAGAATCTTGAGGATGAGTTTCTATATTATTTGAGCTTATTGCAATAAAATTAAGGGATTGATTGTAATCACTTACAAGTTTTTTTAATTGGTTATGATAATGTATTACATATGGACAGTGGTTACAGATTACCATTATAATAATACCATGCTTTATAATAGCATTTTCAGAATCAAACATTTTATTATCAACAACATTTAATAATTTAAATTCAGGCATTTTTGTTCCTAGAGGTAACATCTGAGAATAAGTTAGAGCCATTTTATTATGGTTTAGTTATTGACAATAATTTAATATAAATTTAGTAAATGTAAACTTATACTCATATGAAAAATATTATTCTAGTTATCCTTTCTTTATTTATTAATAATATAATTTATTCTCAAATTAATAAAGCTCCCGAAAGATTCAGGGGAGAGGGACCTTTTAATCAGTTAATTATCAGAGGTGCAACTTTAATAAATGGGAACGGAGCTCCACCAACTGGTCCAGTTGATATTATTATTGAAAAAAATATAATTAAAAATATTGTAAATGTTGGTTATCCTGGTGTGAAAATAAAAGAAAACAGGAGACCTAAACTTGATAAAGATGGAATTGAAATAAATGCAGATGGAAAATTTATTTTACCTGGTTTTATTGATATGCATGGTCATATTTCATCTCAAAGGTCAGGAACAGCTGAATATGTTTTTAAACTTTGGATGGCGCATGGTATAACTACGATAAGAGATCCCTCATGTGGACAAGGCTTAGATTGGGTTCTTGATCAAAAGAATAAAAGCTCAATAAATAAAATTACAGCCCCAAGAATTTTAGCATATACTAGTTTTGGACAAGGTTCTAAGAATAAAATAAGCTCTCCAAGTGAAGCTGTTGAATGGGTAAGAAAAAATGCTGACAGAGGAGCAGACGGCATTAAGTTTTTTGGTTCTAGACCTGATATTTTTAAGGCTGCTCTCCAAGAAAATAAGAGATTAGGACTAAGGTCAGCGTGTCATCATGCTCAAATGGATGTTGCGCGAATGAATGTACTTGAAACTGCTAGAAATGGGTTGACAACAATGGAACACTGGTACGGATTACCAGAGGCATTATTTGAAGATAAAACAGTTCAAAACTATCCACTAGACTATAACTATATGAACGAAGGAAATAGATTTGAGGAAGCAGGTAAATTATGGAGACAAGCTGCAGAGCCATACTCTAAAAAATGGAATGATGTTATGAATGAGTTAATTTCATTAGATTTTACTATAGATGTTACATTTGTTCCTTATAGCATCTTTAGAGATGTTCAGAGAGGAAGTAGTCTACCTTGGCATAAGGACTATACAAGACCTCAACTTCTAAAATTTTTCTTACCATCACGAGAATCTCATGCTGCAGCTTACTATGACTGGGGATCAGAAATGGAAACAGTATGGAAAGAAAATTATAAATTATGGATGACATTTATTAACGAATATAAAAACAGGGGTGGAAGAGTAACCGCAGGAGCTGACTCGGGTTATATGTATAATTTATATGGTTTTGGGTTCATCCAAGAATTAGAATTATTAAGAGAGGCTGGATTTCACCCAATGGAAGTAATTAGATCAGCTACTCTTCACGCAGCAGAAGCTATTGGAATGGAAGATGAAATTGGAACAGTTGAAGTTGGAAAACTTGCTGACTTAATAATAATGGATGAAAACCCTCTTAAAAATTTAAAATATTTATACGCAACTGGAGATATTAAACTTAATGAAAACAATGATGTTGTAAGGGTTGGAGGTGTTGAGAAAACAATAAAAGACGGTATAATATATGATGCTAGACTTCTCCTTGAAGATGTAAAAAAAATTGTTGATGAGGAGAAATCTAAAACTATAGGTTGGGAAAATCTTCTTTATGAGTCTATAGGAAGAAAAAATTAATCTGATAATTTAATTCCTAATTCATCCAAATGATCTTTACTAATTTCAGATGGTGAATCGATCATAACATCTTTTCCTGATGTATTTTTTGGGAATGCTATAAAATCTTTAATAGATTCTTCTCCAGCAAAAAGGGAACATATTCTATCAAACCCAAATGCTATACCACCATGAGGCGGTGTGCCATATCTAAAAGCATCTAAAAGGAATCCAAATTGATTATTTGCTTCTTTATTAGAGAAGCCTAGTATCTTGAAAATTTGTTCCTGTAAATCTCTGTCATGAATTCTAATAGAACCTCCTCCTATTTCAACACCATTAATTACTAAATCATATGCATTTGCCTTAACTTTTTCAGGCTCATTTTTCAAAGTTTTCAAATCATCTAAAACAGGTGAGGTAAATGGATGGTGTACAGAGTGATACCTTTTAGTTTCATTATCCCAAATAAACAGTGGGAAGTCAATTATCCATACTGGCTTAAAAATATTGTTATCTATTAATTCTAATTTTTTTCCCATCAACAACCTAAGTTCAGACATTGCATTGAGGTTCTGACTTTTTTCGCCGGCTAAAATTAATATCAGATCACCTTTCTTAGCATTACATTGACTAGATAATTTTTTAAGATCTTCAACAGAATAAAACTTATCAATCGATGACTTAATTGATCCGTCTTCATTTAATTTAACATAAACCAATCCTTTTGATCCGATCTGAGGTTTTCTAACAAAATCTGTTAATAAATCTATATCTTTTCTTGAGTAAGTGGAACATTCAGGGGCACATATTGCAAGGACTGACTCTGCATCATCAAATACATTAAATCCTTTACCTTTCATTATATCTGATACATTTCTAAACTTCATATCAAACCTTAGATCAGGTTTATCTGAACCATAGAGATTAATAGCATCATCATAATTCATAATTGGGATTTCTCCAATATCAACATTGAGAATCTCATTAAAGAGATGTTTAATAAATAAACCAAATGTCAAAATTATATCACTTTGGTCTATAAAAGACATTTCACAATCTATCTGAGTAAATTCAGGCTGTCTATCTGATCTTAAATCTTCATCTCGAAAACACTTCACAAGCTGATAATATTTGTCCAACCCTGAGACCATCAGTAGTTGTTTAAAAGTTTGAGGAGATTGTGGTAAAGCATAAAATTCACCTTTATTCATCCTTGATGGTACTATAAAATCCCTAGCACCTTCTGGAGTTGACTTTATCAAAACTGGTGTTTCTACCTCTATAAAACCAGCATCATTAAAAAAATCCCTAGTAGTTTTTAAAAGTTTATGCCTTAGAAATAATTTATCTTTAATAGGAGATCTCCTTATGTCTAGATATCTATATTTCATTCTCAAATCATCACCACCATCAGTATTATCTTCTATTGTAAAAGGAGGTACTTCAGACTCATTAAGTATCTCAATACTTCTTACAACAACTTCAATATCACCAGTATCAATTGTATCATTTTTTGATAACCTTTCTATAACTTCTCCTTTAACTGTAACTACAAACTCACGTCCACATTCTTTAGCTTTTTCAAAAACTTCTTGTGGGGTATTTTCCTCTTCAAAAATTAACTGTGTTATTCCATATCTATCTCTTAGGTCAATCCAGATCAACTTTCCCTTATCTCGAACTTTTTGAACCCATCCAGATAAATGGACATCTTTACCTTTATCACTTAACCTTAACTCACCGCAAGTATGAGATCTTAACATAAAAATATATTTTTCACAAAATTAACAGAATTATAAAGAATGGATTAATTTTTTTTATTTTCTTGCAATAACAATGAATATTATAAATAACAGACACGAACATTTTATGAAGATTGCATTGAATGAAGCAAAAGCAGCATTTGATGAAGATGAAATACCTGTAGGTGCTCTTATTGTTCATGGAAATCAGGTAATAAGTAGAGGATATAATCAATCAAAAAAACTTAATGACTCAACAGCTCATGCAGAAATGATAGCAATAACATCAGCACAAAATAAAATAGGAAGTAGATATTTAAATGAGTGTGAGATGTATGTCACACTTGAACCTTGTATGATGTGCTCAGGAGCAATATATCTTTCTAAAATTCCTAAAGTAATTTATGCTTTAGATGATAAACAAAAAGGATATCTCAGAAATTCTAAGTTAGAGTACAACAAAAAAATTGATATTATATCCAATATTTTAGAGGAGGAATCAAAAGAATTATTAAATACATTTTTCTTCAAATTAAGATCATAAAATATCTGTATATTGATTTAAAATTCTTAAATTAATATTTTAAACATTAGATACAATTAAATAAAAATATATGTCATTTACTTTACCAGATTTACCTTATTCGTACGATGCTCTAGAACCACATTTTGATTCTCAAACAATGGAAATACACCATGCTAGACATCATAATTTATACGTAACAAATCTAAATAATGCTATTAAAGATACAAACATGGAAAATGCTAGTATCGAAGAGATTTGTAAAAACCATTCTGAAAATTTAGCTATTAGAAATAATGGAGGTGGACATTATAACCACACCTTATTTTGGAACATTATCTCACCTAATGGTAATGGAGGCCCGAATGGTAAAGTCTCTGAATTAATTAATTCAACATTTGGAGATTTTCAAAAATTTAAAGAAAAGTTTTCAACTGCTGCAATGACTAGGTTCGGGTCAGGATGGGCTTGGTTATGTCTTGTTGAAGACCATTTAGAAATCTGTTCAACAGCTAATCAAGATAATCCACTAATGCCAGGAATTTGTAATGACAAAAGCAATCCAATTATGGGGATTGATGTTTGGGAACATGCTTACTATCTGAAATATCAAAATAAAAGAGTTGAATATATAGATGCTTTTTTCAATGTTATTGATTGGGATAAAGTCAACGAAAGAATTTCATAAATCAATAAATGAAATCAAGAAGAAACTTCATACAAAAAAGTAGCATTATTGGGTTAGGGAGTGGTTTAGTAGGTAGTTTTCCTAATTTCTTAATAGCAAAAGATTTAAAAAATAATTCGCCAAATGAGACAATCAACTTTGGAGTAATTGGATGCAAAGGTCAGGGATGGAGTAATATGAGATCCATTCTCAAAAATAAAAACACTAATTGTATTGCTTTATGTGATGTAGATGATTATGTTCTTGATGAAAGAAGCTCTGATACAAAAAAACTTACAGGAAAAAAGCCAAGACTTTATAAAGACTATAGAAAAATGCTTGAAAACAAGGATATAGATGCAGTTGTTATTGGCACACCCGACCATTGGCATTGTCTTAATCTTGTTGATACACTTGATTCAGGAAAACATGCATACTGTGAAAAACCTTTGTCTAATTCTATTGAAGAAGCCTATATAATGTTAGAAGCTTCAAAAAAATCAGATAAGTGTGTACAAGTTGGACAGTGGCAAAGGAGTGGAAGCCAATACAAAGATGCTATCGAATATTTATCCTCTGGAAAACTTGGTAGAATAAGATTGGTAAAATCATGGGCATACATGTCATGGTATGGGTGGGTAGATACTAAAGAAAATAAAGAAACACCAGCAGGAATAGATTATAATATGTGGCTTGGACCAGCTCCGATGAGAAAATTTAATGAAAATAGATTTCATTTTAATTTCAGATGGTACTGGGATTATGCTGGTGGATTGATGACAGATTGGGGTGTTCACGAAATTGATATTGCACTTTGGGGGATGAAAGAATCAGATCCTATTTCAGTCATGGCAAGTGGGGGAAGATTTGGATATCCAGACCAAGATACTGAAACACCAGATACCCTACAGGCAATTTATCAATACAAAAATTTTACAATGATTTGGGAACATGCTAATGGTATTAGTCAAGGCAATTACGGATTACCCGAAGGAATAGCTTTTATTGGAAGTAAAGGAACTCTTAAAGTAAATAGAAGATGGTGGCAGGTTACATCTGAAAAAGACCAGAGAATTACTAAAGAGTTTTATTTTAACGATATGCCAAAAACTAACGGCAAAGGAAATGCACTTGACAAACACACTAAAAACTTTATTGAATGTATAAGAGATAATAATAAAAAGAATCTTAATTGTAACTTAGAAGAAGGAAGTACAGCTGCCATTAATGCACATATGGGAAATATTGCTTTCAGGACCGGAAAAAAAATTTACTGGGATAAAGAAAAAAGATCGTTTAATGATATGGAAGCAGATTCTTATATTAGTCCAAAATATAATAATGGATGGAAGTTACCTTCAGTCTAGTTTAGACTCAATAATTTTTTTTAATTCTATATTTTCATCCCTCAGCTTAGCTGCCAAATAAAAATCTAATTTCTCTGCTGCCTCAGTCATTTCCTTTTCATTTTTAATTATTATTTTTTCTATTTCTTGCACTTCCATATTTCTTATAACTGGGTCAATTTGTAATTCAGAAATAAATTTCTCTGTAGCTGAAGAGTCTTCAGCTACAACGGTTTGCTCCATTATCTTCTCTTTAGATTTAGATATAGTTTTTGGTGTTATATTATTTTCTTTATTATATTTTTTTTGAATTTTTCTCCTTCTTTCAGTCTCATCAATAGTTGCTTGCATAGATTTAGTAACTTTATCAGCATACATTATTACCATCCCATTTACATTTCTTGCTGCCCTGCCGACTGTTTGAATAAGAGACTTTTCATTTCTTAAAAAACCCTCTTTATCGGCATCAAGTATAATAACAAGAGATACTTCAGGCAGATCTAAACCCTCTCGCAAAAGGTTAACTCCCACCAAGACATCAAAAGTTCCTAGCCTTAACTCTCTCAAAATATTAACTCTTTCTAACGAGTCAATTTCTGAATGAATATACCTAGCTTTAATTCCACTTGCATCTAAATATTTAGTTAATTCCTCTGACATTCTTTTAGTAAGTGTAGTAATTAAAATTCTTTCTTTTTTCTCTACTCTCACTTGAACTTCATTAATTATATCGTCAATTTGATTATCAGATTTTCTAATTTCAATTGGAGGATCTAATAATCCAGTAGGTCTTATTATTTGTTCGACTATAGAACCTCCCGAACAAGTTAATTCATAATCTGATGGTGTAGCTCCCAGATAAATAACCTTATTTATAACAGATTCAAACTCCTCAAAGTTTAAAGGCCTGTTATCTAAAGCGGAGGGTAACCTAAATCCATAATCTACAAGGTTCATTTTTCTTGATCTATCACCACCCCACATTGCCCTTACCTGTGGTAATGTAACATGACTCTCATCAACAAATAGTAAGAAATCATCAGGAAAATAATCAAATAGACAGAAAGGTCTTTTACCTGGTTTTCTTCTATCAAAATATCTTGAATAATTTTCAACCCCTGAACAGTAACCCATCTCACTTATCATTTCTATATCGAATTCCGTTCTTTCCTTTATCCTTTTTGCCTCACTAAATTTGCCTTCTAATTCAAAAAAATTAATTTGTTTTTCTAAATCCTCCCCTATTTCATTAATAGCAATATCAATCACATCTTTTGAGGTAATAAATAGATTAGCAGGATATACTGTCATTTCATCTTCCTCAGAAATAATTTTTCCAGTATGGGGGTCAACTTTATGAATTGACTCAATCTCATTCCCCCAAAATATAACCCTAACGATAAAATCATCATAAGCTAGATATATATCAACTGTATCACCTTTTAACCTAAAAGAACCTCTTTTAAAGTCTTCCTCATAAGATCTTTCATATAAGATATCAACAAAACTGAATAATAGATCTTTCAACTTAATCCTCATTCCTACTTTTAGATGGACAACATTTTTACCAAAATCATCTGGATTTCCTATTCCATAAATACAAGAAACTGAAGCTACTACTATCACATCTGATCTCCCTGATAGCAGTGAGGAAGTTGCACTTAATCTTAATTTTTCAATATGCTCATTTATAGACAAATCTTTCTCTATATAAACATTAGTTGTTGGTATATATGCCTCTGGCTGATAATAATCATAATAGGATATAAAATATTCAACTTTATTATCAGGAAAAAAACTTTTGAGTTCGCCATAAAGTTGTGCAGCTAAAGTTTTATTATGACATATAATAAGGGAGGGTTTGTTAAGCTTATTAATTACATTAGCCATAGTAAAAGTTTTCCCAGAACCAGTCACACCAAGTAGTACCTGATGTTTTTCATTATCATTTATACCTTTTACAAGCGCCTCTATTGCTTGCGGTTGATCTCCTGTCGGCTTAAAATCTGCTGATAAGTTAAACATCAATTTTTTATTATTTATTCCAAATATTCCAAGACTCTATAGCTTGAGATTCTAACATCTCTAGACCATTTTTAATATTTGATTTGCTTTCTTTTGCCTTAGATAGAAAAGTGGTTAATGTTGGGTTATATACTAAATCATACACGTAGCTATTCTTATCAAGAAAATTATATTGAATTCTTGGGTAAGAATTTACATCAGGATACATACCTAATGGGGTTGAGTTAATAATTAATTTATTTTTTGTATAAATTTCTCTTTCCTTGATATCGTCATAAGAAAGAAATAATGGATTAGAAGTAGACACAATTTCAAATTCTATTCCTAATTCCTTAAGTGCAAAACAAATAGCCTTTGAACTACCACCAGAACCTAAAACAAGTGCATTAAAAGATCTATTAGGCAACCATTTTTCTAAAGTAGATTTAAATCCTAAATAATCAGAATTATAACCAAATAGTTTATTATCAATAATTTTGATAACATTTACTGATCCAATTTCTTTAGCAATATCATCTACATGATCGAGATATTCTAAAACCTTTTCCTTAAAAGGTATAGTTACATTTAGACCTGATAAATTTTTTTGATCTTTTACCAAACTTTTAAAGTTATTCAGAGATTCCATTTCAAAATTTTTATATAAACAATTTTGAATATTCTCATCAGAAAATTTCTTAATAAAATAATCCTTAGAGAAGGAGTGCCCTAGAGGGTAACCGATTAATCCAAAAACTTTCATTTAACAGATTTTATTAAAAAAGAAATTAGAAAAGAAATTAAAAATAATATAATTGAAAATTCAATAAAATTATCAACACCTAAAATATTTGAATATTCATCAGGCAGATAGTTCTCGTTATCTATTTGCCAGGGCCATAGTTTATTTAAAGCTCCCAACATAAGACCAGATAGAAATAAAATTGTTTTCCTGAAATATTTACTTAATAACATGCTAATAATTCTTGAGAAAAGTAAAACACCTATAACTGCACCTGAAGAAAATACTAAGATTACCCCATAATCAAAGTTTGATAATGAATTGATTATTAGATCATACTTTCCAAGAATTAGCAATATATAACTTCCTGAAATTCCTGGTAAAAGCATAGCTGTTATTGCAATAAGACCTGAAAAAAAAATTGAAAAATAATTTTGACCTGTACCTATAGGGTCAATTAAAGAGATTGCATATCCAAATGAAATACCTAAAAAAATTTGTAAAAAATCTATCTTAGAAGATGGTCTTAAATTCAAAATTATTTTAGAAGCAGAAAATAAAATCAGTCCAAAAAAGAAAGAAAAAATTACTTCTCTATAAAATTCAAGGAGGTAGCTAACTAAAAAAGAAAAAGAAATAATTGAGGTAATTATACCTAGTATAACAGGTATTAAAAAAGGTAAATTAATCTGATGACTTAATTTTTTAAAATCTAGATTAATGATATATGAAATAGAATCTAAATTAAAAGATCTTATTGAATTAATAAAATCTGAATAAATTCCAAGGATTAGGGCAACTGTTCCACCAGATATACCAGGAATTATGTCGGCTATTCCCATTCCCATTCCCTTTAAATAGTTATAAAAAGAGTTTTTATCAATTAATTTATAAAAATTCATTGAATGTATCACCTCTTAAACCAACCCTGATCGTCTCTAGAGAGATAACTTCATTACCAGAAATATTCCCAAGATTTACATTAGGACCAAGTAATTTAACAAACCAAACTTGTTGAGCTTTTAAAGGAGCCTCCCAAATAATTTTTTCAGTAGGGATTTCAGTTAAAATCTCTTCTACTAACCCCTGTCTAACTTCTCCCGATGATCTAAATAAACCAACACTACCCGACTCTCTAGCCTCACCAATAACCTTGGTTGAACCTGCATTTAACTCTGCCTTCATCTGCCTTATCCACTTGTATGGTGGTATTATTTTTTTTTCATCCTTGGATCCAACTTCAGAGAAAACGGTTACATGTTTTGAAAGTTTTTCAATGTATTCGCATTTCTTTTTATGAGGAATTGATATAGAACCATCTGAGACCTCAGCAAGACTTAAATTATGATCTTTCAGTATACTTATATAATCTTCAAACTGATCTCTTATAGCGAAAGCCTCAAATAATGTGCCCCCAAAATAAACATCTATACCTGCATCTTTAAAAAGTTTTATTTTTTTCTTGAGACTATTCATGAAATTAGATGTTGTCCAACCAAACTTTATTACATCAAAATATTGAGAACTAGATTCAATAAGGTCTTTACATTGTTGAATACTTGAGCCTTTATCTATTACCATTGTTATACCTTTCTCTCTTGGCTTATTATTCCTTTCAGGGATGTTTTTCAAATTAAAATTCATAACTATTTATTATTTTTAAATTGATTAATTACCCTTATCAGAGCTGACTGACTCTCGAAATTAGGTACAAAGTCAAAAAGCACCTCATGATTTTCAAAATTCAATGAAAGGGCACTTTCTAAAACATTTATTGACTCCTTATACCTCCCTGCATCCATTAGGTAAATAACTAGCCTGTAGTATAGTAAAGATTCACCTGGCAATTCTTCAATTGCTTTATCTATAATATCAATTGCTTTATCTATATCACCACTCTCATAATATATAAGAGAAAAATCTAACGATGTCTTATAACCATCTGGCTGTATTTCTAATGCTCTTGAATAGAGATCTATACTAGAAACTAAATTCCCAACTTTAAATTCTGCATAGGCTAAAGATTTTATGTATTCTAAATTTTTATTATCAATTTTGTATGCTTTCTTAAAAAAATGAATTGCCTCAAACCATTTATCAAGTTTAGATAAACTTTTCCCTAACCCGAAGTAAGACTCCTTAAACATTTGATCAATTTTGATTGACTTCTGATAATATTTAATTGATGAAGAGTAATCCTCTAAATAATAATTAACATTTCCTAAACAAGAAAAAATTTCAGGTGAAGGACCATCTAATTCAAATGACCTATCAAGGTATGTTTTTGCTTTATTATATTTTTCAACTTTTATTAATGCCTCCGAAATATTAATATAAGCACTAGAATACTCCTCATCTATAGCTATTGCAAAATCAAATGCCTCTACAGCAGCATCAAACTTGCCTAGTTTTACATAGATATTACCTAAGTTGAACCATGCATACTCAGAATAAGGATCTTCGTCAATAAATTTTTTATAGTACTCGATGCTATTTTCTAGTTCTCCTGTTATCTCGAGACAATAAGCAAGATCATATAATGCGTTTTCATGATTTAAATTAAATTCAATTGATTTTTTAAAGTATTTAGATGCCTTTTTGAATTTCTTATCTGACTGAAATGCAAGACCAATTTGATAATATATCTCATCTTTATTCTCAGAAATAATAAGTGCTTTCTTTAAAACTTTTATTGCTCCTGAGGAATCACCTAAAATTATTTTTACCTGACCAATTAAGATAAAAATATTTTCATCTTTTGGATTAAGAGAGTGTGCTCTCTCAAGTGAAGAAAGGGAATCAGAAAAATTTTGTAGTGCTATTAGAATATTTGCCCTTTGGATAAGGAGATCAGAAGAAAAGTTGTGTTGTGACAATGCTATGTTTACTGCTTTTAATCCAAACTTAAATTTATGGTTGTCTATATACCATTTTATGATCTTCTCATAAGTTTCCGAATCGTAATAGAAATCTAAATTATCCTTAACTTTCAACTCGAAATCTGAAACTAGCTTTTGAATCTCTTCCTGTCTTTTCTTGTATTCTTCTGCCATTTTTTAATAAAACTTAAAACTAACAATTATATTGTTTATTAATAATTTTTATCAAATGAAATATAATTTTACCGATTGGCCCCGTAGTTCAATGGATAGAATAGAAGTTTCCTAAACTTTAGATACAAGTTCGATTCTTGTCGGGGCTACTATGATAGTATTATTATTTTTATTTTTATTCAATAATTCTGAATTAGTAATTTCTTATAATAAAGGAGTTAAAAACTATAAAAAAGGGAATTATAAAATTGCAATTGATCTCTTTAATGTAGAGAGAAATAATAAAAAAAGGTTTAAACATTATTTTTATCTCGGTCACTCTTACTCGCTTTTAGGAGATAATAAGAATGCATTAAAAATGTATGACCTGGCACTATCAACTAAATTTAAAAAAAGTGTGATTTATTTTGAGACAGGCCTATCTTATTTTTTAATAGACGAGAGTGAAAAAGCACTTCAAAATTTAAATTTAGCTTTAAAAAATGATCCTAATAATCCAAGTTATTTAATAAATAGAGGAACTATTAAATATGATTTAGGTTTAAAAAAGTCTGCATGCAGTGATTGGAATAGAGCTATGAGCTTAGATATAAATTCAATTAATAAAGAATTAATTATGATTAATTGTAATTAATCTTTCTTCTTAAAATCTCCATTTTTAATAGCTTTTATAAATTTTACCCATGCAAAAGGATTGAGTAATGGATTTGAAGGAAGTTGAAATTTAGTTGATGTTGATAACATTTGTTGATCCATAAAATACTTATAATTCATATTAGCACTCATTGGTTCATTGTTATACATCCTCCTAAGTAAATCTTTATCTAAGGATCTATCAAGATTATCTAGATCAGTCCTATTAGGTAATTCTATAGCTAAAACAGCTTTCTTAAAAAGATCCTCAGTTGGGTAAGGAAAAATCTCAAGTTCAGGTAATATAGTAGTGTCAGGCTTTAATTCAATAAACAAAGTTACAGACTCACCTTTATCTCCTGGCATAATAAAATTTTGCTTCTGGTAACCGATTGCACTTACTATTATACTATCGCCACGTAATACAGGCATTGCAAAATAACCATATGGATTTGATGTGGTACCTCTACCAGCTGCTGGAACATATATGTGTACCCCTCCAACACCTGATATACTATCTTGTCCAACAACAACTCCTGATAGCTGTATAATATTTTTCTGGCCTTGAGAAAACAACTTATTAGGAAGTACTACTATGGTCAATAAAAAGAAGGAAATTACAACTACTATTTTTCTATTCATACAAAATGTAAATGTTAAAATACATGCTAAATTACTTAATAAATATTTTTTTTTTTATTAGAATAGGTACATATAACAATATTTAACTTAAGATGAGGTTAAAAAAATTTAATATAGATTACGGAAAAACAGTTTTTAAGTCACTTTCTGACGAATCTAGAATAAGAATTCTAAATATTTTATCCAAAAGAAAAGAGGCTACAATATCTGATTTAGAGATGATTTTAAATTTTACTCAAACTAAAACCTCTAGACATGTGAATTATTTGAAGAGCTCCGGCCTATTAAACTTCAGAAATCATGATCAATTTATTTTTTATTCTTTGAGGGAAGAGGCTCTTGATATAATTGATCAAATATTTGAATATTTGGATAAAGATTTACAACTTAAAGAAGACCTCTCAACGTACGATATAATGTTTAATAATAGAGAGTTAGCTGTTAATAAAATTGAATTAAAATCTTGGAAATAATTAATAAATATAATTGATATGAGTAATGCCTTTTTCGAAGTACCTGTCCCAATAAATGAACCTATAAAAGACTATATAGATGGTTCTCAAGAAAAGAAAGAACTTTTAGACACTATAAGTTCAATGAAAAAAAATATAGTTGACATCCCCATGATCATAGGTGGGGAAGAGATTAGAACTAGAAATAAAATAAATATCCAGTGCCCTCATAATCATCACTTGAATCTAGGAACTTTCAGTGAAGGAGACAGCACCCATGTAAATATGGCTATAGATGCAGCTAGTAAAGCAAAACAAGAATGGAGTTCTATGCCGTGGCAGTCAAGAGCCTCAATTTTTTTAAAGGCAGCTGAGCTAATTGCAGGACCCTACAGGTCAAAAATCAATGCATCTACTATGCTTGGTCAGTCAAAAAATGTATTTCAAGCTGAGGTAGATGCAGCATGTGAATTCATAGACTTCTTAAATTTTAATGCATCATATATGGAAGATATTTATAAGAATCAACCTGAATCATCTGACGGCATGTGGAACAGGATGGAGTACAGACCTCTGGAGGGATTTATATTTGCCATAAGTCCATTTAATTTTACCTCTATAGCTGGGAATCTTTGTGCAAGTCCTGCACTAATGGGAAATACAATTATTTGGAAACCAGCTTACCCCCAAGTCTACTCAGCAAATATCATTATGGAAGTTTTTAAAGAAGCAGGGCTTCCAGATGGAGTTATAAATATAATATATGTTGACGGTCCAGTTGCAGGAGATATAATTTTTAAGCATGAAGATTTTGCAGGTCTTCATTTTACAGGAAGTACTGCAGTTTTTAAAAATCTTTGGAAAGAAATAGGCAATAATATCAACAAATACAAATCATACCCAAGGGTCGTTGGTGAGACAGGAGGAAAGGATTTTATTGTTGCTCACAAGTCAGCAAATCCTATTGAAGTTTCAACTTCTATAGTTAGAGGTTGTTTTGAATTTCAGGGTCAAAAATGCAGTGCTCCTTCGAGGGTTTATATAGCAAATTCAATTTGGAAAGATGTAAAATCAAAATTAGTTAATGACATAAATAGTATTAAAGTCGGTGATCCTGAAGACTTTAGTAATTTCATGAATGCTGTTATTGATGAAAGAGCATTCAAAAAAATAACTTCTTATATAGATGCCGCTAAAAAAGATAAAGATTTAGAACTTTTAGTTGGAGGAACTTATGATGATAGCAAAGGCTATTTCATAGAACCTACGGTATTTATAACAAAAAATCCAAATAATAGGTTAATGGAAGAAGAAATTTTTGGTCCGGTTACATGTATATATGTATATAATGATAAAGACTTCGAAGAAACCCTTAAACTTGTTGATAAAACATCACCTTATGCTCTTACTGGTGCTGTTTTCGCAAAAGAACAGGTAGCTATAGATACTGCAAGTAAGTTATTAGAATATTCAGCTGGCAATTTTTACATAAATGATAAACCAACAGGAGCTGTTGTTGGTCAGCAACCATTCGGGGGAGGTAGAGCCTCTGGAACAAATGATAAGGCCGGGTCTTATCTTAACCTTCTCAGATGGGTATCTCCAAGGACAATAAAAGAAGTCTACAATACACCAAAGGATTATAGGTATCCTTTTATGGATTAATTATTTTTGTGAATATTTTTTAATAATGAAGAAGTATTTCTGTCTTATTATTTTATCATTCCTTTTTTCTTTTGAATCAATATCACAAAAGATAATTGATGTACCCTTCACATCAGATGATAAAATCTCTATCGATGGGATTTTAGAAAAAAGAGAATGGCAAAACAGCGAAAAATTAAGTTTAGATTTTGAAACTGAACCTGGATATAATACAACTCCAGTCGTTGAAACTGTTGGATTCATTCAGTACTCTGAAAACTTTATATATGTAGCTTTTCATGCAAAAACAAATGAACCTGTAAGAGCTGCTGTTAGGAAAAGAGATGATATGGGGTCATTAGGAAATGATCTCATAGGTATAAGTATAGATACATATGGTGATGGAAGAAATAATGTTTTTATA
>CAJWTC010000026.1 GCA_913046795.1 uncultured Flammeovirgaceae bacterium | reverse complement strand
ATTTTTTATAGTTTTAAAACATACATTCCAAGAATTAATCATAAACTCAAGAAATCTGTTTTCTTTTTTCACGATATAAACTTTCACTACAAAAAACCAGATGTTTACTCAAAGGAACTTATTAGAGTTATGGAAGATGAAAAGGAACTGAAAGAATTATTAGCTGAACAGGCTTATATTAACGGTGTAATAGCCTCAGACAAATATGTCAATGTATCTAAATCAATAAAGTTTATGATATATTCTTTCTGCACTTTAGTAGTTCTTCTACTATTTGAGTTGTTAGTTATGTAATTCTTCTAACTTACTCTTAGCATAAGCTATATTTTTTTTCTTTTGCTCACTGCCTAATTCCTGCATGTAAGCAGTATAAAAATTATGAGATAAGAGAAACTCGTACTGAATTTTATAAAAGTTAGAGTCGTCATCTACTACACCACATTCTAACCACTCTTTTTTTAAGTATTCAGAAATTTTTTCAAAATCATCCGAGCCAATATATTCTAGATCAGCATCCCTAATTATAGACTCAAGAAGGTTAGATGGTTTAGCAATAACTTTTGTAACCAAAATAAGAGAAGATATAGATTCAATATGTTCAGGTGTGAAACCATAACTTGATAGAATATCTTTTGCTATCGCTGATCCTATTTCCTCATGTTCTATGTGAGACTTAATAAATCCGTAATCATGAAGTAGACAAGCTGTAAGCAAGTCTCTCCAGTCATCTTCACTAAGCTTGTAATGATCCCCTATTTTTTCTGCAGAGTTTATAACTCTTCTTGTATGATGAAGATTATGGTAATGATATTTTGAATCTAATTTATTAGTTAAATCATCATAAACTAAATTAACTAATTCTTTAGGTACGTAGTTTTTGAGTTCCAAATTGTTGTTTTAATTCAAAATTATTACATAATTATAAAGAAAAATTATGAAATAAATTTAATTTTACCTCCTAAAAAAAGCATTAAAAATGAATTCTAGACAAATAATTTATACATTATTCTTCATAATTTTTTCAAATTTTAGTTCGTATTCCCAGACAGTCATTAACACTGAGTCTAACCTAAATAAAATTGACTCTACGTTTCATTTATTTATTGATGGGATGGGTGATTATAAGAAAGGGAACATAGATTTTTTTATGATAAAATCCAATCTCACAGTAGGTTCAAGGTTAAAGGGAAAGAACTTAATCAGATTAACCTTCTCAAATAATTACCAAAAATTTAATGGAAACACCTTTAAAAACAATATTTCTGGTCAGTTCAGATATAATTACTTCTATAATGTTGAAAAACATCACTCGATATTTTCATTTATACAAATAGGAAAAAGTATGAGATCTTTTATTGATAGAAGATTTCTAGTTGGGGGTGGGGTAAGAAAGAGAATTACACCATCAAAAAATACTGGATATTTAGATGTCGCTCTTGGTGGGTTCTATGAAAATGAATCTTATCCCAGCTATAAATTTCAAGAGGTAGAATACAACCCTAAAACTTATAACAACTTAAGGCTTACACTTAATGTTTTTACCAGATTAAAGTTCAATACTCACTGGAACCTTGTGACTGTTATGTATAGCCAGTGGAAATCAAGTAGACTTAAAAATTATAGAATATTTTTTGACACAACATTAAATTATATAATAAGTAAAAGGGCCACAATATTTGTAAAGTTTAATGCCAGAGTTCAGTCAGAACCTTATATTCCATTTATTGCAAATGAGACTGATACCCTTCTTGGGTTTAGGGTGAACATATAAAAAAAAAGCTCTTCAAAATGAAGAGCTTTGATATTTGAAATAATTTATAATTACTTACTGGCACTAGGTCCTTCATAATAAACTACTTCATAAATAACAGTACTTGTGAATTTACCATTTGGTAATAAATCATTTATTTCCTGTATTCCTTCTGGCCAATCTGCTCCGTTTGGAAAAGAATTCATTGCACCACTTAAGGTTGTAAAATGATCAAGTGTGACAACACTCCATGAGGAACTATTTCCTGTTGGAGACATAACTGTAGCAACTTCCCAGCCAGCCCAAGATGAATTTTCGTCATTGATGTATCCTTTAATAAATGGTTTCCATACATCATTTTGTAATTTAACAAAAGCTCCAACATCCGAAGGATTTGCTGTATTAACCACAATATAGTTACCTGGTTTTGGAGTTTCAGCAAAAACTTGAATTGCAGGTGAAGTGTAAACAGCCCCGAGTACTCCTGCCGAACTTACAGGCCTTAGTCCAAAATTTGATCCTGAACCCCAAGTAGGACTGTCCAGATCAGATATTTCAGCAAAACCATTGTAAAAAAAATAGTTGTGACCACTTGAAGTATTACCTGTCAATTTTCTTGCTAAGCCCCAGTGAACCATATCACCATCTGCGATTGCCTCCTTGACTATACTTCTATAAACATTGTCCTCGTTATAAAGAAAATTGGCTACATCATCTTCACCAATCTGTCTAAACTGCCAATAACCAACTTTATGGTCAGTAGGGTCCCAGTTATCTTGTGCCATAGACACAAAAGAAACTGATAATATTAAAATTAGATTTAGTATATATTTCATATTTAAAGTTTATTATTTAACAAATATTAATTCCATTGAACCAGTATCCGGAATCATTTCACGTGACGCCATCCCTAACTCAACTAGTTTCTGTGTTTTAAAATCATTTTCTAGATTATTTCCACCTTCACCTATGTTAAAACATATGTGAGAAAACTGAGTATAGGCATTTTCTGATCTCTTCTCTACCCTAGTAAAACCCCAGAAAGAATGATTTCCATTGTCAATACTCTTTTGAAATTGATCTTTGAATACTTCTTTTTCAAAAGATTCATAATCATCATTTTTTTGCTGCATTAATGATATTGAACATACAGTACCCTTTGCAGGTTTAAAGTCTGATGAAGCAGCTTGTGCCTGAATAGATAGAGTATATGACCTAGTTGCCTCCCTAGGATCAAAAGAACTATCTATCATCTTCTGAGCTTTCTTCCGTGAGATTCCATGTACTCTTTGAGCAATGGCAGCATAATCAATATCCTGACTTGCATCATACTGCTCTTGTGATTCATAAGTATTAAAAATCATATAATCAGCTGGCTTTGAATCTGCAGTTAGTGGTTCACTTGGAAGTGTTTTCCATATTGACCACTGCATCTTTTTACCTTGACTTATTATATCAGCATGAATTTTTGACCAAAACTCCTCAATCTCTATATATTCAGCATCAGAACCTTCATTAAGAACGACAGCATCCATTATACTGATTTGCTGTGAGTTAACAATAAAAGGTATAAATAATATTAATAATAGTTTTTTCATGTCCTTATTATTTCCATTGTTTAACAAGTGCTCTCGTCATAGTAGATACAATCTCCACATCACCTCTTTCCTTTCTGTATGTCTGCCATGCCGCTCTCTCCTTAGTATTCCATTCTCTTTGAGTTACAAGATCCTTAAAGTCATCTCTTGATACTAAAATATAATGAGACATCCCATCCTTTCTCCCACTCACAAACTGACCTAAAGTAATTCTATTATCAGGCTTCACATTCGTCCACATTTTTTTAAATGCGTTCTCATATTTATCCGGTTCGTCAACCTTTAATTGAAGAATATGATGAATTGGCCCTTCAGCATCTGTATTGAAAGTATGAATAGATCTTCCAGCTCCTGAACCTTCACTTTCAGTTAGCTGATCAAAAGTACTCATCATAACTTGCCATTCATCATTCTGACCTGCTGAATACATTGCATTCATAGCATCTGGGTTTCCAGTAAAAGCAATCACGTGAGTAGCTTCATTATCATCGCTAGCAAACATAATCTCAAATAGAGATACAGTTACACCATCAACTATATTGCCAGGTTTAGATAAATAATTATCCATTGCTGATACAACTTGTCCAGCATTAACTCTATCCACTTTAATATTATATACAGACCAAACATATTCCTGAGAAAACAGTCCAGTTGATATAAGTGAAAATAGTAATATTAAAAAATTGTTTTTCATAATAATTTATAATTATTGTAAAGCTACAGGTGGTGAGCTTAATTCAGGTAAAAACCTAATAAGCTCGGTTCTTGCGCCCCACATTTGAATTGTTCCTCTTAATAAATCAAGATCCGTATCCCAAGAATCTTCACCAAACATTTTATGATATGTATCACCAACTTTATTCATTACTTTGTAAAAGTTACCATATTCTTCCATACTTCTAAAGCCAAATGAAACTTGAACATGACCTTGTTCTCCTCCACCTCTTGACCTCCAAACATTGACTGATAGGTCTTCTCCAGATTCCCTGATAGCAGTTGCAAGATTGCTTCTGAATTTCCAGAAGTGATTTCTATCCGATCCAGGAGCCATGACATAATGGATATTCAATCCAACTACTTTCTCGCCCGGCTTACTCTGATCGTGGCTTGCATCATCAACTCTCTCAAAATATTCTCTACCACTAGAAGAAGCTATTATAGGATCAACATTTTTCATCCAGTAATTCAGCTCTTCAGATGAAACTGAGTTATTATCGAAATCAGCCCAAGTTGGTCCAACTCCTGCTCGAGCAAGTTGACCTTGCCTTGGACCAGAAATTACTTCCCAGGTGTAAAGCTGAAATGTCCCAGCTCCCTGATTATATTTCTTTGTTTTATCTGCGACAGCTTCTTTCAAATCATTATCCTTACCTTTTACTGGATCATGATAATCAACCCAAACTACCATTGACTGTGAAAAACCAGTCTGTACTAAAATTAATAATGCTACTATTAAAATATTTTTCATGTTACTGTACATTATAAAATTGTAATGGTCTCCCTGAAGTTGTTTCAATAACTTCCGTGTAAGGTCTTGTAGCTGCAGCAAATTCCTGGAAAGCTTTTGAGGATATAAACTCATTTCTACCAGATAACCACTCAGCCATTGAAGGAGCTCTTACAATAACAACATGTGTAACGTCCTTTTCACCTCCAGCTAAAATTTCATGTAATTCTATAGTACCATTAGATTCTCTCTTATCGAATGCCGCCTTCATTTTAGTGAAAGCTCCTGCGTAAGAAGCTGGATCTTTTACGTTAATACCATATAATACAGAGAATCTTAAACTAAAATCTCCCGGATCAGCAATTAGTGCCTGACCCATATAATTAGATATTTCTTCTACGTTATTAATGTATGTATTAACTACTGGAAATAACTCCATAAACTTTGCAGACGCAAACATAGATTGGTTTGCCTCAAGTTTAGCCGCATCATCAGAGAACCAACATAGTTGATGTGTTGAGGGGTTAGTGGAGTTTGTGTTAACAAATTCAAATACAGCATGAGGAGTCATCTGTTTTCCGAGCTCGGAATTCATAAACTGATCCCATACAGTAATGAAAGCAGGTGCATTATCAACTTTTACATTTGAACACTGCCAAGTGATTTGTTGAGCATTTGATTGAAATGCAAATAATAGCATAAACAATCCCATAAATGGTTTTTTCATAATTTATTATAATTTATTAGTAAAACATTAAGAACAAAAGTTCTTATAACTTATCAGTTTCGAGTTGGGTAAAATTATCAAACTGCAATTAAATTCTAAAGTGAAAAATAAACAGTTAGAAAAATTTTGAGTTGACAATATAACACAAAATTTTATTTTTCAAAAGTGATTAATTGGAATAAATCTAAATAGATAAAAATTTTTATAATTCATTATTTTCTCTCCTTAAATAATTCAAATAATAAACAATCTCTTTGGCTCTCCTGAAATACTCTTCAAAGATATCAGGTCTATAAACCTCAGGCCTACCTGTATTAATCTTAGTAATTCTTGGGTCAAAAAAAGCATAAGTATAAAATGATGCTAGTACTATTTCATCAACTGGTAATATTTTGTCATAAGCATATATGTACTGTATTAATGTGTCTCTCTTTTGAGGATATATATTTATCATCTGCCAGAATGCTAGCTTAATATCCATATTACTTAGACTAACACCCACATCATATAGGGAATACTTATCTTTATATATTTTAACTCTATATAAACTATCATTGAGTAGCTTTATTCCTTCTTCTGAAAAGAAAATCTCCTTATCATCAGATGAGACTCCTTTTTCTGTTAAACTTTCTACCCAGTCTTTATTTCTTTTCTCACTCTTTTCAAATTCTAAAACATAATCAATTAATCCCGATGAGTCAGTCTCGGCAATGATTAAGTTATCTTGTGATCTTGATAGGGATGGAAGTATACATAAGATGAAAAAGAAAATTTTCAGTTTCATTTACTACGGATTAACTTTTAGTAGATTTTTTTCTATAAGTTCATTTACAGTATCTTCAAACTCATTTAATTTATCCTCAAACTTTTTTTGTTTTAACTCAAACTTCTTAATTACATTTACCCAGTCTCCGTTATGAACGCCAATTACCGTATTAACAAGTTTTGGACCATCATTTTGATTTGAATCCCAAGACCTCCCTACAGCATACTTAAAATTATCAGCAGACATTTCTTTTGGATTTATAGCTTTTCCATATCCAGATATTTCTCCGTGCGCAATAATGAAATCACCAGATGAGACAGGGCCAATAACCTTGACTGGAACTTGACCCATGAAAGCAATATTATTACCTAGATGAGTTTTTCCTTCTTCTGGTATATTACCAAGTACAATTGGCTTGTGTGACACTACCATTATCTGTTCTAAACCTGTCAGATCCTTAGTTATTTTAGCTCCTTTAACTGCAACAATGTCTCCAGATGTAAGATACTCTGAGTGGTCTTCCCTCTCGAGCCACTCGGCATAGTCACCATGACCTGATGCGTAAGATACTCCGAGGATATTATACTCATATAAAAAGTTAGATGCAGCAGCATTTGCTCCTACTATTGCCTGGAGTGGATCAACACCGACAAAGGAAGCAATTAAGTCAAGAAGATAGACATCATTAAGAAAAGTCCTATCTCTCCACTCAGAAAGGTTTTCAGCTTGAATGGTTCCCATCCTCCTCCCATCCTTATCCTCAAACCTCACATACTCATTATTGTTCCCAAGAGAATTATTTACATTTTCAACTATTATCCTTAGATCCGGAATATCTGGTAATCCAGGTATATTTATCTGTGGTATATCTGGTGGCACATCTCCTCCCTCAAATAATGTTTCACCTGGATATATAGTTTGAGGATTGGCAAGTGTAAAAGCATTAGTGACAGTATGCGTTGTCCCAGCAATCCTAACTGTTTGCCTTGGAAAGTTAATCCTTGGAGTTTGGATTCTAGGAACCTCAATTTTTGGGATATTAACTTTTGGCATAATTTTATTAATTTCTGAAGTTATCCTATTAGTTATGTCTTGACCAGCGGCAGCAATCATTGAGTTTGGAGCAGCTTTTACAATATCTAGAGGAGTTAATTCCTCAGGTTTTTTCTTTCCGTCAATTAGATCTCTAAGAAGTTGAAGTAGTTCTTTATAAGGCTCAGTTGTTGGCATCGGAGCACTAACAAAGCCACTACCATTCCAAGCACTATGAGTTCTTCCTAATTTTATCAATAGACCATCTCCATCCGCACCATCTTTATTATTAAATGTAGCAAGAAAGTTATCATTTGAACTTTCTATGGATATAGTATTTTTAAGATTGAGATCTCCTTCCAAATCGAGATTACCATAAAAAGATGCGTTACCTCCAACATCAAGAGAACCAGATAAATTTGTACTGCTGCTATCTGTAACATCTAATGAACTTTTTAATGTAGTCTTACCATCAACTGATAAATCTCCTGTTATTTTTGAATTACCTCCAACATTGAGATCATTATTAATATCAAGTTTCCCTTTTAGTAATGAATTACCGTCAACACTTAGATTACCCGATGCTAATATATCTCTGTGGTATGCATAAGGAACGAAGAGCAAAGCCTGGTCGCTAAGATCGGAATATGATCCATCCAAATTTATTTCAACCTTTAAGTTTTTAGTAGAGCCGTCCCAGTTAATCTCATTAAAAACGCCTTTAACTGAATTACCTTTACCAATAACTAAGTTGATCATTCCGTACTCATCGGTACTTGTGGTATGAATTTCCTGAAATTCTGAATTACCAGAGACGTCAGAAATAGTAAACCTTACATTAATTTCCTTGTTTGGTAAAATATTACCGGTAATATCAATTCCTGGAATTTCTTCAGGGTTAGGGTCAATAATTACAGCCTGGTAATTAATACCATCAGTCTGAGCAAAGCTCTGAATATTTATAAATAAAATAAAAGAAAGAAGAGATAATAAATTTTTCATTTTCTATTGCGTAACTGTTTTTTTCTTTTTAAAACCTTTAATATCTACCAAAACTCCGGCACCAATTGAATGGTTTCTAATACTTAATCTCTCGAGGCTACTTGCAGAGTCGTCTTTCATTACATTACTAGTTGAATATAAATATTGAACATAAACCCTCGCCTTTTCAGACATAGGATATGTTATTCCAGCACCTCCTTTAAAAAAGAATGAAAATGGATCAAACTCTTCTACATTCTCCAATGAATAAACCTGATTATTTATCATCTGGGTTCCTCTAAGATTATAATCTGAGGAAGCTCCACCAGTTACATAAAATGTAAAATCCCTCATCTTTATCAAATCATAATTGATCGCAAGATTAAGACCCAAATATTCGAGATCCCACTCATAAATATTATAAAGAATAGCATTACTTCCTTGGGCACCGTAATTATTATAATCAAGCGAGACAGAAAAACTAAATCTATTTGGCTGGAGAACACTTTTATTACTAAAATACCAGTCATGATTATAGCCTAATCTAAAATAATTTTTAGTCATAGGCTGAAGATTTTCAAGTTTAACTCCTGAACTATTAGTGTAGTCAAAACTTGATATTGATTTACCATATTCTACGAAAATGGCATCTTGTAAAATTTTTATCTTTTGTCCATTAACATGTAAAGTTGGAATTAAAAGAAATATTAGTATAAATCTTTTCATTTCATTCTCTTTATAATTTTTGCTTGAAAGTACTTCTTTTCAGTCTCTAATCTGAGGATAAATTGTGAATCTGGAATTAAATTCAGGTTTATTTTATGTTCGGATTTTATTGGAAGTTCATCATTAAAAACCAATCTTCCCATAAGGTCATAAATTTTAACTTTAATTTTATTTTTAATCTCCTCAGAGAAGACAATATCTATAACTTCTGTAAATGGATTTGGAGAAATTTTGACATTTAAGAGATTATTAAGAATTGAATTTGTTTCAATAAACTTAGGTGGCTGAATAAAACCTTGTCTTGCTTTTATCATATTAGACTTTATCTGACCAATTGGACTCTGTTGACCTACTGAGAAATGTACTCTATAATTT
The DNA here is from genome assembly GCA_913046795.1 of uncultured Flammeovirgaceae bacterium. Classification (GTDB taxonomy): domain Bacteria; phylum Bacteroidota; class Bacteroidia; order Cytophagales; family MED-G16; genus MED-G16. Next base: position 7,702 of record CAJWTC010000026.1, on the reverse strand, counting down.
TTTCCTGAACTTTTTAAGATGGAAGTGCCACCAGAAACTGATGTGAGACTCCTAATATTAACAGAGAATGAGTTAAAAGAAACAAAAATTAGAATTATTATAAAAAACTTAGACATTAATTAAAATATTATAACTAATACCCAATATAGATATGATTATCTAAAAATCAAATTTAATCCCTTGAGCTAAAGGTAAATCATCGGAATAATTAATGGTATTTGTCTGACGTCTCATGTAAGCTTTCCATGAATCAGAACCAGACTCTCTTCCTCCCCCAGTCTCCTTTTCACCACCGAAGGCACCTCCAATTTCAGCACCAGATGTTCCAATATTTACATTAGCAATTCCACAATCAGACCCTGAAGAGGAAAGAAATTCCTCTGCCTCAGATATTTTAGTTGTCATAATTGATGATGAAAGACCTTGTGGTACATCATTTTGAATTTTAATAGCTTGATCTAAAGTAGAGTATTTTATAACATATAAAATCGGTGCAAATGTTTCATCTTGCACAACAGAAAAAGAATTTTCAACCTCATAAATTGCAGGTTTAACATAACAACCAGAATCATAAGCTTCCCCCTCCAATACACCACCTCCAATAAGAGCTTTTCCACCCTCTTTCTTTATCCTATCGACTGCATTTATATACATCTCCACAGCATCTTTATCAATAAGAGGACCCATGTGATTATCTTCATCAAGAGGGTTACCTATTCTTATTTGTTCGTATGCTTTCATCAAATTTTTAATGAAAGAGTCATATATAAAATCTTGAATAATAAGTCTCCTTGTCGTAGTACACCTCTGCCCTGCTGTTCCTATTGCACCAAAAACTGCAGCCCTAATTGCAATGTCTATGTTAGCATTTTGAGAAATAATAATAGCGTTATTACCACCTAGCTCAAGAAGAGACTTACCTAACCTAGAACCCACAACCTCTGCAACTGATTTTCCCATTTTTGTTGATCCCGTTGCTGATACCAAAGCAACTCTAGCGTCACTTGCTATTTTTTTCCCAAGAAGTTTTTTTTCACAATCAGTTACTAAACTCAGTACTCCCTCAAGCTCATTCTCACTAAGAATTTTATTTATTATTTTATGAGTTGCTATCGCAGATAATGGTGTTTTTTCAGAAGGTTTCCAAACACATACATTTCCACACACCATGGCAATCATTGCGTTCCAACTCCATACTGCGACAGGGAAATTAAAGGCAGATATTATACCTACGATACCTAGAGGATGCCACTGCTCATACATTCTGTGATTTTCTCTTTCAGAGTGCATGGTAAGACCGTATAATTGCCTTGAGAGTCCAACTGCAAAGTCGCATATATCAATCATCTCCTGGACTTCTCCGAGTCCCTCCTGATAGGATTTTCCCATCTCATATGAAACAAGTTTACCCAATGAATTTTTATTTACCCTTAACTCGTCTCCAATCTTTCTTACGATCTCTCCCCTTTTTGGTGCTGGGACTTTTCTCCATTTCACAAATGCTTTACTTGAAGTTCTTATTACTCTCTCATAAGATTTCTCATCTGTCTCAGTTACAGAAGCAATTACATTTCCATCTACAGGTGATAAGACAGTTCTTTCACTAGCACCTGAATCATACCAGTTTATACCATCACAAGTACCAATATTAGATTTATTAATTCCGAGATCTTTAAGGAACTTTTTATCAATCATTTTGAATTATAAAGGAATCTTTTACGTCAGGGTTTAGTGTAATACTTACAACATTAAATTCGAGACTAGTTGCACCAAAAGGTATTCTCAAGGTATGAGGGAAAGATATCCCATCAACAGACTTATAGTCAAGGTAGAAAGCCTCTGATAAAAATTCAGATCCATCTGGCATCTGAGCCTTTTCAGTTTTCTTATATTTTAATCCTGTCGCAACATCGTAGAATATTGATGAGGACGCATCACCATTACTATTAATTAACTCGAGTACATAAAACTCTCTTCCCTCCTCTTCATACAAAGAAGTGATTCTAACATTATCGTTATCATACCAACCCAACTCTTCGAAAGGGAGAGTTGAATTCCTTGCACTTTCTATCATCTCTTGAGGCATTTCCATTGTGTTTCCCTGCTGTGTCATAGAGCCATTCTCTCCATCAAATATAATTTTTAAGAGTGTATTACCCATCATCATCGTCTCGAGCATAGTCTTATTAGGACTTGCTGAAATAGAGAGTTGTTGTAGCTTCATTCCCTGAACTTCTGACTCAGCAAGCATAGAAACTGCACTTACACCTTTCACTTTTTCCATACCTCCAATTGCTTTAATATAATTATCTAGAACATCTTTTTTAGATATACCGGTTGGTGCATCATAGTTTGGCGTTTCAACAGGATCGCCGTCAATAGACAGAAACTGTAAAGGAATAGAATTTCCTTCAATTTCTAATTTATCAAGTTGATCTATTATTTCTGAACCTTTACCAGTTACAATAAATTGACCATTTTCAAGGTCAAAGTATTTATTAGCTACATCCCTAACTTTTTCAGGAGTTACTTTATTGATATTAGTTAAATATTCTTCAAAATAAGTATCAGATAAGTTTTCGCTCTGAATCTGGAGAGCATAATTTGCAAGAGTTGCAGGACTCTGCATTGCCAAAACAAACTCACCAAAGAACTTGGACTTGACACGACTGAGCTCATCCTCACTAACTAGTTCTGTCTGTATTTTTTTAATCTCACTTGCTATCTCGTAGATAGCACTATCTGTAACACTTGGTTTTGTGGTTGTAGTAGCTCTAAATCTTGTGCCAGTATATTTGTTATCACCAATACTTGATCTAGAGTAGTATGCAAAAGATTTTACCTCTCTTATTTGCTGCTCAAGTCTATTCTCTGGGCCACCACCCAAAATTTTATTTGTTAGAACAGCTGCATGATAATCTTCATCAGACATCTTAAGGTTTACTATATTCTGAAATGATATCTCTGAATTAGCAGAATTTGGCATATCTACAATATTAACTTTAATCCCGTCCTTATTCCTTACAGCATTGAAAGCATTAATTGAATTTTGACCAAACTTTTTTGCTAATTTTTTATCAGACTTCCATTTCCCAAAATATTTTATAGCCAATTCCTCTGAGAGATCTAAAGAAACATCTCCTATAATTACCAGATAAGCATTATTAGGCTTAAAGTAAGACTTATAAAATTCTTCAATGTCAGATAGCTGTATATTTTCTACTGATTCTTTTGTAGAAAACTCTCCATTAGGATGATTCCTGCCATACGCATGGACTCTCTCAACCTTTCTTGCAACAGCCGTAACACTCTTCTGATTATTCTCAATATTTGTAATCAATTTTTCCTTCTCATTAAGGAATTCTTCTTCCTGAAACAAAGGAGTTAGTGCCGCATTGGAAAACATCTCAAAAGTTCTTGAAAAATGACGTGAAAGAGATGAAGCAAATCCACTCTGAGAAGAAAAACTCATGGAGGCGCCCATAAAATCAATTTCTTCATTAAAACTATCTTTGTCTTGGTATTTATTACCAAGCCCCATCAAACTACCAGTTAGGCTAGATATTCCAGATAAATCTTTCTCTAATATAGGTGGATTATCAATTATCAAAGAAATACTTACTCTTGGTAATTTATGATTCTCAACAACCATTAAGGTAAGTCCATTTGAGAGGACTTTCATGAATGGTTTAGAAAAGTTAATCTTTGGAGCAGGACCAGGTTCTGGTAAAGACCTATCAACTTGAGAGAAACTAAAATTAAAGGCAAACAAGAACAGAACTAAAATTAATTTTCTCATAATTATTTATTTTCAGGTAAATAATCCATGACAACTCTTTGGTTATCATTTAAATATTTTACTGCTACATCTCTGATTTCCTCTCTTGTGATAGACTGGTATATGTCAATAGATGAATTAATAAGATTTGTGTCATCGTAGAACAAATGGTACTGTGACAAAGAAGTGGCTACCCCCTCGATTGAAGCATTAGAATTAACAAAATTATTCTCATATATATTTTGTAACTTCTGATAATCTTTTTCGGATATTAATTCTGACTTTAAAGATATTATTTCCTCGTCGATCTCTGACTTTAATCTGTCGAGAGTTGTCTCACCAAGAGGGAGAGCAAAGATTGCGTATATCCCATACTCTTCTAGTGGCAGACTAACAGCTTGTACTTCAAGTGCAATCTTTTTTTCATCAACTAATTTCTTATATAATCTAGAGCTCTTTCCCGTACTTAGGTAGGTAGAGATTAGGTCTAATACTCTCGCCTCCCTTGATTTCATTGGAGGAGTCCTATAATTTAAGAAAATAGCAGGTATTTGAATATTTGGATCGTATTCCTTCACCCTTGTCTCAGAAATTATATCTGATTCTCTAGGGAAAATTTTTTCTGGTTTAGGATTATCAGGAATTTCACTGAAATAATAGCTAACCATCTCTTTTGTTTCCTCAATATCAATATCCCCAGCTACAGTAAAAACTGCATTTCTAGTAGTATAAAACTTTGCATTAAAATCTATAAAATCTTCATATTCTGCAGCATTAAGATGTTCAATACTCCCTATTATAGGTTCCTTATATGGATGAGCCTTAAAAAGATGCTTTTGAATATATTCAAGAAATCTACTATATGGCTGATTATCTCGGAGTCTTTTCTCCTCTTTAATAGCGCCCCTTTGAATTCTTATTTCTTCTTCGTTTAGAATTGGGTGAAATAAAATCTCAGAATATCTCCATATACCTAACCTCAAACTATTAGATGGCATAGTTGCGTAGTAATAAGTATAATCCAAGCTTGTGCCAGCATTACCTTCTCCGCCATTTGCAGATAATATTTTATACCATTCCCCTTTTGCCATATTCTTAGTCTCTTCACCAAGCATGTGCTCAAAGAAATGAGCAAATCCCGTTCTTTCTGGGTCTTCGTCCTTACTTCCAACGTGGAACATGAGCTGAGTAGTTACTACTGGAGCACTATTGTCCTTATGTAGTATGACATGAAGACCATTATCGAGATCATACTCAACAAATTCTATATTTTGTGTATATGTTACAAAAGGTATAAAAAGAATAAATATTAAAAGCTTTTTCATATGCAAAATTGAGTACGAATTTAGATAAAATTTATTAATCTTATTAATAATAAGAAAAACTATATAAAAGGTAAATGTTAATTAAGAAATTTTATTAAGCGTGATTTGCCTTTGTGATTTAGATTTAAATCTGTTATCATCTGAAGAACTTAATGCTGTGTGTTTGGTTTTTCTATTATCCACTCTTTTCCTCCATCTTATAAATGAAGATCTTTTAAGATTATTTCTCATAATAGAAATAATTTCTTTCTCAGATAAGTTAAATTGTTTAATAATTACATCGAAAGGGGTCCTGTCTTCCCAACACATTTGAATTATTCTATCTGTTTCAGTATCTGATAAATTAAAATTCTTCATAAAAAATATAAAGTATGATAAAAATTTTTGAGGTCCAAAGAACTGATCTTATCCAGTTGTATCTGATAAGACTAATCACTTTCTCATCATCAAATTCTTTTGATAGTTGATTGTGAATAGGTACTATTATTATAAAGGTTATTAACCAGAGCATTATCAGAACCAGGAGAGACTTCATAAGAATTAAATTGCTTATATATATATTCATATATATTAGTGTAAAGAGCTCCAAAATCATAGCTGGCACAGCAATAAAAGATATAGTTTTAACATAATTTTTATGAAAATCAATAAACTTAGCTCTATCTATTTCTAAAAAAGAGGGGTAGGTAATAAGTTGAGTTATAGATATAACTCCAATCATTACTGCGTTACAAATAAGGTGTGATAAAAAAATAAATTTCAATAGCTATATATTTAAATAAATGATAAATAGTATTAAATAGACGGTGAGATAGGCTCTATAGTTATTTCTTAAACTCAGATACTCTCTATTCTCTGGATACATATTTGTAAATAATGCAAGTATCTCTTTCCTAAATAATGGTTTTATATTGATTTTCCAATCGTTTGTTTTATAAACAATTTTTCTAAATTTGCTTCTGAAATATGTACTAGGAATTCCCCATATGAATAGAAATAAAAACAAAACTTCTTTAAATGACATGATAGATAAATTGTTGATTATACTAGTAATACTTTTTTTCATTGGAAATGGTTGTACTACAAAGGAAAAAAAATCTGAAGAGTGTTATTACAATCAACCTAGGAACTGTCAACAGTATCTAGAAACAGAAGTTAAAAGTAGAGGGAGTCTTCTAGCGCTTGACGGTATAGTAGTATTAGAAGACTGGACATTTTACCTAACTTATTTCGATAATGTATCAAAAAAAATTACAGAGAAATATGTTAAAGTAAATTGTAATTGTGATATACTTTACTTTGACGACTCAAAACCTCCAGAGATGATAACGCCTTTTAACTAAACAAAAGATAACTGAAATCGTATGATCAGTTATGTTTGGATTATTTAAATCAAAAAAGCAGAAATTAATAGATAAGTACAATAAACTCCTAAAGCAGTCATATGAGCTTTCTAATGTGAGTCGGAAAGATAGCGATGAAAAATTAGCAGAAGCTAATGAGGTACTAAAAGAGATTGAGGCAATCGATTAAATTAGAAACTATACTTCATCTGCAAATAGACACCTCTCATCAAATTTTCTATTTTTTGAGTATTTTCTAAGAAAAAAATTTGTCCTATAACGCTCAAGTCTATCCTTGAACTTACGTCGTAAGAGATACTAGGTGATATATAAAGTAAGTTTATACCAGAGCCATACATTACCGTAAAAGAGGCATTAACAGGTGGAGAAATTGGCTTTGTTATCTGTAAAAGGTATGAGTTTTTAGATGGCATAAGATTCCTAGGAGATAAAACATTTTCTGTTATATTAATAAAATTCATCAATCCCGGAGTATTTCTTCCTTGAGAATTATATAGATAAGATACTAATATGTAGTAGCCATTTTTGAAAGAATAGTCTATTGATGATGACAAGCTTAAGACATTCTCTGTATATTTATTTATAAAATAAGACAATTCTCCTTTAAACCCAGCTTTCAAAATATTTCCAGCCCATCCCCCACCAATTACAACATCATCGAAATAGTCAGCACCAATTATCTGAAAATCATAACCAAGTTTATTGAACCTATACATTCCAGCAAAGACATTTCTTCCTTTATTTGTGGGCATAAAAACCAACTCAAGACTTGAGAGATTATCTCCAGTATATATAAGCCTAATAACATCTGATCCTGGTCTTTCTACATAGTCAAAATCAATAAAATTATAGGCATTAAATAAGTCGTTAGAATTCCAAATTGTATTAATTCCCCAATTGACTCTCTGACGACCAATGTTAATCTCAAATTTATTTTTTTGATACTTTAACCACAGCCTATCTACCATGCTATGAAAAATCACTTTTGGTTTATCTAAAACATAAAATGACATGTCTACCCAACCCTGATCTGACTGAATTACCTGTAAATCTCCAAACATAATTCTATTTCTTAACTCAACTCCAAGAGTAAGATTTTTACCAAAGTAACCTCTCATATTTAATCTGTTATGAATTAAATGAGTGTTCTGAGGTTCAAGTAAGGATGGAGATATCCATGTAGATGGCTTGAGATTATAATCTAAATAAGATGGTAGATATTTAACATACCCATT
>CAJWTC010000025.1 GCA_913046795.1 uncultured Flammeovirgaceae bacterium | reverse complement strand
ATTATCCTTTTTAGGTAAGTACTTGTTGCCTTGAATTTTATTTTAATTCTTCTGTGAACTATTATGTCATGAAATATAACATATGCAGCCCCGTACAAGAATATTCCGATACCAAAATATTTGAGGATGGCATACGCCTCGTATGTATAACCAAAATAGATCAGAGCAATAGATGGTATAGAGAACACCACTGCAAATAAATCATTTAATTCAAGGAAGTGATCGTGTTTCTTGTGGTGTGATTTGTGCCAGGTCCAAAGGAAGCCATGCATAACGTACTTGTGAGTAAACCACGCTACTCCCTCCATAAAAATAAATGTACCTACAACTATTGAAATGTTCAGAATCATAACTTAAAATTCTAATATCTTACTTTTAACTTCTTCCATTAGCCACATTGGAGTGGATGTTGCCCCACAAATTCCAACTTTCTCATCCTTACTAAACCAGCCCCTATCAATTTCATCAGATGATGAAACGAAATATGAGTTAGAATTGTTTTGTTTACATACATTAAATAATGCATTCCCATTTGATGATTTTGTACCCGAAACAAACACAATCTTATCAAAGTTGTTTGAGAAGTCTTGAAGTTGGTTATCCCTATTACTTACCTGACGGCATAGCGTGTCATTAACATTAACATCTATTCCTGTTTTTGTTAGCTTCGAGACAATCTCATAAAACTTCTCTTTGCTCTTTGTTGTCTGCGTGTAGAGAGTTATTGACTCTGGTAGATTTTTAAGGTCTAGCTCTTTGATATCTTGGAAAACGATAGCATCCTTCCCAGTCTGTCCCATTAGTCCCTTTACTTCTGGGTGTCCGTGTTTACCGTAAATATAAATTTTCTCTTTCTTGTCGTGGGATTTCTTTATCCTATTCTGAAGTTTTAGAACTACAGGGCACGATGCGTCCATCAAGGTGATATTATTTTTTATTGCAAGGTCGTATGTTGAAGGTGGTTCTCCGTGCGCTCGAATCAGAACCTTTACATCTCTCATCTTGGTTAGCTCCTCGTGATCAATAATTTTCAGTCCCATATCTTCTAACCTCTTAACCTCCATGTCGTTATGGACGATGTCGCCAAGGCAATACAGTTCACCATCTTGCTCTAAGATTTCTTCTGCAATTTCTATGGCGTACTCCACACCGAAGCAAAAACCAGACTTAGTATCAATTGTTACATCTAGACCTAACATTCTACAAATTTAAATATTAAAAACTTGTTATTGTCTTAGACTTAAATTTTTCATAAAATGTTACATTCATCAGTAGAAGAAGTAGGTTATAGAATATATCTTCGAACGGAATTGTTATCATTCTTATGGAAAGATTCTCACTGTTATTGTACCATACTACTGGATCTGTAGTATAATCAAAATCAAAGTTTCCGTCTGTTAGAATGCCATTTATCAAGAAAAAAGGAATCTGAACATATAGAAAACTCACTAAAAAATTAGCATGGTATTTTCTTTCTTTGTAGCCACTATAGAGCAGGAACATTCCACAGAAGATAAAATTCCAGAAAGTATAATCCCTCTCACTATTCAAAGAACCAAAAACAATTAATATAGCTCCTGTGACAAGAAAAATATATCGCGCAATCGAGTTATACTTTTTAACGTTGTGGAAATATTTTACACTCTCGTAAATGAATATGCAAGAGAAGGGAATAATTATGAAAAATAGCCACTCCTCAACTGGCAGATAGAAAATTTTGAAGTTGCTTGCATGTATATCACTGAATCCCCACACACCATTTTTTGTGAATATAATATCCCAGACTATGAAGATGGCTCCAGTAATAAAAATTGCTGGAAATAAGTACTTAAAATTTTTAGCGTATTTGAAACGTTTATCCCATGAGGCCCCAAGAGGAAATGACAGAGTAAACAATAAAAGATAAAAATAAAGTGTCATATAGGGTTTATGTAAGTTCCCACAAAGATCATAAATTTTTTTATGTTTGAAATTCTTACCCTTTCTGTTTTTATAGTAGAGGAATCTTTTGAATTAATCTTATCAAGTAATTCTAGGTAATATTTATACGAAAGGTAGACACCAGACCTGGCTACTGATGGAAGCATCTTTATACCTATCAGAGCATTACTGAAATCTTTAGCAATATCTTTCTCAATGCTTTTTTTATCAGCTTCACTGAAGGTCTCAAATTTTACTCCTGGAAAGTATACTCTTCCCCTCTCTTCAAAATCACTCCTTATATCTCTTAGGAAGTTTACTTTTTGAAATGCTGAACCCAAGCTGATAGCATAACTCTCAAGCTTGTTGTATTCTTTATCATCACAAAAAACTTTTAAACACATCAGGCCTACTACTTCAGCGGATCCGTAGATATAATCTTCGTAACTTTTTTGTGTAAAATCTTTCATTTTCAGATCCATCCTCATACTATTTAAAAATGCCTGGATATGATCTTTTTTAATTTTGTGTTTATTGACAACAGATTGGAATGCGTGAAGCACTGGGTTTGTAGAAAATTTTTTATTAATAGAATCGTAAGTGTCCTCTTCGAACTGGTTGAGAATAGTTTCTTTGTCGAGGTTATGGAAAGTGTCAACAATTTCATCTGCAAACCTGACAAAACCATATATTGCGTAAATAGGTTTATGTATTTTTTTATCTAATGTGTTGATTCCTAAGGAAAATGAAGTGCTGTATTTCTTTGTTATTAACTCACTGCAGTTAAAACTTACTTCTTCATAAAGTTTGATAGCGTCTTTCATTCAATGACATTATCCTCTACACTTACTTTGGATTTTATTTTTGAATTCTGTGTCAGACTTCAAAATATCATAAAATGACTTTATGTAATCATCTAACCTCTTGAACTCTTTATCGTCAAAGAATTCTTTAAATCCATTGAGTACGTTAATAATAGAGTTCTCTTTCGATATATAAAACTCCCTCATATTAGAAAATGTTTGTGGGTTCCTCTTACAGAGGCCCCTGTAAACTCTCTCTGTAACACTAGAAATTTTTAACATTGGATTCGGTTTAGCGTAAAATGCGTTTACCAATCCACTGTGATCGAAGTCGTATGGGATGGCAATCATCCTCCTGCCATCGTAAAACATTTCGGTATTATGCTGGTATGCCAGCGACCAGTCAGTGTTGCCAATCATGTAAGAGAATAAGGTGAAGTTTATTGCCGAAGAGTCTTTGACTGCGAGTGGACTCATTCTCCTTTTCGGGTATTTTTTTATTTCGTGTCTATCAGCTACTTTGTCGTCGTCTTCTACAAGGAATGCGAACATAGTATGTTCAATTTCCTTCCCGTTCTTTAGTTCAATTATCTTGAGAGAAACGGGCTGGGTTTTTAGGTGTATATCTGAGAGCTCCTCAAAGAATTTATAAGCCATATATTCTTTATAAATTAGCTCGTCTTTATTTTTTTCATTTTGACAAGGGACGACAAGTTTTAACTTTCTGTTTCCTTCAAAAATTGTATTCTCAGCTTGTTTTTTCCTTACCTCTAGCCTCATGGGCTTGAAGTAACAAATCTTCTTTCGGAAGTTTCCTCTAACTCGAACTCTGGTGGTGATAGTGTCTTCTCCAACTCCGTCTCCTGAAAAAATCATTTTTGATTTTATGAATGTTGAGTCGTTTGTATTTTTATAAAGTTCTTTGAAGTCAAATGATAACTGAACTTTTAAGTTTAGGTCATCTCCAAAAAGTTTATTTGACTGAGAATGTGAGGTATAAGTATTTAGAAATAAATATAAAACACTCAAAAATAGAATTTTAATCCTTTCTTTATTAATTTTCTCTTTCATGAACGTTAAAAAATACACAGGTGCACTAAATATTAGGACACTAATTTCATTAATTATTTCCGTGATTGCAACATGGTTAGCCTTTAAATACCAACTTGCATTTAACCTAGATTTAACTCTAATCTCTATTGCTGTTGTCTTCCCACTTGTGTTTACTTTAGGTAGTGCTTTTCAGAGAAGAGAGAAGGCACTCGAGCATCTCGGAAGGGCAAAGGGAGCTCTGGCTTCAATTAAATATATTTTTACTGTTTCAAAAGTGCCTGAGGCCGATAAGAAAAGTATAGGTAAACAGGTAATTGAAGTAAAATCTGAACTAATAAAGTTTTTATATTCAGAATCAAATAATAAAGAACCACTAAATAATTCAATACAGAATATAAAACTGTTTATAGATAAGAATAGAGAGTTCCTTGGTAGAAGTATCTCTGTAAGAGTTTACAGACTTATGAGAGATGTTATCATGGGAGTTGAAAATTCAATATCTATTAAGGTACACAGGACCCCCCAAACAATAAGGGCTTATTGTGAATTGTTTATATATATATTTCCCTTCTATTATGCTCCAACTCTAATCTATAATATTGGGTATTCCGGTCAATTAAATGAAATTGGTTCTACTTTTGGAGGGACTGAATATTTTGACACAACATTTATTGTCTATGCTTTAAATATTATCATTTCATTCATACTGATCTCACTATTTAATGTTCAAGAACAGATAGAAAATCCATTTGATGGTGATGGAATCGATGATATTCAACTTGAGAATTACGAGTTAGATTACTAACTATATTTTTTTTAGTATTTCATTAGCAACTACATTTCCTGATATTATTGACGGGGGTACCCCAGGTCCAGGTACTGTGAGTTGTCCACTAAAATAAAGATTAGATAATTTTTTATTCCTAAGTGATGGCTTAAATATTGCAGTCTGAAACAGAGTGTTAGCAAGGCCGTAAGCATTACCCTTAAATGAATTGTAGTCTTTCTTAAATTCATTAATGGCATAACTCTTTTTATATACGATGTGATCCCTGATATTTTGTTTAGTGATCTTCTCAAGTCTTGATAGAATCAATTCAAAATACCTATCCCTAATTATTTTATTATCCTCAAGATCAGGAGCTACTGGCATTAATAAAAACATATTCTCACAACCCTCAGGCGCTACTGTTTTATCAGATTTTGATGTAAATGATGCATAGAATAGTGGTTCTGATGGCCACCTTGGTGTAGAATATATTTCCTCGGCATGATTCTCAAAATCTTTATCGAAGAAAAGACAATGATGCTTTACGTTTTTAAGCTTTTTGTCCAAACCAATATAAAAGATGAGAGATGATGGGGCTAGGACTCTCTTATTCCAGTAAGATTTTGAATAGTTCCTAAATTTTTCTTTTAGTATGTTCTGATCGAAATGGTGGTAGTCAGCAGAGCACACAACATAGTCTGCATCGAACGTCTTCTTTTCAGTTATTACATTTGAGATAGTATTATTTGAGTAGTCAAATGATCTAACTTCTTCACTGAAGTAAAATTTTACTCCTTTATCCTTTGCAAGAGAAACCATAGCCTCGACTATTTTATGCATACCACCTTTTGGGTACCAAGTCCCTAATTTTATGTCTGCATAATTCATAAGGCTGTAGAGTGAAGGAGTGTTTTTAGGAGTCGCTCCTAGGAATAAAATAGGAAACTCTAATAGTTTTATTATTTTTTCATTTTTAAAAAATTTTCTTATGTGTTTATGCATTGAGTTGAAGATATCCAACTTTAATGCTCCAGTTATAGTTTCCTTGTTTATAAACTCTTTTACTGAAAGGCTAGGCTTGTAGACTAAGCCCTTTACCCCAACATTATATTTTGTTTCCGCCTGTGATATAAACTGATCAAGTTTCTCTCCTGCACCCTCTTCAAGTTCTTCAAATAATTCTTTTAGTTCCTCGTAATCAGCTGGGATGTCTAACTTCTCATTTTCTGGAAAATAAACCCTGTATGATGGGTTTAGCCTTTTTAGATTCACATAATCTCCTATGTCCTTCCCAAAATCAGAGAAAAATTTTTCAAATACATCAGGCATCCAGTACCAAGAGGGTCCCATATCGAATGTATACCCTTTAGCGGTAAATTTCCTTGCCCTACCACCAACTTTTGAATTTTTTTCTAGGACATATACATTATGTCCTTCACTGGCTAGGTAAGTTGCAGCTGAGATTCCAGCGAAGCCACTACCAATAACACATATATTTTTTATATTATTCATACTAAAATTCTAGATAACAATTTATCCACTCATTATCAAACTCCATTTTATATTTTTTATAGAAGTTAATGCCAATCTCATTCCAGTCAAGGACTTGAAGACATAGACCCAAACAATTCTGATTTTTTGCATGATCCAATACGAAGTCAAAAATTTTTTTACCAATCCCTTTTCTCCTTGAGGCCTCATTAACTATTAAGTCTTCTATTGATAAAACCTTTCCTCTCCATGTAGAGTACCTGTAATATGTCAGAGCCATTCCCTCTATTTTATTTTCGTTTTCTGCAACGAATAATTCATACACAGGGTTTGTACCAAAACCGTCTTGTTCAAGTCTCTCTACAGAATTTGTTACTTTATCAAGGGCTCTTTCATATTCAGCAAGTTCTTTAATTAAATTAAATACCTCTGGTATATCACTTTTTTTACCATTTCTAATTATCATCTAGAAATCATTTTAAAGCCAGTATATTTATGTAGGACCTTAGGAATAGTTATTGAATTTTCTCCCTGATTATTTTCAATTATTGAAGCCAATATCCTCGGTAGTGCAAGAGCTGATCCGTTGAGGGTATGTGCAAGCTCTTTTGATTTCCCATCCTTAATTTTAAGATTCATTCTATTAGACTGGTATGTTAAGAAGTTACTAACTGAGCTGCATTCTAGCCATCTGTCTTGACCGGGTGCATAGACCTCAAAATCATATGTTATGCTAGATGTGAATCCTAAATCCCCAGCACATAAAAGAATTTTTCTGAATGGAATTTCAAGGCTTTCTATGAGCTTCTGAACATGATCACACATGCCGTTTAGTGCATCTTCAGAATCATTTTTGCTTTGTATTTGAACAATTTCTACCTTATCAAATTGATGAAGTCGGTTTAAACCTCGGACATGAGATCCCCATGAGCCTGCCTCCTTTCTGAAGCATGGCGTATAGGCAGCATTCTTAATTGGCAATAAATTTGATTCTATTATTTTCTTATTGTAAATATTAGTTACAGGTACTTCAGCGGTAGGGATTAAATATAAATTCTCATTCTCAATTTTATACATTTGACCCTCTTTGTCTGGTAAATTACCTGTGTTTAGAGCAGAGATCTCATTGATTAAAATAGGAGGCTGAACCTCTGTATAACCTTCTTCTCTGGCAAAGTCTAAAAAATAGTTTATTAGAGCCCTTTGGAGTATTGCCCCATCTCCTGTGTAGAGAGGGAAACCTGCTCCAGTAATAGTATTGCCAGTCTCAAAATCAATAATATTGAATTCTTTTATAAGGTCCCAGTGCGGTTTTAGGTCTTTGTTAACTTCAGAAGAATCGGAGGTGTGTATGACCTTATTATCTTTATCACTTTTGCCTTCAGGCACCCTGTTATCTGGAGTGTTGGGTAACGCAAGCAGGATCTCATTAATCTCACTCTCTGTATTTTTAAGACTCCCAGCAATTTTCTTGCTTTTTTCTTTTAACTCCTGAGACTTATTTTTTAAAGACTCTATTTCACCAGTTTCTCCACTTTTATATGCTATGCCAATTTTTTTTGAGAGGTTATTTGATTCATTAAATATCTTATCTATCTCTGTCTTCTGAGATTTCCTTAGGTTATCGGAAGCTATCAAATCATTTAATTTTTTTTCTATTCCAGAAAGACCTCTTTTTTTGAGTGCTTTCACTACATTATCGAAGTCGTTTCTAATCCTGGTTATTTCAAGCATGTCTAGGTTTTTTATTAATTTAGAATGAATTTTTGCTCTAAAACTTCAATCTAATAAAAATTAATTTTTTTTTTGACAAATTCAAGAATAATGGTATCATTGCGGAGTCAATTGTTACTGGGTCAACCTTAAAAACTCCCACTAACACACATTAATCTAAACTTTTTTCGATATGTACACAATGGACCAACTTAATGATAAGCTATTATCAGAGCTTAAAGAGATAACTGAGGAGCTCAAGATAAAGGGAGCATCAAAATTATCTAAGCAAGACCTTATTTATAAAATATTAGATGAGCAGGCAATTTCTAAACCTAAGAAAGCCTCATCAAAGTCTGAGAAGCCAAAAGAAGATGGTGAAAAAACTACTAAGAGACCAGCCCCAAAAGGAAGGACTAATGATAGGAGAGACACCAGAGTTAGAAAAGAGAGACCTGATCAAAGAAAAAATTCTGAATATGAGAAGAAGGTCAAGGAGTTTGAGGGTGTTATTGAAAGTGAAGGTGTTCTTGAGATGATGCAAGACGGATACGGTTTCTTGAGAAGTAGTGACTATAATTACTTGGCTAGCCCAGACGATATATATGTCTCTCCATCACAAATAAAATTATTTGGTCTTAAGACGGGAGACACTGTTCTAGGTAAAATTCGACCTCCTAAAGAAAATGAAAAATATTTTGCATTGATTGAGGTTTCAGAAATTAATGGGAAGACTCCAGAAGAGGTTAGAGATAGAATCCCTTTCAAATATCTGACTCCGTTATTTCCTGAAGAGAAACTTAACCTAAGTACAAACCAAGATAATTACTCTACAAGAATTTTAGATCTTTTCTCACCAATTGGTAAGGGGCAGAGAGGAATGATAGTTTCTCAGCCTAAGACGGGAAAGACAGTTCTCCTTAAGCAGGTTGCTAACGCAATTGCCGAGAATCATCCTGAGGTCTATCTAATGATACTTTTGATAGATGAGAGACCTGAGGAAGTTACGGACATGGCGAGAAGTGTTAAGGCAGAGGTTGTTTCCTCTACTTTTGATGAGCAAGCTGAAAGGCACGTTAAGGTTGCAAATATCATATTAGAGAAAGCTAAGAGAATGGTAGAGTGTGGTCATGACGTTGTTATACTCTTAGATTCTATAACTAGGCTGGCAAGAGCACACAATACAGTCATACCTTCTTCAGGAAAAATTCTTTCTGGAGGTGTCGACGCAAATGCTTTACATAAGCCAAAAAGATTTTTTGGTGCTGCTAGAAATGTTGAAAAAGGTGGTTCTTTAACTATTTTAGCAACCGCTCTTATAGAGACAGGATCGAAAATGGATGAAGTCATATTTGAAGAGTTCAAAGGAACTGGAAATATGGAGCTTCAGCTGGATAGAAAATTATCAAATAGAAGAATTTACCCTTCAATCGATGTAACAGCATCTGGAACTAGAAGGGAAGACCTATTAATGGATAAAGACGAGTTATCAAGACTTTGGATTTTAAGAAAGTATCTTGCTGATATGAATTCTGTTGAAGCAATGGAGTTTTTACTCTCCAAAATCAAGGGTACTAGAAATAACGAAGAATTTTTAGTTTCTATGAACGGATAAATAATAAGGTTTATCAATATTTTCTTAATAATTGTTTTATAAAATAAATATTAATTCCTACTTTTAGCTCCATGTTTTTAAAAACAGGAAACGTGGAAAATCAGAGAATTTATAATGTTGTTGATAATGACTTTAGGTACGCGAAAGTACTCGATTCATTTGGAGTCAACTTCTATAAATGTGGGGATCTTACTATAAATGAAATCTGTAAAATAAAAGGAATAAAAAAAGAGTCATTGTTGGGGTACAGGATCTCTCTAGACGAATCTTTTGACTTAGATTTTGGTACACTAGAGAACTCTCCTCTAAATCTAGTGATTGAATACCTGAAACATAATCATAGCTATTTCATAAAGAATAAGCTGCCATATATCAAAGACTTAATTTCTAACTTAGATATTGAAGATAAATCCTACCCATTCTTTGAAGATCTTAAATTCATTTTCCCTATTTTTTATGAAGACTTTGTAGATCACATTTTAGAGGAAGAAAAGTTTATTTTTACTCATATTCAAAATTTATCTAGTTCAAGAGTTAAGGGTTCTGATCACGCAAAATTATTTTTTGCTCTTAAAAATATTTCTTTGAAGGAAATCGCTGATGAACACATGAATGAAGATTCTGAGATGAGCGGCATCAGGGGTCTAACAAAGAACTATTCGCTAGATAATATTGATAACCTTCACCTAAAAGTTATATTTCAAGAGTTAAAAGATTTTGATAATGAATTAGAAATTCATTCAGATATTGAAAATAAAATTTTATTTCCAAGAGCTCTAGAATTGGAAAATCTCATCTCTGATAAGATTAGAAATATATCCTTTCTTAATTAATGGCAAGAATTCTTTGTTTTGACTACGGAGCCAAGAGGGTAGGTGTAGCCGTAACTGATGAGCAAAGGATAATATCTACACCCTTACTGACATGTGAAAACCAAAAGATATTTAATTTCATAAAATCCTATCTGAATGAAAACGAAGTTGATCTTTTCCTAGTGGGAATGCCTTTAGATTTGAGGGGAGAACCTACAGACTCAACCGTAATGACAAAAGAATTCATAGCTAAGTTAGCTGTTCAATTTAGCTCTGTTAAGATTGAGACTTATGACGAAAGGTACACTTCTAAAATTGCTAAGGACTCACTGATTTTTCTTGGAAAGAATAAAAAATATAGAAGAAAAAAAAGTAATATTGATAAAGTTAGTGCAAGTTTAATTTTGCAGTCTTACTTAATTAGAAAATCATGATATATCCTATAACTCTGTACGGAGACTCAGTTCTTAGAGCAAAAGCTGATGAAATAGTTGAGGGTGAGATAGATGTAAAGGAGTTAGCTGAAGATATGTTTGAGACTATGCATAGTGCTGACGGTATAGGCCTGGCAGCTCCACAGATTGGAATATCCAAAAGAATTTTTGTTATTGACGGATCGATGCTGGAAGATGAGCAAATGAAAAGTTTTAAGCAGGTTTTTATCAATCCTGTTATTGAAGGTGAGAGTGGAGAAGCTTGGGATTTTGAGGAGGGGTGTCTCAGTATTCCTCATGTCAGGGGTGATGTGTCTAGAAAGTCGGTGATTAAAATAACATACTTTGATGAGTCGTGGAACAAAAAAACAGAGGAGTATGATAACATGAGGGCAAGGGTCATACAGCACGAATTTGATCATATAGATGGTAAGCTTTTTGTAGACTATCTCTCACCTCTCAAAAGGAAACTCCTTAAAAATAAATTGTCTGAGATAATGAAAGGTAAAGTAGATGTGGCTTATAAAGTAAAAAAAACATAATGTTCACAGAGGTAACAGAACTGTACAAAATATTTAAGGGAAGTTCTGGGATTTCCACTGACACGAGGACCGTTAAAAAAAACAATATATTTTTTTGTCTGAGGGGTGATAACTTTGATGGCAACGACTTTGCCCTCGAGGCTTTAGAAAAAGGTGCGCTTTACAGTGTTGTAGACAATCCAATTCTTGGCGATAAATCAAAAAATATTTTATTTGTTGAAGATACTCTCAAAGCGTTACAAGACCTTGCTGCTGCTCATAGAGATAATTTAAAGATACCGATTGTAGGGATAACAGGTTCTAACGGAAAGACTACCACAAAAAATTTAATTGAAATTGCTCTTGGAACAAAGTTTAAGGTATATGCTACAAAAGGAAATCTTAACAACCACATTGGGGTGCCGCTTAGTATTTTAGATATCTCTGATAAGCACGAGGTTGGTGTTATAGAGATGGGTGCAAGTTCGGTTGGGGAGATAGAGGTTTTGTGTAAGATAGCTAAGCCAACATGTGGCGTAATCACAAATATTTCTAATGCACACATCAAAGGTTTTGGATCATTCGAGGGTGTTGTCAGGGGGAAGTCTGAACTGTATGATTACCTTAACAAGAATGGGGGTCAGATCTTTTTAAATACTGAAGACAAGACAATAGAAAATTTCTCCAAAAGATTTAAAAGGGCTATCCATGTAGACGGGCAAAATTCAAATATTGAAGTAAAGGTTATGTTATCGGGTGAAGGTGAGGAAGTTTATGAGCCAGAAATTAAATTTAAAGTAAAAGATGAGAAGAGTGGGGTCGATGAGCTCAGGGTATCAAAGCTATTTGGTAGGTACAATTATGAGAATATAATGATAGCAATTTCTATTGCTAAGTTTTTTGGAATAAGTGAGTCAGAATCTTCTAAAGGTATATGTTCTTCTGAATTGCCTATAAATAATAGGTCAGAAGTTATTTGTGTAGATAGGTCTACTATTGTTCTCGATGCCTATAACGCAAACCCTATCTCTATGAAAAATGCAATAGGGTCCGTTATGAATTTTTCAGATAATGAAAAGATCCTTATTTTAGGTGACATGAATGAGCTTGGTGAAATTTCATCAATCGAACATACTCAATTGGGAATTCTTACTTCTAAATTAAATTTAAGAAGTTGTGTTTTCGTTGGTGAGAAAATGCTTGATGCTCACAATACTAATAAAAAATCAAGTTGGTATAATAGCTATAATGAGATGGAAAAAGCTTTTTCGAAAATGGAGTTTGAGGAGGTTGATGTTCTTGTGAAGGGTTCTAGGCGTTTGAGATTAGAGAGAATTGTTAATCTACTCAAGAAAATATTATCTTGATATTTGTTGTAAAAAGCTTTACTCCAATTGCAAGTAGAACAATACCAAATACTTTTCTTAGTATGTTTATCCCCTGACTTCCTATCATCTTCTCAATTTTTTCTGATGATTTCAAAACAATGTACACAAGTACCATATTTACAATAATTGCCAGAATAATATTGATATTACTGAACTCTGATTTAATAGATATCAGAGTTGTTAATGTACCTGGGCCAGCTATTAGGGGGAAGGCTATTGGTACTATTGATGCTGTCTTTGGGTTGTTATCTTTATATAACTTAACGCCAAGTATCATCTCTGTCGCTAGAAATAAAATAATAATAGATCCGGCTACGGCGAAAGAGTTGATGTCAACACCTAACAGTTGTAATATAATTTCTCCGACATAGAGGAATGTTACCATTATAACCAGAGATACTATTGTAGCCTTCCCTGATTCAATGACTTTAAATTTTTCTCTTAGCAGAATTATCAGCGGAATATTTCCTACCACATCTATTATAGCAAAAAGAATCATTGTGGCGGATATAAATTCTTTAATTTCTAAATTCATGATTTGATTTTTGCGGCAAATATATGATAATATTCTTAAAAGAAAAATGCCCCGACCAAGGGGCATTAACTAACTAACTAACCAGTTTGAAGTGTTAAACCAAACTATAAATGAATAATCAAAATTATATATTTTTTAATTATTTTAATATAAAAACAAAATATTTTTAATCAAAAGCATAAAAATTACATTATTTATAATAATAAGATATTATTTTATAAAAAATATAATTTATGGAATGATTTTGCCCTTTTTTTTATTAAAAGTGTATTCTTATATATACCAAATTATTAGTTTTTTATAAATTGTAAATTATAAATTAATTAGAAGTCAATTGAGTTACAGGATATCTTTTATTCTCATATTATTTTTTTTATCATGTTCAGACGAAGAGCTTGCAAGTTTATCATTCATTATCATTCCTGATAATGCAGGAAGCATCGTATACGATGGAAACCAGAGTGTAGAGATGGGGTCCAACCTCAAGTTAGAAGCTGTAAGTAATCCATCTTATGAATTTGTCAGGTGGTCAGGTGATATAAATGGGTCCGTTAATCCTATCGATGTCGTAGTTAACTCTGACCTGAGTGTTGTAGCTGAATTTAAGGAGACGAATATTATTATACCTGATACAGATGGGGACGGAGTATCTGATGATATTGATTTATGCCCAAACTCTGATAACTTTTTGGCGGTAGACGAAAATGGGTGCGAGGTTATAAATGAATTTGACCAGTCTTATGTTATGGTGTGGGGAGATGAGTTTAATTATGATGGAAAACCTGACCCCGAACGTTGGCACCACCAGACCCTACCTCCAAACCCAGACGGTGGATGGTGGAACGGTGAGTTGCAGCATTACACTGACGACATAAAGAATTCTTTTGTAGATAATGGTTCTCTAAAGATTGTCTCAATAAAAGAAAACCATGTTGTTAATGGTGCGGGAAGAGATTATACCTCGGCAAGACTCAATTCAAAATTTATCTTTAAATATGGAAGGGTAGATGTAAGAGCAAAGCTACCTCAGTCTGAGGGTACTTGGCCAGCTATATGGACGCTTGGTGCCAATATAAATGAATTAGGCAATTACCATAAAGACCAGTACGGAAGTGTAGGGTGGCCATCTTGCGGAGAGATTGATATAATGGAGCAGAACGGGTGGGACAAAAATAAATTATATGGTACTTTTCACTGGGCTGCACCAAATGGTTCATACGCATCGTATGGAGAGGTTACTGACCTTAACTCATCTTCAGACTTTCATATATATACTTTTGAGTGGACTAAAGATCAAATTAAAATAATGGTAGATAATCAAGTCTATACCGTCATGAACAATAATGATCAGGTCCCTTTTGATAACTCACATTATCTACTATTGAATATTGCAATGGGAGGTAATCTAGGAGGGAGTGTAAGTCCAAGTTACTCATCAGATATTATGGAATTAGATTACGTCCGTGTATTCCAAAAAAAATAATTATGTCTAAATCGAAAATTGATTACCTGTCTGTCCTGATAGTAATGGTAATTTTTTTTGTTATATCATTCATCACAAATATTATAGGACCAATAATACCTGAGTTTATTAAATCTTTCAACTTAAACTTAATTTTAGCTTCATTCTTACCTCTATCTTTTTTCATTGCCTACGGATTATTTTCTATTCCTACGGGTATATACCTTGAGAAGGTAGGTGATAAGAAGATGATCTTCTTAGCCTTCTTATTATCAGTTTCAGGTGCTGTTATTATTGTAATATTCCAATCTTACCTTAGCCTAATATTTTCTTTTTTTCTTATAGGAACGGGCATGGCTATTTTACAAGTTGTGATAAACCCTTTACTTAGGGAGGCTGTAAGTCCTAAAAATTTTGCTTTTTTCTCTGTTATTGGCCAGCTAGTCTTTGGTTTTGCATCTTTTGTGAGCCCTATTTTTTACAAGTATCTTATCGAGTCAAATGAGTTATTGAAATATCCGCTTTTATCTGATAGCCCGTGGGTATCAATATATCTCCTTTTTATATTTTTATTATTAATTATTGCAGTAGTTATATATTTAGTCAAGTTGCCATCTATTAGTATAGATGATTCTGAAAAATTTAAATTTGGTTCAGCTTTTTACAGATTCTTGAGTGATAGAAACTCATACGTATTTTTCTTTGGTATCTTTTGTTATGTTGGAGTTGAGCAGGGAATAAATAATTGGTCATCTCAGTTCTTGTACCAGTACCATGGCCAGGACCCTAATCAAGTTGGGGTAGAGGTCATATCTGGATTCTGGGGAAATTTAACTTTAGGCACATTAGTATCTCTTATCCTCATTAAAATTTTAGATGGAAAAATTTTACTAAAATTTTATGCTTTATCATCTTCAGTATTAATTCTTATCGCACTTTTTGGAAATCTTGAATATTCAATTTTATCATTTAAGTTGATGGGTTTCTCACTCTCCGGTATTTGGGCATTAGTAATTTCTCTTGGACTTAACTCTGTTAAAAAAAATCATGGTACCTTCACGGGCATATTACTAACGGGCATAGTTGGAGGAGCAATATTTCCTTTTTTGATAGCTCTCATTTCACAAATATCTGAATTAAGATATGGTATGATTCTAATATTTTTTGGTTTATTATATATTTCATATATTGGATTTTATTCCAAACCTATTGACAAAAACAATTTAATTAAGCTTTAGATATTATGAGAAGATTATCAGTTATCACACCCTTTTTCCTTCTTTTTTTTGTAGCATGTAATACTAAAATTGAGCTAAGTGAAAACAGTGAGTTGTCCTACGAAATTGAGAAAGTTCTTGAACATGAAGGGATAATATGGAGCCTTGAATTTATTGATGATGATAATATAATTTTTACTGACAAGGCAGGACAAATTTTTATATATAATGGCTCTGAAAAAAGTGAGGTGCTGGGTGGCCCTGAAATATATCTAAACAAACAAGGTGGACTGATGGACATTCAACTTCATCCAAACTTTAAAGAAAATAATTTACTCTATATTTCATATGCCAAGAAGTTAGATGAGAATGGTGGAAACACCACGATTGCAAAAGCAAAATTTAACGGTAATTCACTTGAGGCTCTTGAGGATATTTTTGTCAGTGAACAAAGTTCTGAGAAAGGTTATCACTGGGGCTCAAGAATTGCTTTTGATAAGGAAGGTCATCTATTCTTTGGAATAGGAGATAGGGGTAGTAGGGATATAAACCCTCAAGACTTGTACCGAGATGGCGGAAAGGTTTTTAGGATTAAAGATGACGGAAGTATCCCATCTGATAACCCATATGTAGATAAAATAGGTATAAACCCCGCAATATATTCTTTTGGTCACAGAAACCCTCAAGGTATTTTCTACCACCCTGAATTAGATGAGATTTGGACAAATGAGCACGGACCTAGGGGAGGTGATGAAATTAATATAATTGAGAGAGAAAAAAATTATGGTTGGCCAGTCATATCATATGGAATAAATTATGATAGCACAATATTTACAGATCTCACAAAAAAGGAGGGTATGGAACAACCACTGTACTACTGGGTTCCTTCAATTGCCCCTAGTTGCTTTGAGTATTTAGACTCAGATAACTACGGTGACTGGAAGGGAAGTCTTCTTGTTGGATCTTTAAATTATGGTTATTTGGAGAGGTTAACTTTGAATGTGTTTGGGAAAGTAAATTATAGAGAAAAAATTGCTCCTGGAGTTGGAAGGGTAAGAGACGTAAAAGTAAGTCCGAGTGGATTTATACATATTGCCGTAGAAAAAGATGGAATCTATAAAATTGTTCCACAGTAGTCTTGGTATCTACATCTATTTATTAACTCTATTATATTTCTTCAAAACTTCTATTAGATCTTCGTGAGGTAATTTATATACCGTATTCTCATTTATACCGATCATTGTCTCAGCAGAAACTAAAGCATTTATAATAGCCTCCTCAGTTGCATCAGCTGTTGCCTTAAGGAAGGGGTTCATAAGATCATTCGGAAGAAAGGACACATCTTGTATATTTTCTCTGTCTGAAGCGTTAGAGTTTGCAGTAGAAAAGGCTATAAATATATCACCAGATCCATTTGAGCCAAAACCACCCACTTTTGATATTCCAATGGGAACTCTTCTAGCAATCCTCTTTAATTGGTTTGGTAAGAATGGAGCGTCAGTTGCGACAACAACAATTATTGAACCTAGACCACCTCTTTTCTCTCCGAAAGTAATTTTTGGTTTCAGGCCTTTGATCTCTTTTCCAACAGGTACTCCTGCTATTGTTAGATCGTCCCTGTTTCCGTAATTAGCTTGAACCAAAACACCCAGTGTGTACTCTTTCTCATTAATATCTAGTACCCTAGATGATGTTCCAATACCCCCCTTAAATCCGTGACATATCATTCCTGTACCACCACCAACATTACCCTCTTCTACTTCTCCAGACCTTGAGTTA
>CAJWTC010000024.1 GCA_913046795.1 uncultured Flammeovirgaceae bacterium | reverse complement strand
GATAAGTAGGCCGTCTCATATTTTTTTTCATTAGCTAAGTATGCTATTAATCTTGTATTTTCATCGTCAGGGTGTGCAGCAATGTATAATACTTTTCCGAAAACATCTAACTTTTCTAACATCTGTAAGATATTAGATGAACTATAAAAATTATTATTAACTTCTTTCGAAAAGGTATTTAGCGATGTAACAAAAATTAGAATTATAATTTTTAACGATTTCGTCATTATATGATACTATTATTTGTGTATATGTTTAAAATTAAATTAATTTAATTTCAATTAAAATTAAAATACTATGAATAAATTAATAATAATAACTATTTCTTTTCTACTATTTTCCTGTAATCAAGGCACAGTAATTGATAACGGAGATTGGTCAGGTACTATAAATGCAAATAGCGATGAGAGTAAAATTATCACCAAACTTTCTAAATCCTACGTTGATGGGAACTTTGAAATTGTAGCTGAATACTTAGCAGATGACGCGGTTAATACAGTTAACGGAGTAATATATTCTAAAGAAGAATGGATCGCAGGATACAAAAGAGATCACGATATCTTTGATAACATCCAGCAAAATGACTTAAATATTACTACTATGTATTATAACAACGGAAGGGTTTTCACAAACCACTGGCTTACTTGGTCTGGAACATCAAAAATCACAGGAGAAACTAATACAGCAGAGTATTATGGTTACTGGGAATGGAAAGATGGGAAAGTGATTGCAACAGGTGGAATATTAGATCCAACTTGGTATGGTGCAGAAATTATGAGGTATTTAGAAACCCAAAATTAAAAATTAAACCCTCCTTGTGGAGGGTTTTTATTTATCCTTTTTTATCCTTGAGAAGCAAGTTCAATCTCAGCCATCATAGCTGAAGTATCAAAATTATGCCACTCTCTAATAATTTTACCATCTGCCCATTCAAAACTAATATGGACAGGTATGGTGATTAAATTTTCGCTGGCTTTTCCAGTAGCAGACCAGATGAACCAACTATGAGTAACTGCTGTTTCAGGATTATTATCTGATGCAGGATATTTAGTTGTTTGAACCCAAACTCCAAGATCCTCACCTTCATTTTCTTCGTAAGTCCAACTCATATTGATATTTTCAAAAACTTCGTGTTGAACAGTTATTAATTCTGAAATATCATTAACAGTAGACGCATCGACACTATTCAGATAAATCTTCAGATCAGGTGACCACAAAGATTGTAACGCAGGAACATCATTCTTTAAATAATTTTGATAATGCTCTCTTATTGCATTTGATTTCTCATCATCGAAAGTTGTTACGACATTGTTTGTAGGGGAACTACAACTATATGCAACTAATGCAAATAGAAATAATAATAAATTTCTCATAAATTTTAGATTTAAATTAAAAAAGTAAATCTAGTACTATATTTTTTAAAAAAACTAGTCTCTGTACTTGTTAAACCAATATAATATATGATCGATTTTGGTAATTAGTTGACTTGGTTTATTAGATATATTATGGTAAGCACCTGGTATTTCTACATAAACTGTCTCAATCTTCCTTAGCTTAAGTGCATGATATAGCTGTTTGGATTCTGAGGGTGGTGTCCTTAAATCATTTAAACCTACCATTACCATGGTTGGTGTCTCAATATTTCCAACTAAAGATATTGGAGAGAAGCTCCAGTAATGATTAAAATTCTCCCAGGGCTGACCTTCATATCTTGTGTGAGCATATCCAAAATAATTATCAGCAACTAAAGTTTTAGAGATCCAGTTCATCACGGGTTTAATAACAGCGGAGGCCTTAAACCTATTTGTTTTCCCGATTATCCATGCAGTCATTATTCCCCCAGCACTCCCGCCTGTAACAAACAAATTATCTTTGTCGACATAACCTTGCTCAAGTACTCTATCAACTCCATCCATTACGTCATGGTAGTCATCACCAGGATAATTTCTATATAGTAAATTACCAAATTCCTCACCGTAGCTTGTGCTACCTCTAGGATTTGGATAAAAAACAACATATCCTGCTGCAGAATACAATAAAATTTCAGGAGAAAACCTGTCACCATAATTACTTATTGGTCCTCCATGATTTTCAACTATAAGGGGATATTTTTTATTTGGGCTAAAGCCTGGAGGCTTGGCAATCCACCCTTGAATTCTTCTCCCGTCAACAGTAGAGTTATACCAAATCTCTTCAATTTTACCAAGATCCTTACCATTAAATAGATCTTTATTAAGGTGAGTTAGTCTATCAGATAATTTTCCGTCATAAATTGCGATATCTGCTGGGTGGTAGGGAGAAGTAATAGTATATGAAATTGTTCCTTTATTTGAGATAGAAAAAGAACCACCACCGTAAGGTCTTCCAATTGATGTTCCTCCAACATCACCAAATAATGTTTTAGTTTCACCACTTAGATTAGAAATAGCTACTTTTGTGTTGCCCTCATCATCATACATAAAATATAAGCTCTTTCCATCGCTTGACCATGTAAGTGAACCTATACTCCTATCTAATCCAATTTCTATTTCTCTTTTACTTGTACCATCAATGTTCATCACTGATAATTTAGAAATTTGATATGTCTGAACTTTATCGTTGTACCCTAGATAAGCAATGAGTTTACCATCTGGTGACACAACTGCACCTCTGTCAGGTCCATTTCTATTTGTAAGTGTATTTAAATTTGATCCATCGATTAAGATAGAATATATTTCTGAATTTCTAAAGTCATACTCCCAATCCTCTGTATAATTAGATGAGAAAACAAAACCATCAGAATCAGACATCCAATCATATGAGTAATGGTTATATTTTTCTGAAGTAACTTGTTTAGGCTTTCCACCATCCGATGAAATGTAGAAAAGTTGCGAAAAACCTTCTTTCATATACCCTGAGCCATCTGCCTCATGTTTAACTCTTTCAGTGATTCTAGGTTTATCTGCCCATTTTGCATTTTTTGGTTTTCTTGGTGGAGAGACTAATTGTAATGTTTTCTCTGGTACAAACATTATGAACGCAAGATATCTTCCATCTCTAGACCACTTTAAAGATCTTGGAGAACCATCAAGCTGAGATATTGATGAGTACTGTCTAGAATCAGTCCAGTAGATATAAATTTCTGATCCATTTCCATCGTCAGAATTTGATATAAATGAAATTCTTTTGCCATCAGGACTCCATCTGGGATTACTTTCATTAAAATTATTAGATGTTAGCTTTTGGTGATTTGTTCCATCTGGGTTTATAGTCCATAGAGAAGATGACCTCCCATCTTTCATTATATCCATTTCTGTCCTTACGTAGACTATCAGACTACCATCTGGTGAAATCTGTGGGTCTCTAACGTATTGCAGATCAAATACATCTAAGTTCTCAAAAATATTTTGAGCATTTAGTTTACCAAAACAAATAAATAGTAGAATTAAAAAAAAATTATATTTCATAATTACCTAATAAAACCATCAACTGACTCTCTATATTCTATCACAAATCCATTTTCAGAAGTAAACTTTTTAAATTCATCTGATGCAGGACCTGTTACAATAAAGTTTTCTAAAGTAAATAAATTAAAAAACCTATCAAAGAATGGCCCTTCAATGAAATTTTCTCCGTGCTTAGTCGCACCATCACTATCTTCGTATTTTTCATATAGAGTGACGGATGACCTATCTGCTGATACAAAATAACCGTACTCTAGACAAAAGTCTTCAGTATTGATAACATTTTGTGTTATCTCCTCAATAAATTGACTTAAATTTTCTGTTGAATTAGAATTCACTTTAAGACTAATTATAAAAGTTATATCATCAGATTCAGAATTTTTTATTGGTGATGATTGTTCTCTATTATCTTCAACCTGTGTGCAGGAAGAAAGAAATATTATAATTGAAAAAATATGTAAGTATCTCATTTCTTTTTTTTAGTTATAAATTATTTTTTAAATATATAGAAAGCTTATCAAACACGTGATCTATTAATTTTGAAGTTGGTTTAAATATTTTCTTATTGATTTTGATATTCTTGTTCTCTCAGAGTCTACTTCCACCATTCTTTGAGAGTAAACATTAATCCTATTTCTTAAATTAATAGTATTTGAATAAAATTCAATACCTGTATAATTCGTTTTTATTTTATTATTCTCAAAAAAATTCTTAAACTTTTTAAGAGTCTCATCGCTAAATTGTCCAGAACCATATATCCCAAATCTAACATCAGAAACAACCCCATTATTATTATTTTCATTAGCAAAAAGCATAGAAAAGGGGTGGTAATAATTGTAATACCTTAGTGCAATATCATCAACAATTTGGTTATTATCATATACTCTTTTTGCAATTGCCTCATAATACTTATTCATCATGCTATGTATATCCTGAGGAAATAAATTAATTCTACCGTTAGAAATTAAAGATTTATAAGTTGCGTCAGTCATAAAAAAAGTTTGGTAAGTATATAAGAAACCTAAACTTATTATGCTGTCATAATATTTCTTATAACTGATTTTATTTTCCTGTTTTAACTCAATTAAATTAATCATGCTATTCGTTTTTTTATCTCCAACTAATAAAGCCTCATTTACTCTATTTATTGTTAAAGAATCATTTTCTAGATCATCTATAATAGAACTAATATCTTTGATATGCTGAATTCCTTCAAGTCTATTCCTATTCCATTCATCTATCCAAAATGTGACGGATATTCCCACAACAATAACGACAAACTCTAGTGAATACTTTATTAATAATTTTTTCTTATAATCCATCACTCATTAAATAAGGCTTCTTGCATTAAAGAAGGTGGCATATTACCAATTTTTAATAGACTTTCATGAAAATCAGATATGTTATAATTTTCTCCTTTTATATCTTTATAGTCATCTCTCATTTTTAATATTTCAATCATACCCATAAAATAACCAATAAAATAACCTGGCCTCGAAGATGAGGAGTCAATCTCTAGTTGAGCTGCCCACCTTAAAAAACCAACTTTTTCAGTCATTAATGATATAGCTTCTTCATAACTCATCTTGCCAGTATGCATCCCAACATCATATATTACTCTTGCATTTCTCCAGAGTCTTAGTTGAAGCTGTCTCAATTTAATTTTATCATTAGGATAAAAACCAGTTTCGAGCATTAACTGTTCATTATATAATCCCCATCCCTCACTAAAAAGAGATAAACCATTCTCTCTCCTTAACTCTCTAGGATTATGCATTTGATATAATCCCTGAATATGATGACCTGCATAAGTTTCATGAGGTGCAGTAACTAATATGACTCCCCAATCGTGTTCAACTAAATATTCATCTTTTGTTTTCTTATCCCACTGATCTTCAAAAGGATTTATTTTCCACTCAGAGGTAAAGTAACCCTCTTCATCAGCTCCCTTGGATCTAGAAAAATTTCCATAATAAGATGTTTTCCTTAGGTACTCTTCTCTTGGAACAACATTAACTCTTTCCTTCCAAGGAATTGGAATTAGATTATTATTCCTAATGTGCTCTCCAGACTTATCGACCCAGTACTGATGAGCTTGAATCATACTATCTGGATCTGGATACTCATTCTTAATATCAATTAATAGTTCTTTAGTTGTTTTAGACGGGTCAATTTTTTTTGCTAAATCATCCATTTTATCGAGGGTGTTATTAAACTCATACCATCCAAATTCCCACAAAGACTCGTCATCATAATCTAAAAGAAATTGGTTTTTTAACATCTTATTATATGGTATTTTACCTAATGAAAAAGAGGATTTTTGCATATTTGGCACATCTTTTTGAAGAAATAATTTAAAATTATTTAATTGCTCCTTGATTTGGTTAGTTAATGAGGTAAGCTCTATTTTTTCTTGATCATCAATCAAACATAAGTTGATAAATGATGGTATCTCTTTTTCAAAAATTTCATTAGAGTTAGAGGCCATGAATAAACCTAATTCATTGAATCTAGGAACAAAATATGAGATTTGCTTTATTCCAAATTTTAAATCATTTAAAACAACTGGAAGGTAATTTATAAGAAATTGAAATTTTTCACTACACTTTCCAGGCCCATTAATTTTATTGGATATCTGTCGAAAGTTCATATATTTTCTAGGATCTTTTTTCCAAGGCCTGTAGTACTCACTATTAATTTCTTTTCCAACTATAATGCTTTCTATAAACTTATAATCAATCTGATCTTCAAAGTCTAAAACATCTTTATTTATTGATCTTAAATTAGCTAATCTATCCTTTGTCTCTTTTAATTGATTTAATAAGAAACTTTCACTCATACGATTTGTATTAAATGAACTATTACTCTCTAAGCTATTAAAACTCTTAACAAATTCATGAAATTTTTCTTTGTCTGGATAGTTATTATTTGAACAACTAGACTGAATAAAGAATAAAAAAGTTATTAACAGAAATGAATTTTTAATCATAGATCATATTTTATTTTCAATAAATTAAATAAATTAATTTAAAATCAACATAAATTAATTATAATGAATCCAAAAGTCAGACATTTATTACTATCATTTTTTTTCATTTCTTACTCTTTATCTTCTCAAGATATTTGGAGTCCTAAGGAAAGTATGAAAATAAAATCAATAAGCCAAACTGATATAAGTTATGATGGGAAAATGGTTGCATATGTAGTAAGAGAACCTGTAATGGATGATGAAAAATCTGAGTACCTGAGTCAGATTTGGTTAACAAATGTAGTTTCTAAAGAAAATGTTCAGTACACATTTAATTTAAAATCTAGTAGCTCGCCAAAATTTTCTCCCGATGGAAAAAATCTTGCCTTTTTATCTTCTAGATCGGGTAGAAATCAAATTTGGATTATAAGTACTTCAGGTGGTGAGGCAAGAAGACTTACAGAAGAAGAGAAGGGCATAAGGTCTATAAAGTGGTCACCAAATGGTAGAAAAATCTCCTTTTTAAAAAACGATGACGACACTGAAGAAGAAATAAAATCTAAAAAAAATAAAACAGATGTTATATTAGTAGATAAAAATTTTAAATACTCTCACATTTATTCTTATAATTTATTTGAGGACACTGTAACTCAAATCACAAAAGGTGATTTTTCAGTTAATAGTTTTGATTACTCTCCAAACGGTAAAAAAATAGTTTTTTCTCATCAGGATGATACAAATATTAATACAGGTTTTGTGAATTCTGACATATCAGTCATTGAATCCGACGGAAGTAGTTTATTAAATTTAATAAAGAGACCTGGAATAGATTCAAATCCTATTTTCTCAGGTGATGGAAATAGATTTGCATTTATATCTTCGGGAGGAAAACAAGAGTCTATAGGTCTCAGAGATACATATATTTTTAATCTAAAAAATAATAATATAAAAAAACTAGACAATACACCTAACAGAGATTCAAATATAATTTCTTGGAGTTCTGATAATAAAAACCTAATTATATCAGAGAGTGTAAAGACAACTTCACAGTTAATATTATTACCTGTAAATGGTGATAATTACATTTCATGGTCTGGAGAAAAATATAAGGAAGGTGTCATATCCTCAGTTGTAAAAAGTAAAAAATCTGACAATTTAGTTCTTTGTTATGAGAAGCTTAACTCTCCTGTTGAGGTATTCCTAACCGGGACAAATAATTTATCCTTTAGTAAACTTAGTGATATAAACAATTATAATTATCCTGAACTCTCAAGAACTGAAATAATTTCCTGGAAGTCTTTTGATGGTAGAATTATTGAAGGGATATTAACTTACCCTAAAAACTATAAAAAAGGTTCAAAATACCCTATAATACTTCAGATTCATGGAGGTCCAGCTGGTGTTTTTTCTGAGAGGTTTAATGGAAGACCAGGTATTTACATGACAGAATATTTTTCCGAAAAAGGATATGTCACAATAAAACCTAACCCAAGAGGAAGTACTGGATATGGAAAAGAATTTAGATATGCTAACTATAAGGACTGGGGTTATGGTGATTATGAGGATGTAGTATCAGGAGTTGATAAGGTAATTGATATGGGAATAGGAGATCCTGACAGACAATTTGTGATGGGATGGAGTTATGGTGGTTACTTGACAAGTTTTGTCGTAACGAAAACAAATCGTTTCAAGGCGGCAAGCATGGGAGCAGGTCTTCCAAACCTAATAAGTATGGTTACAACAACTGACATTCAAGATTATTTGGTTGCCCATATGGGATCTGAGTTTTGGGATGATTACGAGACCTACGAGAAACATTCTGCAATTTATCAGATTAAAAATACAACTACACCTACTCAGATAATACATGGTGAAAATGATTTGAGGGTGCCTTTTACACAAGGTCAAGAATTTTACAGAGCTCTAGATAGATTGGGAGTAGACACAGAAATGGTAGTGTACCCAAGGACACCTCATGGTCCGAGAGAACCTAAATTTTTAATGGATGTGTCAGAGAGAATTTTAATTTGGTTTGAAAAATACAAATAAAACTAAGTCATGAGTAAACTTGATAGACGTGATTTTATAAAGAAGACATCATTATCTGGAGCAGCAATAGCTTCCTCATCTTTATTTTCAGTTAATGCAGATTCAAAAAAATACGTAACATCTCCCTTTTCTGATCTTGATATATTAGCAACTAATGATTGGTGGAATAGACCTGATAATCCAATAGTAAATCTTAAAGTTAGTAGAGATAAAGTTATTGGTTTCGGTATATATACCTTGTCGAATAATATACTAAAGTTAACAGCACAACTTTTCCCACTCTATCCCAATGAATCTAGAGAGGTAAGGCTAGAAGTATATAAAAATAAAAGATGGGAAGAGATTGAAAAAAAAGAAATTAATGAAATAGGTTGGGCGGTAACTTTTAAAGTTCGAGATTGGGACGATACAAAAAATACAAAATATAGATTAAGACACGGAAAAAACTCAGTTTTCACAGGGTTAGTTAGAAAAAATCCAGTAGATAAAAATACAATAAGATTAGCAGCATTTTCATGTAATAGTAATAAGGACAGAGGGGATAGAGAAAACTATGTTAATAATATTAATCATATTGATCCTGATATCCTTTTTTTTGCTGGTGATCAATCATATGACCACAAAGAACATACCGCAGCATGGCTTAAATTTGGGATTCAATTCAGAGAAGTTTTTAGAGAGAGACCATGCATAACTATACCTGATGACCATGATATAGGACAAGGTAATTTATGGGGTGAAAATGGAAAGGTTGCCTCATCATCTGCAGGAAATGATGGAGGTTATTTCTATCATAAAGAATATGTTAAAATGGTTGAAAGAGCACAAACAAATCATTTACCTGAACCTTTTGATAGTACACCTATAGAACAAGGAATTGGGGTTTATTACACAAATTTAATATATGGAGATATTGATTTTGCTGTAATAGAAGATAGAAAATTTAAATCTGGACCTAAGGGTAAAATTCCGCAACAAGGTCCAAGGCCTGACCATATAAGAAATGCTGAATACGATCCCAGCTCCATCGACCTAGAAGGTCTTTCATTACTAGGAGACAGACAACTTCATTTTCTTAAAAAATGGGGAGAAAATAAAAATAAATCAGTTATGAAAGCCGTACTATCACAAACAGGTTTTTGTGGAGGTGCACATCTACATGGTAGTAAAGACAATAGACTTCATGCAGATCTTGATTCAAATGGATGGCCTCAAAAAGGAAGAAATAAAGCATTAAAGCTTATTAAAAAAGCAAATGCAGTACATATTGCTGGAGATCAACATCTTTCTACAGTTATACATCACGGTATTGATAAATTCGAAGACGGACCATGGGCTTTTATCGTCCCTGCAATTGTAAATGATTATTACAGCAGATGGTGGTGGCCTGAAAATGAAAAATCTGGAAAAAATTCAAATAAAGTATTGCCTTGGAATGGTAGATATCTTGATGGATTTAATAATAAAATTACAATGCATGCTTATGCTAATCCTGATTCAGATTCAAGTGGATCTGGGTATGGAATTATTAAATTTAATAAAGAAGACAATAAAGTTACTTTTGAGTGTTGGCCTAGAAACCAAGATGTCCGTAAATTAAACGCAAAACAATTTAGAGGATGGCCAATTACTGTTTCTCTTGATTAGAATCATACCACCTGTCAGGATTAAGCTTATTATATTCTTTTCCCATTCCTAAATCCATAAAAACTGGATCTATCATGTCTTTTTCCCATTCTTTAAATTGAGACTTAAGTCTGTCATAAATAGTTTTTGATGAATCAATAATATTTGTTTCTTCACTTATATCATTCTTTAAATCAAATATATATTCATCCCCTTTAATTCTAAGGTATTTATATCTATCATCTCTTACTACATCAATGTCTTTATCTGGGTTCTGCCAATATAAATATTCATGAGGCATACCAGATTTTTCACCATTTATATATGGCAATAGATCTACACCATCGATATCGTTCCTTATATATTTTTCTGCAGATGCCGCAGATGCAACAGTAGCAAAGATATCTAGAGCTATGATGGGTTTATCATAAATAATACCTGGTTTAATTTTTTTTGGCCATTGCATAGTGAATGGAACTCTTATACCACCTTCAAAGAAGTCACCTTTAATACCTCTTAATATTCCATTATCTGAGAAATTATACCACTCTACCCCGCCATTATCTGAGAAGAAAATAACTATAGTGTTTTCTGAAATCTTTTTCTCCTCAAGTTTATCTAGTATCAATCCAATCCCATCATCCATTGATGATACCATTGCAGCATATGTCCTCCTCTTCTCAATTTCTATGTGATTATTTCTTTCTAAATCTCTCTTTGTTGCCTGTAAGGGAGTGTGGGGGGCATTGTACGACAGATATAAGAAGAAAGGGTCATCAGAATTATCTTCTATGAATTGTACTGCATTATCAGATAGTTCCTCTGTTAAATATTTTTTAGTATCAATTCTCTTCCCATTATCATATATTCTTGTAATATATCCATCCATCTGCCTTCTTGCCTCTGTCAAGTCATTTAAAGTTAGATCTTCAGGAAAATACCTATGACCACCAATTATAAATCCAAAAAACTCATCAAATCCCCTCCTCTCTGGAATTAGGGATTCATGTGCACCAAGATGCCATTTACCGATTGCCTTAGTTTTATAATCTACATTATTTAAGACATCTGGAAGTGTCTGTTCTGATAATGGCAGACCCATTAAAGAATCTTTTGGAGCTAATAAAATATTTCTAGTATAACCAAATCTATTCTGGTACTTTCCTGTAATTAGACCTGCTCTGCTTGGCGAACAGACAGCATAGGAAACATAACCTTGAGAGAACACAACTCCATTGCTAGCAATTCTATCTATATTAGGAGTAAATATTTCTTTGCTTCCATGAAATCCTACATCAGCATAACCTTGGTCATCACTTATTATTACAATAATATTTGGGGCATTATCTGATGAACTTTTACATGATATAATTAATAATGAAAGGATGGTAATTATAAAGAATCTGATCATAGTCTAATTTGGTTTAAAAATTTCTTTTTTACTTAGATCTTTCAGTATTTCATCTTTTGAGTAGAGTAATTTAAAATACTTATCATTTGCCCAATCTTCATATAAATTTCTATAAAATTTACTATTTGGGTTACCTGATTGACCAGGTGCATTAGATGCCAAAGAATTATCCCAATTCTCTGTATCTATTATAACTCTGAATGTAGCTCCTGAAGACTGGCTAAGATTTGAACCAGTTGAGCCTGGAGTATATGCGTTTCCTCCTCTAGGATATGAGTTAAATCCTAATATTTTAGATATTGAATCATTTACAACTAACTCAAGCGGATGCCTAATCTTTATGTGTTTATAATTATCCTGACCATAAAATGAACTGCCTAATTTATCTCCAAAATCAGATTCTAATTCATTGATTGATGATATAAATGCCTCCATAAGAAAACTGTCTCTCTCTTTATTTGTTAATTCCTTTAAATTATTGATAATTTTAAAAAGCTGTACATCTATAAATTCTTTAACTTCATCAGGAACATATTTCTCATGATATTTTCTCATAATTTCTCGTTCCCAGTTAACATAAATTAATGCCTCTTCTGAATCCTTTACAATTTTATTATCCCAGTTTAACAATTTTTTAAAATATCTGTTAAACTTAATATCCATCTTAATATGACTTATCATTTGAATCAGCTTTATTGAGGGAATAGAATGGTAATCTACCTGAAGATCAATCATGTCTTTCATATTAAGTTCTGACGAACCCTCTAGAACTTTATTAACCCTGTCGCCCCTATATGGATCTGACCAAGAAAAACCAATAGCATTCCATTTATTATAAGATTTTGGAGTAACATTCTGATTAGCAGTAGCAAAAAACTCTTCCTGTGGATTAAAAATATTTGGCTTATCAACTATTGGCAGATATCCATCCCACTCATAATTACCATCACCCATAACAGGAACTAAACCACTATGAGTGTTTCTTATGGGTGCAATTCCAACAGCCTGCCAACCAATATTACCATCTCTATCTGCCCATACCATATTTTCCCCAGGAATATTACTGTAATTACATGCCTCCCTGAACTCATCCCAGGAGTAGGACTGATTCATTCTCAAAGACGCTAAATAAGGTGATCCCCCTACCTCTAACCATCCACACCTTACTGCATATGCTCTATTCCTTTTAGTATCAATAAATGTCACTGGCCCATGTATTGAGTATTTGAGTTCTGCATCGAAATCATCTCTCCCTTTGACGACTATTTTCTCTTTAATGATATTAAAGTTTAACCATTCTCCTTTATGCCAATACCTATTTGGGTCATTAGGATCAATTTCATAAACATATAAATCTTCAGCATCTGTTCTAAATACTGTTAGCCCCCATGCCCCAAAACCGTTATGACCAATTGAAATACCTGGAATTTCAGGTTCTCCACCTCCAATAACGTCCCATCCAGGTGCAACTAGATGAGTTAAATACCTTAAAGAAGGAGCAACTATACTCCTGTGAGGGTCATTTGCTAATATTGGAAATCCTGTCTCAGATTTTTTTCCAGATATTGCCCAGTTATTACTGCCTATTGAAAATTCATCGCTAAACTCTGATTTATGATCAAATGATATGTCACTTATTATATTATTATTTCTAAATTTTTCTACAATATAATCCTCTTTAAAATCTATAGGTTTTCTGAATGCATTATATAATTCTAGAATGTCATTATCTAAGTCCTCACTACTAATTCTCTTGTCAAGTTTTAGTGATGGGTCTTTGGGGTGTAACCAAAGTAATTCTTTAACTCTCTCCTCACCGATTCTTGACACTGCCCTTCCTATATCTAATTCTTGACCTATATTTCCTAAGAGTCCCTGATGTCTAGAAATTACAACTTCAGGACCCCATAGTTGTGGTTTAATATCAAGTAACTCAAACTCTATAGGTAATTTTTTAGGTTCATTAAGTACTTCTTTAATGTAGGCATTCACGCCATCAGTGTAAGATGTTATAATCTCGTACCCATCATCATG
This sequence comes from uncultured Flammeovirgaceae bacterium, assembly GCA_913046795.1. Lineage (GTDB taxonomy): Bacteria > Bacteroidota > Bacteroidia > Cytophagales > MED-G16 > MED-G16. Next base: position 4,341 of record CAJWTC010000024.1, on the reverse strand, counting down.
ATAGTGATTAAATTCATCCTTTATATCTCCTCTAAACATAAATAACCTAGTTCCAATATCTCTTTTTAGCTCCCCTTCTCCAAAAATCTCAGAAACTGTTCCTGTTGCTTGCCTCCTCCAAATCTCAAATTGAAATAACCTATCTCTAGCTGAAAGATAACCTTGCATGAAGAAGAGGTCCCTCTGATTTTTAGCATATATATGGTTAATGCCATAGTTATCTCTTAAAACTTCTACACGGTCATTTAAGTCAAGACTGATATCTAAGGAACAGGATAATAGTAATATGGATAATAAAAATATTAAAGATCTCATTGATCTAATCTACAACTATCATATAAAATATCAAACAGAAAGATTGATGATTATTTATGAGCTTCTATTACTTTTTTAACAAAATCTCCAATTTTTGAGGAATCGATCCACCTTACGACAATAACTAATTCGTAATCTGGAACTACTACCACATAATTTCCACCAAAACCAGACCCATAAAATATATTTTCAGATAAGTCATCCCACTTCCTTTCTCCCCTATTAAGCCACCACATGTAGCCATATGTATCATTATTTTCAGATGGAATTTTCATTTTATTTATCCATTCAGAAGAAATTATTTCTTTTCCTTTCCAGGTACCATTTCTTAAAAATAATAGACCAAATCTTGCGTGATCAATAGAATTTATGAATAATCCACCTCCAAAGTGTCCTCCACCACTTACTGACTGAACACTTACACCATCTATCATCACCATTGAATTATCATACCCAAACCACCTCCATGTTGAAGAGGCGCCTATTGGATCCATAATATTTTCTTTTAGTACTACCGGTAAAGGTTTTCTAAATACATTAAGTAATGAATAAGATAATAAATTTACCCTCACATCATTGTACTTATATGACTTACCTGGAGGCAAAAGTTTCTGCTTTTTAATTTCCTCAAGTGACAGTCCTCTTGGCGGTCTATCTGCCCAGTCATAAGTTCCAAATAGTTCTCCAGACCACTGAGAAGACTGGTTAAGGAGGTGATGCCAAGTTATTTGGCTGTTATGAGGATCATCAAATTTTCCGTCCCAAACATAATTTTGCAATCTTTCATCTAATTTTATAAGGCTTTTATCGTGTGCAAGTGCTGCAACTGTAGACAAATAACTTTTTGTGACACTAAATGTCATATCTACTCTCTTTGTGTCTCCCCACTTTCCTACGATATACCCATTTTTAATTATTAGTCCATTTGTTTCACCTCTGAACTTGGTTGGACCTTTTATTCTATAGCCTGGCTCTCTTCCAAATGATTTAAGAATTGAAATTCTCAGATCCCTTTCAACTGAATTTTCATTTTTAATAGCAAAGTTAATTGCATCTGATAATTTTTTATTGTCAATTCCAAGTGATTCAGGTAATTGTTCTGACCAAACCTTACCAGGAAAATACTTTTCCTGACACAACGCATTGAAACTTATAAAAAGAAGAAATAGTAGTCTCATAATTTGTACTTTAATTTAAATGATATCTAAAAATAATTATATTGGTAAAATAAACATATACGATAGTTTGAAAATAATTAAATACATATTCATTATTCCATTTCTATTATTCTCTTGCGGAAGAGGTGATGATTATAATAACCTTGAAAATAAAATAACTAATTTATTAAAATCACATAAGGGTTCATTTGCTGTTGCACTTAAAAATTTAGATGATGGGAATACAATTTTAATTAATGAAAATGAAATATTTCATGCTGCAAGTACTATGAAAACACCTGTCATGATCGAACTCTTTAAAAAGAAACATAATGGTGAAATTTCTTTTGACGATTCTTTACAAATAAAAAATGAATTTAAGAGCATTGTCGATGGAAGTAAATTTGAATTATCATCTTTTGACGATAGCGATGAAAACATCTATAAAAATTTAGGTGAATACATTTCAATTCGGGAATTAATCTTCGATATGATAACTAAGAGCAGCAACTTTGGTACAAACTTATTAATTGACTATATCGATGTGAAAAATGTTAATAATACAATGAGAGATATAGGTGCAGAAAATATAAATGTTTTAAGGGGTGTAGGTGATCTTAAAGCATTTGATAAAGGTCTAAATAACACAACCTCAGCAAAGGATTTATTAGTCATTTATGAGAAACTTGCAATGGGATCATTAATAAATCCTTCAACATCTAATGAAATGGTTGAGATTTTAAAGAATCAAGTTTATAAAGATATAATACCAAAATATTTACCAGACAATGTTAAGGTTGCACATAAAACTGGTTGGATAAGTGGAGTAAGGCATGACAGCGGAATTGTTTTTTTAGAAAATGGAAAAAAATATGTTCTAATTTTATTATCTAAAAACCTTGATGATGATATTGAGGGTGCTGAATTTTTAGCAAAAATATCATTAGAAATTTTTAATCATCTGTCATGAACTTTCTAACTGGATTAAATAATATTAAAAAATCTATTTTTTTAACTACTTCCATAACGATAATATTTACATCAGTTAATACGGGAATTATAAATATTGGCCCTTTATCATTCATTTTAGTTTTAGCTATACTATTTGGGATGTACTGCCTATCCTATATCGCGTTTAATTTCATATCGTATTCTGCAGTCCAAATCAGTTCTATCTCTATCCTATTGTACATCAAGAACACAATATATTCATCTATTCCAGTGTATATATACCTATTTTTTATATTTTTTATATTCGTTTTAATCTTAACTACATTAGAGAAAAACTTTAAAAGAGCATTCCTTTCTTTACTAATACTTGGTGTCTTTTCATTTTATTTCTTTAGTTCTGAGCAAATAGATATAAGCCATGAAATAGATTCTTTTAATAATGAGGAAGGAAACTTAGATTTCAACTTCTATTCTTATTCTGTGGGAGAGGATAGGCACAGAGAGGAATATAAAGAACCAGATATTATTTCTTACACTATTGATGCTTCAGAAGTAATGGAAGAAGACTTTAATCAGTCGAAACTGAAATGGAGAAAAAATTACTGGGGCTTCGATAAAGATGAAATACCAGTAAACGGGAGGTTATGGGTTCCTGAAAAAGAGGGGAAATACCCAATAATTTCTATAATCCACGGAAATCATTCCATGCAAGAATATTCAGACGATGGTTACAACTACCTTGGAGAATACCTATCATCACATGGATACGTATTTAACTCAGTTGATCAGAACTTTCTAAACGGTTCATGGGAAGGTGATTTCAGGGGTAAAGAAATGACCACCAGATCCTGGCATTTCCTTGAAAATTTATCATATTTAAAAAAATTGAATAGCGATTCACTGTCTATACTTTTCAATAAAATTGACTTTAATAAAATTATTGTTGTAGGACACTCAAGGGGTGGTGAGGCAGTAAACTTAGCAAGTAGATTTAATAAATTATCGACATTTCCTGATAACGGAAATGTGAAATTAGGTTATAATTTTAATATAATAGGTATTGTAACTATTGCACCAACAGATTACAGATATAGTAGAAATTATAAACTAGAAAATATTAATTATATGAGTCTTCAGGGAAGTATGGACTCCGATGAGGAAAGTTTTTTTGGGATGAGGCAGTCAAACAGAATATCTAATTATATAGATTCTCTTATAAATGTTAATATTCTTATAGAAGGTGCAAATCACTCACAATTTAATACCTCATGGGGAAGTGACGACTCAGGTTTTCCTAGTAAATACTTAATTAATAACAAGGCTATTATACCTGACTGGCTGCAAAGAAAAATTTTAAAATTTTATCTATTCAACTTTGTAGAGTATATCACAGGAAATAGTGTTAGTCCAGATAAGTATTTGACATCTTCTAATGAATATAAAGTATCTGAAGGAAAGAGCCTAAAAGTATTGTCACAGTACCAATTTGGAGGAAGAAATATTATAAATGATTTTGAAGGTGATGATTTAGCATTAGGTGAAAAATCTAAAATTGAATTTATAGATATGGATTTCTCAAAACTTGAAAATTTGAAATTTAGAGGTGGTAGAATCCAAGAAAATAGTGCGCTTAAAATTAAAAGTAAAACTGATTCAAAGTTAATTATAAGAACAAAAGAAAAATCAATAGTAAATGATATCTACATAGATATCTATAACGAGTTAGACTCAGCAACTATTGAAATATCTTTTATCAATGACATGGATAAAAAAATTGACTCTACTCATATTCTTTTAGACAATAATAAAGTTGATATGGAAAATTACAAGTTTAATTTTTTGACTTTAGAGAGATTTAAAAAAATAAATGATATAACACTATCAACATATAAAATAGATGCTAAACAAAAATATTTTA
>CAJWTC010000023.1 GCA_913046795.1 uncultured Flammeovirgaceae bacterium | reverse complement strand
TGGATTCATTGTTTTTTCTGAAATATATTATCCAAATGGATGGAGAGTTTATGTTAATGGAATAGAGAAAAAATTAGTTAGAACTAATTATATTTTGAGAGGACTTGAAGTTGATAAGGGTGAAAATACTATCGAAATGGTTTTCAACCCAAAAACATATATTGTTGGTGATTTAATAATAAAAGCATCAAATTATATTCTTCTTCTATTAATTATAATTTATTTTATTACTGAATTAAGAAAAAAAAATGATAAATAAATACTCTACTTTAATATTTTTGGTTTTTATTTTTTCTGCTTGTGTTGCTAATAAAACACAAATTAATACTTATAACATAAATTCAGAATATGAGGTAAAACAAAAATCTAATGTGAGTTTAATTAATAGAATTAGATCAAATCCAGGAATTTATGTAGAAGGTTATGGAGATAATGCAAAAGTTTTTATGAAAGGTGTTTCAAGTATTAATTTTCCAAAAGAGATACTATTTGTCCTTGATGGCATTCAAGTTGGTAACTACTCAAAAATATCTAGTATTCTTGACCCACTAAAAATAAAAAATATTAAAATATTAAAAAATCCAATTGACCTCTCAATGTATGGATTCATGGGATCAGGAGGAGTCATAGAAATTAAAACAATGTAATTATGAAAAAAATATTCTATTTAATAATAATAATTAACCTTTCATGTGAGGTAAGTAAACCTCTTAACTATTCTTCTAACGAAAATACAACAACTTTAGGTCTGCTTGATAGGCTTAGATCTATCCCTGGATTAAGAATAGGTGGAGTAAGTGAAAGAGATGCTCAGGTATACCTAAGAGGACAGACAAGTATAAAGCTATATAAAGAGGTTGTTTTTTATTTAAATGGCGCAAGAGTAGGTAATTACTCATCTGCATACCAAGTCGTTCAACCTGAAAACATTGACTCAATTAGATTATTAAAAAGTGCATCTCAACTTAGTCTTTACGGCGCAGACGGGAGAGATGGAGTAATTCTTATAAAAACAAAAAATTAAAATAATTTAGGAAAAAAGACAGGTGTATTTTTTTTATAATCTTGGTATTCTTTTTCGCTACCCCACCTATCTTCTCCAATATCTTCAAGCAAATTGACACCACTAACTTTAGTTAGTAATAAATAAATAAAAATTGGCGATATAAGAACTACATACATAACTCCATTCAAGAAAGAAATTGATATTATGGCTAAACCTGTCCAAAGGGTAAACTCACCAAAATAATTTGGGTGTCTTGAGAGAGACCATAAACCTGATGAGATAAATTTTCCTTTATTCTTTTTATTAAACTCTGTTTTTTGCATATCAGCAACAATCTCAAATACAAAACCTATTATCCAAACTATAATTCCAAGTATTATTAAAATATTAAACTCTATTAAAACTGAACTTGTCATTATAACAATAGTAGGTAATAAGCACATAAATACCCAAAAGCCAGAAAGTAAGAAGGCAAAAAGAAATCTCTTAAAATCTTTTTTAATCTCAGTAAACCTTACGTCTTTACCAACTTTTTTAACTCTTAAAAAAAGAAAGGAACTAAGTCTTATCGTCCATATTGATACTAAAAGAGAGACAATAAGAGAAACATTATCAATAGAATTGAAATAAAAATACCTACTTAGAAGAAGGAAGAGAACGGAGGATATAAAAGTAATTCCACCAGTCAGATCAAAATAATGTTCAGTCTGATAAATATATGATGGTATAAAAACTAGAATATGTATAATAAATATTAATAACCATAATACATATACCGATTTGTAATCAAAGAAAAAAATTGAATCAGATGATATAAGATATGTAAGAAATAAAGAAATGATTATAATAAATAGTGAATAAATATTTTCTTTCATTAGCAATTACCTAGTGTAACATATACAGACTCTCTCCAACAATTAATATTACTTTGACCTGGTTTCGATATGTCTCTCTGTACTGTATACGTAAAAGCCACAAATTGTTTATTATAAATGTCACTATATAGACATTCATAAATATAAGTAACTTGATTTGTAATATTATTTTTAAAATTTTCAATATTATCTGGATTTGGATAAGGAGGGTCTGGAGCTTTATTAAATCTGCACGATAAGTCATCACAAGAGAAAAATATAAAAAATATAATAACTATAAGGGTTCTTGAATCCATATTCTATTTAATTTTTTTCTCTTAAAATATTTTCTTTTAATCTGTCTTAAACCAAAACCTAAACCAATACCTACAGAACAGCCTATTAATATTTTATCATCATACACATCAGCTGCTGAAGCCTTCTGAACAACTGAAAGGTTAATAAAATCAATAAGAAAATATCCCGCTGATGCACCAGAGAAGTAAGTTCCAAATCTTCTCATGAAATTAGACGATTTTTCTCTAACATCAATTACATCTATATCACTTACTGGAATCTCAATATTATTAAATTTTATTTTATCATCAGTTATCCCTGATATTCGAGCAGTTATAAAATAATCCTCATTTGACTTTTTAAATCTTAAGCTTTCACCCTCATAAAAAGACATGGTTTTAAAGCTGTTAGCCCTTCCAAGTTCTAAAATATTTTGAGTAAATACTTTATTTGAAATTGATATACAAAGAATAATTAATATGAATCTCATAAATTACATTATAAAATAAATTAAATTATGTTAGCATTAAAAACTAGCTATGAACTTAATAAAAATTTTCTTTACTTTCCTGATATTTTCTTTCCTATCCTGCTCAGATAGCAATAAATATCTTATAAAATCACCAGATGAAAAAGTTAAATTAACTTTTAAAGTTGAAGACGGTAGAGCATTTTATAAAGTAGATAAGTTAAATAGATCAGTTACAAATTGGTCTAGATTAGGAATGGTACTAGGGGATGGAAAAGACCTTGGAGAAGGTTTAAAAGTTTATAAAACATCAAAAAAAAAAATTAGTAATAAGTGGTTTCCTATTATTGGAGAGAAAAATGAAGTAAATGATAACTATACTAAACTATCAATTAGTTTAGTTAAAGAAAGTACCAAATATGATATAATTTTTAGAGTTTATGATGATGGAATAGCATTTAAATACACTATTCCAAATCAAAATAGTATCAAAAATTATGATATTGATAACGAGTATTCTCAGTTTAATCTTTCCTCAAAAGATTCAGCATGGTGGATACCTGCCTTCTCATACAGGAGATATGAATTTCTTTACGCAAATTCATCTGTTAATGAAATTTCAAAAAAATATTTTTCTGAAAATGTTGAAAATATCTCATACGACTCACTAGGTATTGATGCTGCTCACACACCTTTAACTGTTAAGAAGGAAAATGGTTTATTAATTAGTATTCACGAGGCAAATCTTATTGATTACTCTAGTATGACTTTAGCTCCTAAGGGTGAAGGAATACTAGAAGTTGAACTTTATCCTTGGAGTGATGGAACAAAAGTAAAATTGGATAAAAAAATAAATTCTCCTTGGAGGTTCATACAAATAGCAGATAACTCATCTGATCTTATTGATTCTGATATAATTCTAAATCTCAACGAAGACCCAGATATAGATCAAGATTATTCATGGGTTAAGCCTGGAAAGTATATGGGTGTATGGTGGGAAATGATTGGAACTAACGAGTCAACTTGGTGGCAATCGGAAAATCATGGGGCAAATAATAAAAAAGTAAAATATTATTTAGATTTTGCTTCTAAACATAATTTTAATGGACTTCTTGTAGAGGGATGGAATAAGGGTTGGCACCCTGAGTGGTGTTGTTCAGGTGATGGAAATCCTTTTAGTTTTACAGAATCGGTAGATGATTTTGATATAGAATATTTATCTGAATACGGAAACTCGAAAGGAGTTAATCTTGTTGGACACCATGAGACAGGAGGTCAAATACAAAATTATGAACTTCAGATGGAAGATGCATTTAAAATGTATAATAGATTAGGAGTTAAAAATATAAAGACAGGTTATGTAAATGATGTTAGTAAAAATATAAGAGTATTAAATGATAATGGTATAATATCCGAAGAGTGGCATCATGGACAGTTTATGGTTAAGCATTTCCAGAAAGTTATAGAAATGGCTGCAAAGTATAAATTAAATATTATAACTCATGAGCCAATTAAAGATACTGGGTTAAGGAGAAAATATCCAAACTTCATATCAAGAGAAGGAGCAAAAGGACAAGAGTTTAATGGTTTTTCTTCAAATGGAATCAATCATGCTACGGATCTACCCTTCACAAGACTACTTAGTGGACCAATGGACTATACTCCAGGTATATTTCAGTTAAAAAATTTTAGATTTGACTCTCCAGGATCTGATAAGATTGATAAGAATGCAGTTGTTCCTTCTACCATTACTAAGGAGTTAGCTCTTTATGTTGTCTACTACTCACCTATGCAAATGGCAGCTGACCTTCCAAAACATTATGAAAAGCATCCTGAGGCCTTTGAATTTATTAAAGATGTCCCTGTTGAGTGGAGTGAGAGAAAAATTATTAATTCTAAAATTTCTGAGTTTATAACAATTGCAAGAAAAGATAAGTACTCTGATAACTGGTATATGGGAGGGATATCAGATGAAAGAGAAAGAAATTTTACTATTGATTTAACTTTTCTAGAAAAAAATCAAAAATATAATTTCAGAATATTTAAGGATACAAAATCAACTCATTGGGAATCTAATCCCATGGAGTATGAGATTGAAGAGAAAGTAATTAAAATTGATTCAAATAGTTCTTTATCAATACATCTAGCGCCTGGCGGAGGGTTTGCTGTTGAGATGATCAAAATTTAATGGCAGGATTTATTAAATTTCTTTAATCTATAATAATTATATGGCAGAGGAGTTATAAAACCAGCAAAAAGCATGGGTAAAATAACATATATATTAATCATAGCTCCCCCTGTAATAATATAATCCACTAAATTCATTGCTAACTCCATAGATATCATACTAATTAGAGACATACCAACTGCGGTTTTAAAAGCAACCACTATAGGCTGAGTAAAACTTAGTATAAATGTCTCCAATCCAATTGATGTTAGTATACCATTAATAATTGCTAACAGCATAATATATTCTGTAGACAGTGAGTATGAAGAATACTGAAAAAATAATATAGTTCCAAAGTCACCAATAGAACATCCAATAAGACACCAAAGTGTGTTTACTGATGCTTTTTTCCATGTTGTTTTACATGACCATGATATTGAAGAATCAATCAATAAATTCACAATCTTCACCAAACTTTAAGACTCCATTATCATGTAACTTGACAATATGAATGGTAATATCATCTTTAGTTAAAATAGTTCTGGAATGAATTATCTTATCATCAGGATAATTTTCATTAATATAGTCTTTAATGCAATCATCAATCTCTGATATATCTAATTTCTTGCACCAGTCTTTCTTACCTCTCCCCTTATCCTTTATATCTCTTTTTCCTTCCCCTTCTAAACATAGCTCCATGACCTCTTTTAAATCCACAGGTGATGTGAGTGTAATAATTTTTTCTTCTTCAGCACCGAAGAAATTAATATCTACAGGAAATTGTACTTTAGGTCTTTTTTCAGCTTTAGGATTATCATCGTACCATCTTTTTATTAGATCTCTGTCTCCCTCCGCTGTTATTGTAATAGTACTGCTATCTGGCATGATCATCGTGTAAGGCATCAGGTACTCAAAACACCTGTCTACCTCTTTGCCCTCACCTCTATCTATATCCTCATCCTTATCTTTTCCTTCACCCTTATCTCTGCTCTCACCCTCATCTTTATCTTCACCTTTGCCCCTGCCATATTTACCCTTTATATATTTATCTTTAATAAATGGGTGTTCTCTATCGTATTTAAATACACCATCCTCATCAAATGATAAACTTTTATCGTTTGTTAAGTCAGCCTCAAATCCATAGGTGTTTTTTCCAATCAATATAAATGAAGAGTTGACATTTTCTGAAGGAAAGTTTGATTCAATATACTCCTTTGACTCAGGGGCTAAATAGTCGTTATTTAACTCATAATAGATTATATCACGAGGATCTTCACCAGGTAACCTTAAAGAGTCTCCTAGTTGTTCACAAGAAAAAGTTATAAGAGTTATAAGGAAGGAAATAAAAATGTTTTGAATTTTCATAAATATTATGTTTTTTTTTATTACTATATTAATTACGATTTCATAATAAAAATATTGTCTAATATAACATAAATAGATGAAAAACTGGAATAATGCGGTAACTCAGGATAGCTGGAGACTATTAAAATATAATGCAGAGACAGTTAATGGTTTTGAGAAATTATTAGAAGTGGGTCCCTCAATATCTATATTTGGATCAGCAAGAACTAGTCCCCAAGATATTTATTATAAAAAAACTGTTAAGATAGCAAAAATGATAGCTGATATGGGTTTTGGAGTAATATCTGGTGCCGGTCCTGGAATTATGGAGGCAGCAAATAAGGGTGCAAAAGAGAATAATGGAAAGTCTGTCGGTTTAAGAATTAATTTACCATTTGAACAATATACAAATAAGTATGTAGATGAAGATTATCTCTTAAAATTTGATTATTTCTTTATAAGAAAACTTATGTTTCAGAAATATTCTCAAGGTTTTATTGTTATGCCTGGAGGATATGGAACATTAGATGAGTTGTTCAATGCTTTAACTTTAATTCAAACTAAAAAATCTAAACTTTTTCCAATAATATTAGTAGGAAAAAAACATTATAAACCTCTGTACGATTGGATTAAAAATACTTTATTAGATGGAAAGTTAATATCAAAGGAAGATATTCATTTATTAAGCTTAGTTGAAGATGTTGATGAAGTTAAAGGGGAACTAACTACCTTTTTTGAAAAGAATAAAATTGACATCAATTTTGATTAGGTTTAGTTTAAATCATCTACATAAGGAGTAGGTAAAATAATTTTATTCGTTTTTACATATTTTTCCCAATCATTATATAGCGAATCAAAAACCTTAATATTATTATCTCTTAAATTTTTTTCTTCCATAAAATCTTCAACATGAAAGAGTTCTAAATTCTTTTTATCAAAAGGGTTTATTTTATTTATCATCTTCCACTCACCTTTCCTGAGTATAGAATTTCCACTGTGTTCGAATGAAAAAATATAGTTATCAGAATGAATTTTATCAGAAAATCCATTAATAAAAGGTATGATTGATGATCCTCTCAAATCATAATCTCTGATTTTTACATATTTAGAGCTAGACATCTCGTATATTGTTGGAGCTATATCTAATATTGTCATAAACTCATCAGAAATTTTAATATCATTTTCTAACCCTTTTATAATAAGAGGGGATCTTAACCCTCCCGAGGTAGTAAAACCTTTATAAAGTCTAAAAGGATAAGTTATTGTTTTTGCCCAATTCTTGCCTAGAGAGGCAAAAGAATTTGGAGAGCCAATTTCATTTAATTCATAAGAAAACTTTTCCCTAATATATCCACCATATGTATTATTATAATAGAAATCTTCTGCAGCTGCACCATTATCTGACATGAAAAAAATAATTGTATTGTCATACAAATTCTCAGATTTTAAGTATTTAATTAGCCTACCAACATTATAATCCAAATTCTCAATCATACCAGCATAGACTTCCATTTTTCTTGATTCAATCTTCTTATCATTTATATCTAATTTATCCCATTCAGAGATCATATAAGTAAAGTCTGGGTATTGATTTTTTCTAGTAAAAATTCCAGATTCAATGTTATTTGATAACCTTTTTTCTAATATTTCATAGTACCCCCTATCGTAATACCCTTTGTACTTATCAGAAAAGTGATCATCAACTTGTAGAGGCCAGTGAGGTGCTGTGTAAGATAAATATCCAAAAAATGGTTCCTTTGATTTTGATTTAATAAAATCAATCATTCTATCAGTATAAAAATCAGATGAAAACTTTCCCTTAGGCCACAATACCCTCTTGCCATTATTAGAAAATGATGAGTCTGGGTAAGCACTAATTGGTTTATTATTATCATAATGAGTAAATGCTCCAGGAAGCAATGAAAAAGAATTATCAAACCCTCTATCTATTGGATCACCACCAATATGCCATTTACCTGAGATAAATGAGTTATATCCATTTTTATCTAAAATTTCAGGAATAATTTTAACTCTTTCCGAAAGCATACCCTCATACCCAAAATTTTCAGAATTATAAGCTTGAATCCCAATACCTGCAATATGGTTATCATTTCCTGAAAGCAGCATAGCTCTTGAGGGAGCACAAGAGGGAGATGTATGAAAATTAGTCATAATAATACCCTCTTCTGCTAGCAGATCTATATTAGGTGTGTTAATCTCACTACCAAAAGAACTTAAATCTGAATACCCTAAGTCATCAGCAAGTATTATTATGAAATTTTTTTTGTTTTGTTCATTCTCTTTGCATGACACAAGAAATAAGAAAAAAAATATTTTAGTTAACCTTTTTAAACTTAGCATTGTATATAGTTAAATCTCTGACTGAATTATCTCTTATATTAAATAATACAAATAATTTCTCTCTCCACTTCTCATCTTTATCGGTTATAAACACATCATTTTCCCACCATTCCAATTCAAAAATCTTAATACCATTATTCACGTCAAGATTCATTTTTTTATCCTTGACGGAGACAACTATTTTCCCGTACATATCACTTTCATATGTACCTGCATAATCTATTAAGTGAAGTGACATTTTGGAGTTTTCATCTCTTTCATTGAATTTATCAAAATAAGACTTTTTATATTTCTTATCCATCTCATCATATAAATCAAAAATTTCTTTATTCCAGTCCCTTGAATCATCATCGAATACAAATAAATCCATGACCTTGTACATGATAGCGTGCCTAAGCTCAGCGTGGTCTAAGTTAGCAAAAACATGTACTCCAATCTTTTTATCTCTAATTAAACCTATTATTGCAACTAGTCCCTGTAAACTTCCTGTGTGGAAATCTATTTTTTCACCTCTGTAATCGTGCTGATACCAACCTAAACCGTAAGTCTTCCAATTTGGATTTGTAAGTTTTGCAGTTGGATAAAAGGAATCTCCAACTATAATGTGTGGTTTAAATAAATAATTAAATGTTTTCTTCTTTAAAACCCTTTCATCTAATAATTGAGTTTCGTTCAATAAAAATTTTAAATATTTTTCCATGTCATCAGCACATGACCACATCATCCCGGCTGCACCAATTTGATCAGAAATAGTGAAAGGAACATTTACGATACCTTCTTCATAATCAATTTGGTGAGGGAAAGTATAATTATTATACTCAAAAATATCTTTAGACCAAGTTAAAGTACATGAAAGTCCAGCTTTATCTAAAATATTATTCTTCATAAAACTCTGCCAGGTTAAACCACTAACTTTACTAATAACCTGTCCTGCTATGACATACATAATATTTTGATATGTATACCCCCCCCTCAACGGATACTTTTTAGGAGATTTTGAAAATTTAAAAAGCATTTCCTCAACTGATGTACTATCAGTTGTCCAGAGCCTGTCTTCATTACCTATACCTAAATTATGAGTTAAAAGATCTTTAACTCTGGCATCTTTTGTTATGTAGGGGTCTGAAAGCTTGAAAGATGGAAGGATATCTACAACCTTATCTTCCCAAGAAATAGAGTCCCTATCAACCAAAATTCCTAAACACATTGATATTAGAGCTTTGGTTGTAGATGCCATTGAGAAGATTGTTTTTGTATCTACAGCCTCTTCACCAAAATAATTTTTCTTTCCAAATGACTTCTTATAAACAGTTGAGTCTCCAGTAACTACAACTACAGATAGACCAGGAATATTCCAGAGTTCCTTTCCAGATAAAATAAAATCATCTAAAATATCTTTTCTGCTTTGAGAAAATATATTGAAATAAAAAAAAATGAAGATGAATATAAAATTTTTAGTCATCTTCAAATTGTTATATCTTTTACAGTCCTAAAACCAGTATGCATAGCACCAGTATCTGGAGTACTTTTCATTCTCATAGAGTTTCTATATCCAGTACAATAAGATCTATTACATAGATAACTACCTCCCCTTACCACTCTTTTAATAGAATATGGTTCAGCAGGGTCAAAACTCTTTGAAGGTCCCTTTGGGTCTTTAGATATAATATTTACAACTGTCTCATAATACCTGTAATTGTATAAGTCACTGCACCACTCCCAAACATTTCCAGCCATATCATGGAGACCAAATGGATTAGGAGGAAAACTTTTAACTGGAGAAGTTGACTCATATCCATCAATTTTATAATTATTTTTTGGAAATTCACCTTCCCAGGTATTAGCGTACTCACTCAATTCAATATCATCACCCCAACTGAACTTCATTCCATTTAACCCTCCTCTTGATGCATATTCCCATTCCGCTTCCGTTGGAAGTCTCCTACCCTTCCACTTGGCATATGCCATTGCATCAAACCAACTTACTTGTACAACAGGATGATTTTCTTTGCCTTCAATATTAGTATCAGGTCCACCTGGGTTTCTCCAATTTGCACCAGGTTTCCACTCCCACCACTGAGCATGGTTCGATAGATTATTAATATTTGCTTTCTTAAATACCAAAGAAGCAGGAACAAAAACACTTTCATCTGGTCTTGGAGTGTTAGGTGGAAGATCTTTTTTAAGTTCTTCCCAGTCTGGACTCTTTTCTGCTGTAGTAATATAACCTGTGGCTTCAACGAATTCATTAAACTGTGCATTTGTCACCTCTGTCTCATCCATCCAAAATGAGCTTACCTCTACAGTGTGAATAGGTTTCTCGTCTTGGTTTGATTCATTATCATCACTACCCATATTAAATGATCCACCATTTATCAGAATCATACCATCCATATCATCAACATAACTAGAATTTGTTTTACAGGATGTAATAAGTATTATATAAGAAAAAAAGAATATATATTTATTCATTGTTAATTAAATATAAAAAATTTATGAAAAACTTTATCATAACATTAATCTGCACATTAACTCTTGTGTCATGCAATGATAAGAAAGAGTTTGGTGTTGTTCATCTTGATGACAAAAAAACTGAATTAATTGAAGATCTTTTTAAAGCCGTTGAAACAGAAGATATAGCATTTTTAAAAGATTTATTCTCAAAAGATATGGTCTTAGTAAACTCAAATGGAGAGGAGTTTAATAAAGATGAATTCATAACTGGAGTCGAAGAAATATTTGACATGTTTGAGGACGTACAAGTAAATGAAAATAATAACTCAACTGATGGTTCTGGATCAGCAGTAGAAACTACTCACTATTCAACTGGAGATATATGGACTGAAATATGGAATGATTTCACTGCTAAGGGTAAGTATAGTGGAAAAGAAATTTCATTCCCGTTTTATATAGCATATAAATGGGATGGGGATAAGATAATTAGAGAAATGCAATATTTTAATCCCAAATTTTTTGATGAGGAAAGAGAGGCAAAAAATATGGCATCTAAATAAAGTATTTATTCAAATACATACCATTTATGTATAGTAACTATTAATTGTATATTAACCCAAAACAGAATGAAAAAATTCTTAATTATTATATTATTATCATCTTGTACTAATAATTACACTCAAAAGAACAGTAACTATGATGACTTAATTGCTCTTTTTAAAGAATGGAGGTCATTTGAAGAACCAGAATTAATAGACGGAGTACATGATTATTCTCCTCAATCATTTGCAAAAAGGAAGCCAGCGTATAAAATTCTTAGAGATAGGCTTGAAAATTTTGATATAAGCAGCTGGAGTGTTTCGAATCAAATTGATTGGCATATAGTTCTTGCGGAGATGAACGGTTATGATTTTAATGATAGAGTTTTAAAGCCTTGGGTAAGAGATCCAGCATTTTATCAGTCAGTATGGATGTATCAGAGTGATGTGCCAGGACATGAAGGTCCAACAAATCATGGAGTACTTGAGTTTTGGATGTACGATCTTCCACTATCTGTAAATGATAAAGAAAAGCTTAAAAGTGAACTTAATCTCATACCTATATTCTTAGAAAAAGCAAAAAAAAACTTAACAGGTAATGCTAGAGAGTTGTGGATTGCTGGTATCGAAAATTTCAGACAACAGAAAGATAACTTACTAATCATTAAGAATAAATTAGGTTATGATAAAGATGAGATTAATAACACCATACAAAATGCAGTAGAATCAACTAATAAATTTATTGAATGGCTAGAAATCGAATCTGATAATAAGACAGGTCCATCAGGTATAGGAAAAGAGAATTATACATGGTACCAACAAAATGTCCATCTTCTTCCAATGACTTGGGAAGATGAGGTACGCCTTCTACAGAGAGAACTTGATAGGTCTTGGTCCTCACTAATGTTAGAAGAACATAATAACAGAGAGCTACCAGAGCTAATGGCAGCTAATACAGAAGAGGAATTTGAAATTCTTACAGAAAATGGTGTTAACAGATTCATAAAGTTTATAAAAGAGAAAGATATAATGCCTTTCAAGGAAAATATGGAGCCAGCTCTAAGGGAGCATATGGGAAAATTTGTTCCAAGTGAAGACAGAAACTTCTTTAATATAGGATTACATATTGACCCACTACCCTTATACTCACATTTTGTTCATTGGTTTGATCTTGCAGAAATGAGAGATAATCCACATCCTAGCCCAATAAGAGAGGGGGCATTACTATATAATATATTTGATACCAAAAATGAGGGTTATGCCACAGGTGTAGAAGAAATGTTTATGCACGCAGGTTTATATAATGATAGTCCTAGGTCGCGAGAGATAGTATGGATAATGATAGCTCAAAGGGCAGCAAGAGGTTTAGGTTCGTTATATGCACACGCAAATGAAATGAGCATGGAAGATGCTGGAGGAGTTCATGTAAAATGGACCCCAAGAAAATGGATGAATAGAGAGCCTCACCTACTTAAGTTTGAACAGCATCTATACCTAAGGCAACCTGGGTACGGAACCTCTTATATTACTGGTAAATACTTTTTAGAAAAAATTGTAACTGACTACGCAGAAAAATTAGAAAAAGAAAATAAAAAATTTACACTGAAGGATTTTTTTAAAAAATTTAATGATGCTGGAAACATACCTATCAAATTAGCAAGATGGGAAATATTAAATAAAATAGATTAGCATGAATAATATCATTTTAGTCGAAAAAAATAAATTATCTCTGATTGACTCAAAAACAAGTGGCATAAAATGGGAGATTGATGAATCAAAAAACATATCAGGAACTTATAGACTAGATAAATATATCTTTCTATATACTTACGACTGGACAGGAACTATTTTTACTTCATTAATTAACCTTGAAGATGGTAGTTTTTACTGGAAAGAAAAGAAGTTAAATGTATCATCTAATTGCATAGCAATTGATAATAAAATTTTTTTTGTTAATAGTTCATTTGAAATTATAGCAATTGAAATCGAGACAGGAAATGAAGTTTTTAAAGAAAAATTTACCTATAAGAAATGGTATACAAGTGTTTACCCTCAACTTGTTGTATATAATGGCAATGTAATAGTATTCAGCAAGAAAAATGCTATGAAAGTTGATTTGATATCAAAGAAATTAACAGACTATGTTTTCAGAAATATAAATATTAAAAATATCGTCTCTATGAATGATAAGTATAATATTTCAGTAAATAAATATACTTCCTCTGGGACTGGAGGTGAAGCTTTTATGTATGGTGCGTATGCAGGAGATGCAGGTGGTGGTGGAGATGGAGGAGGTGGTGGAGATGGAGGAGGTTAATTTACTTGTTTACACCTAAACCAAACAATGCAAAATCATACTTCACTGGATCATTTGAATCAAAAGACCTTAACTTATTATCAAGTTGTTTTAATGTCTTTATATCATTTTGTTTTCTATTTATTAATTTTAATTTATTGGCAACGGACAAAGTATGAGTGTCTAAGGGACAAGATAAAACTGAAGGTGAAATACTATTCCATATACCAAAATCTATTCCATTTAAATCCTTTCTTACCATCCATCTCAAAAACATATTTATTCTTTTACAAGCTGATCTTTTAGAAGGGTCAGAGATATGCTTTTTTGTTCTTTTCAAATGATCGATAGAGAAAAATAAATTTTTAAATTTTATAATTGATTCAAATATCCATCTATCACCTTTATTTACTGGAAAAGATTCCTCTAGACCTCCATGATTAATATATAAATTTTTTAATGATAAAATAAAAAACTTGAAATCTTCACTATTAAAAGTCCTATGAACAAATGAAATTGAATTTATATTCTTTTCTGTAGAATTTATTATAAAATCATATGGAGAGTTACCCATAATTTTCATCATTTTATCAGCATTATTAATTATCATTTTCCTATTTCCCCATGAGATAATTGATGTTAAGAATGCTGATATTTCAATATCTTCTTTTTTAGTGAATCTATGTGGTATTTGGATGGGATCAGAATCTATGAAATCAGGTTTATTATATTGAAGAAACTTTTCTTCTAGTAAATTTTTTAAATCATTATCTGAAAAAACGCGTTTCATATAATTACAATGTTAAAAAACCTTTCTTACAAAGATCCAAAAATTGAAAAACAAATAAATTCATTGGTGGGAAAAGAGTTCTCCTTAATTGAGAAATTAAAAATTAAAGGTACAGGATCTCAGAAATTATATATAAAAAAATGTGATAATGAGATATATGATATATTAAGGAATGATTACGAACTAAGCATATGTAATATCGAATTAAGACCTAAAGGTATAATTATATACTTAAAGTCTAATCTAGAAACCTACGGACTAGTTATACCTTACTATAAGCTTATTATATTTAAAGTTGGTGATGATGACTACACAATCAATGCTGATAATTATTTTTTAAAAATTAGGATAAAAAATAGATCTGACCATAGGTTCTTTAAAAAAGTAAACTCACAGAAAGCAATATATCTATCGGATAAAAATCCAGAATAAATTTGTGATATATCTAATTGAGATAAAGCTCTACCTCAAGTTCTATGTCGTCAAGTATGAGTTTGTCTCCAAGATTTTCAAAAAATGTACCAGACCTAAACCTTACGTCATACTTTGATCTATCAAACGTTAGTTTTGAAGTAGCAACCTTATCATCTACACTAAGAATGAAATTTATTGGGTGGGAAATTCCTTTAATCGTAAGAACCCCATCGACATCAAAATCATCACCATTTTTTTTAGACGATTTTACCTCAATCGTTGAAGACTTATGGTTACTAACTGAGAAAAAGTCATCTGACCTGAGATGACCCTCAAGTCTTGCTTTAGAACCACCAGTAAGGTCATCTACTGACAGCGACAACATATCAACAATAACTTTTCCAGTGACAGTCTCTTGCTGAATATTTATCTCTCCATCAACAAATTTTAAAGTTCCGTAGTGTGAGCTGGTTGTGATCTCCTTTCCTGTCCATTTGATCTTGCTCCTCTCAAGGTCAATACCATAATCTTGAGAAAATAATTCAAAGTTTATTAGCAAAAAGAATATAATAAGTAGATTTTTCATATGTTTTGTTTTTTATTTATAATACGAAATTTTAAAAAAATGTTTACATGGAAAAATTTATGGTAAACTTTAAAATATATTTTAGATATATAAACATATCTCTTGCACTTATTCTTTCAACCTCATGCGATAATGAGGAGGCTAGAATAGACGATACTGAAAGTGAGAATAGCAGTGAGTTTATTGGACTTAATAACATATCTACAACCTTCGATAACCTCAGTAGGTCTTATCATATATACGTTCCTGCCTCATATTCTGATACTGAGCCAATTCCGATAGTCTTTAATCTTCACGGCGGTGCTTCCACTGCTATAGGCTACTTAAATTCTATTGGAAATATGAGACCAATAGCAGACACAGCAAACTTTATTATTATCTATCCGCAGGCAACAACTGACAGCTCAGGCAATCCCACATGGCACCTAGGTGGTGAAAATTCTAAATCAACCTCAGTTGATGACGTGGGCTTTGTATCTCACATCATTGATGAGGTTTCTTCTATCTACTCAGTAGACCTTGAAAGAGTTTACGTTACAGGTTTTTCCAATGGAGGGTACCTTGCCTATGAAATTGCTTGTCTATTAAGTAATAAGATTGCTGGTATTGGTTCAGTTGCAGGTCACATGTTTATTGATACGTATAATTATTGTGATCCGTCTCACCCTACACCTCTAATAAATATCCATGGAACAGAAGATTTTTATGACGGGATTGCAGGTTACTACTTAGACCAAAACCTTTCAAACAGGTACTGGACAGAATATAATAATACGGATCCTGATCCAGTTATAACATATATTGAAAATACCAATACACAGGACGGTTCAACAGTTGAATTACACTCGTGGCTAAACGGAGATAATGGAATTTCTGTGGTCCATTTCAAGGTAATGGGAGGTGGTCACTCCTACCCTAACCTAAACCCATCCTCAAGTAAGGGGTATGAAAACGGTGACATAGACTCAAATTCTGAGATATGGAATTTTCTATCAAGATATGACATAAACGGATTAAGATAACTTTAAATAAATTTTTCAATTATGAAAACTATAAACGATAAGCAAAACAAAGAAGTGATAATTATTTGCGAACTATCTGTGAACGATGATAGGACAATTGACACGAGGGAATGGAGTGATAGTTACGCCAAACTTATATCTGAGACAGAGAAAAATACTATCTCTTGGAGATTTTTGATCTCTGAGGATGAGAAAAAGGTAACACTTTACGAAAGGTATAAAGATGAGCACGCCTTTAAAAATCATCTCAGCAGAATTTTATCAGAAGGAGGTGATCTTCAAGAGGAGTTTGGAAATTTTTCTAACATATACACATTTGAAGGAATAATTTATTTAGGAAATGTTTCTGATGAGCTTCAAGCTTATATAAAAGATCACGGCCTCGAGATAGACTTCCGATCAAGTATCGGGGGATATACGAGGTACTAAAATGGATAATATATTAATTTAAAATTGACAAATACTTTATTTTATAACATTAAATATTATCAAAAATTTATTATTACTAGAGAATGAAAAAATTAGGTAAATACTTTTTTGAGACAATTGCAATTTTTATTGGAATTCTCCTTTCATTTAGTGTAGATAGATGCACTAGAGAAAACCAGGAAATAGAAGACACAAAAAAATCGGTTTTAACATTAGTTAAAGAAATTGAAAATAATATCAAATACTGTGAAAATCACTTGTTTCAACTGGAAAATATGCAGACAATTAATAGGAATATTACCAGCAGCATGAAAAATAACTTAAAAAAAGATAAATTAATTAAACTCCACAACAGTTATCCATTTGGACACAGTTATGACATAAATGGAAACCTTATCTATTGGAATAAAAAGGAGAACTACGATAATATTTACCAGTGGATGATAACATGGTGGAATACGTTTGTACCTGAAGATATCTACTTTAAAAGTCTAGTTAACTCCGGAAATCTTGTACTTATTGATGATTATGAAGTTAGTAGGGAAATTGAAGCAGTATATACAACTCGAAAAGAAAGGGTAATAGTTAATCTAACTCTACTAAAAGAGAATTCAGATAAAATCAGATCATGGGCAGAGGAGAAAAGAAATAAATCAAAAGAAATGGTTTCAAGAGAGTTCGTTTTCAATGAAATGCAAGACCTTAAACTTAGAAATTTACTGAATGACAGAAACTACCATATAGGGCTAAGAGTAATGAGTTTAAAAAACTACATTAAATCTCTTAAAAACTTAAAGAAATTAATCGAGAATAACTATAAATAAAAAAACCCATCATGATGATGGGTTTTGTTTTAATTCTTATTGTGTGAGCCATCACAGTAACCACTAGGGTTACTTGTATTACCGCACTGACACAAAGGTTTGTCTTTTAAATTTATCATACTTCTAAGTTTATTCATCAAATTTAACGAAATGAATAATCCAATGTTCTATATAAGTTTACAAGTTTTATAATTTATAACCAATCCAAATAAATATGATAAAAAAACATTAGTAGAAATTTATAATCTCTGTGATAAAAAACTAAAGTTTAAATCTGTTAAGAAACTTTATAGGAAGAGGTTACTCAATATCTTTAATTAGACACAATAATTTAGTTCAATTCACACTGAAGTTAGGCTCCCTATTCTACTAGGGAATA
>CAJWTC010000022.1 GCA_913046795.1 uncultured Flammeovirgaceae bacterium | reverse complement strand
GTACGGCATAATGACAGGTAAATATCCTGCAAGAACTAAAAGTCCTGGTCCTGGATCACAACTTAGTAACTCAGAATATACAATGGCTGAGGCATTAAGTGACAACGGTTACTCAACACTTATTTCAGGGAAGTGGCACCTTTCAAGAGGGAAAAGTGGGTCATCACCTGAAGAGCAAGGTTTTCATAAAAATTATGGAGGAGGAGACTCGGGAGTTCCTAAATCATATTTTTATCCTTACAATATTCAGAAGAGAGGTAAGGGTAATGAAAATGCTCCAGATATAACTAAACTACCAGAAGTTGAAGATGGTTATCATATTACTGATCAGCTCACCGACTTGACATTGAATTGGCTGGGAGATTACATAGACAATAAAAATGAGAATCCTTTCTTTATATACTTATCCCACTACGAGGTGCATACTCCTTTCGAGGGCAAGTTAGATCTCGAAAAGAAATATAAATCAAAGGCTGAAAAAATTTATAGTGGAAATAAGCTCGAAAACCCTTTCTCATTTGAATCAACCACAGGTGAAACAAAGTTGAGACAAGACAATCATATCTACGCCGCAATGATTGAAAATTTAGATAACAACCTAGGGAGGGTACTAGATTTTTTAAAAGAAAATGATCTATATGAAAATACAATTATAGTATTTACTTCTGACCATGGAGGCCTTTCAAACAGAGGTAATGGCAGACCTCTTGCCACTTCTAATTTGCCTCTTAGGGCTGGCAAAGGACATAATTACGAAGGAGGTATTAAAGTTCCACTTTTTGTGGTTTGGGAAAATGTAATTCAACAAGGTTGGTCAAATACTGTAGTAACAGGCACAGATCACTTCCCAACATTACTTGAGCTGATAGGAAAAAATCAGATGAAAGATAAACACCTAGACGGCGTAAGTTTTACAAAATCGCTAATGGGTAATTTTCAAGATAATAGTAAGAGGCCTATCTTCTGGCACTCCCCAAGACCAAGACCTAAAAGTACTGGTGATCTAGCAAATACAACAATTAGATTAGGGGATTATAAGTTATTAGACTTTTACAGAGAGGGAAGAGTTGAGCTATATAACATAAATGAAGATCAGAGTGAGAGTAAAGATTTATCAGAGATAATGCCTGATAAAAAAAACGAATTACACGAGCTTGTTAAGAACTGGAGGGTATCTGTCGACGCTACTGAATAATTAAATTTGTCTTTTTCTGTTCATCACCATTAAGGTTAATTAAAAAAATAAATTGACCTTTTAAATTTGATACGTTCAATTTAATTTTTGATTTATTCTTATAGCTTCCCTTTAAGAATATCTTACCAGAAATATCTACTAATTTAAGGGATATATCTTCATATGATCTGTTTAAATCTATGCTCAATATATCACCTACAGGATTTGGGAATAGGTTGTAATTCTTTAGCTTTTCTCTTTCAGTAGATAGAACTTGATTAAAAGAAACACACTCAGATTGAACCACTCCACAATCTGGATGACTTATGATCACATAGTAACCACCCGATTCTTCTGGTTGAAAAGATATTGAGTTTTGACCATCAATAGGTAAATTATCTGAACAAGTGTACCACTGGTAATCAGACTCTTGTTGTTCTGCTACAAGCTGTCCGTTAGATACATAGACATTGTCTGAAAGTTGACCATCTAATATTAACTCTATTGTTATCACACTATCCATACCATTATCTGCCACTAATTTTGCGGTATATATACCACTCTCGGAGTAGGTACTATTATCAGGCGCGGTGTATGACTGACCACAAGTTGTAACAGATAAAAAATTAGATGGTGAACTCTGAGCTATATTCCTTCTCTTAAACTCTAACTCAAACCCAGCTATAATATCAGAGTAAGTGTCATCTGAACATCTGTTTATCTTCTCAAAGGAATCAATTTCATAATCGTAAAACTCACAAGCTATAGTAGGGCCGTACCTTTCTCCGTTTCTATAATCCATCTGAATCCACTTTGTGTACCTATACCTTTCATCTCTAAGAGAATAGCCCATAACTCTTTTACCATTAGACATACGTGTATATTGAGCTAGAGCAGCATGTCTTACCTTGTGATCTGGGTCATTCATAACCTCTTTTACTGACTTTCCCTCAGTCTCATTGGGGATGCTAATACCTGCCAGATCACATAAGGTCGGATAAATATCTAGAAGCTCAACAGGTGAATTTGTCATATTATTTTCTAATCCATGATCAGGTGAATAAATTATCATTGGAGAGCTAACTGCTTGTTCAAAGTTCGTGTGTTTAATCCATAAACCATGATCTCCTAAATGCCAACCGTGATCTCCCCACAAGACAACTATCGTATTACTAGATAACCCTAGCTCATCTAGCTTCGAAAGTAATATACCTACCTGAGCATCAACATATGATACACATGCCTTATACCCATGAATTAACTCTTTCTGTTTATCAACTGTAATATTACCATTTAATGGAATGTCTGAATAATTGTTAACTAGCTCATGATTATTATGGAAAGCAATAGAAGGAATGCTACTATCTCTAGCCTGCTCAGGATGAATTGGAATACTACTTCTATCGTACATATCCCAATATTTTTTTGGTGCAACAAATGGGAGGTGAGGTTTAGTATATCCCACTGCAAGAAAAAATGGTTTCCCTGAACTAGCAGCTTCTTCCATTTTAATTAAAGCATAATTAGTTCTTGCTCCGTCTACATATCCGTCATCCGGCAAATCTTGATTACCTTCCGTTGATGGTTTTGATAAAGGAAAAAGTTTTCTAGCCTCCCGCTTACCATTTGTTGAAGTTATGTTGTTAGATGAGATATAACTATTATATTGATTTATAGCCTGATGAACAAGAGGGTCCTGATAACCAGACTTACCTGCGTCGTTACTATGATAATACTGATTAGGCATACCCTGAAGAAATTGCGTAGACCAAGACTTTCCGTCATAGTTATTATCTACTGACCTGTTATCAAATATCTTCCCTAGACCAACTGAATAGTAGCCATTATCCTTAAAGTGCTGAGGTAAAGTAACAACATTTGGATTCTCATCTCTTATCTGTGTTTCAAGGTCCCAAACCCTTGTATTATCAGGGTAAAGACCGGTCAGAAGACTAGCTCTTGAAGGAGCACAAATTGCTTGCTGTGTTGAGGCATTAAGAAAAGAAGTTCCTTTTGCCGCTAGAGCGTCAATATTTGGAGTTATCATATCTCCATGACCATAAGAATTAAACATAGGCTTTAGGTCATCAACTGATATGAAAAGAATATTTTTCTGGGCATTAATTATATTAAAAGAAAAAAGCAGGAAAAATAAAATTAGAGCTCTGATCATGTCCTATAATTTGATTTTAATTATTTCACTATCTTCATAACCTAAACGAGTAGAGATAACATAAATATAACCTTTATTAACTTTTATAGGTTCATGATATAATTTCCACCCGTCATCAAGACTAGGTTCAAAATCATTATCTGAAATTATAAAAGCATTTGAAGATCCCAGAGTATTAGATTTTATAGTTACCGTTTTATCTTTTACTGTTACATCTGGCTTACTACTTTTTGGTTGTATTCCTCTGGGCCACATACTATCTAAATGTTTTTTCTCAGATTTTGCACCGATATCATTTATTTCATCTTGCCAATTTTTAAGCGCCATTCTATGCTTATTTATTTCATCTTCATACCTCTCATCTGAAATTAGATTTTTAAGGCTATGAGGGTCTTCTGATCTCACATAAAACTCCTCCCTAGTCTTTGATTCTCTGTACCAATATTTTTGATCAGAATTAAGTTTATCTTCTTTATATAACATTAACATCTCATTAGTCATATCTATATTTTTTCTATATAGAACATCCTTATATGCAGGTCTATTTGTATAGTAATTTTTAACATAAATAAACTCCTTTGAAATCACACTCCTTACCCTGTCGTAGGTCTCATCGAACCTATCTCCAGAACCAAATACGTAATCTCTCAAAATTTCACTTTTTTTCTCTCCCATAAATGCCCTTCCCTGAAAATGATCTGGAATATTAAGACCAGTTAAAGAGAGTGTTGTTGGTGCAAGGTCAACAAATGATATCTGATCATCAACATACCTAATTTTCTTTTCATAGGGATCTCTTACCATCATCGGTACTTTTAATCCAGACTCGTAGTGAGACCTCTTTCCTCTTGGCAGAGGGCCTCCATGGTCACTAAAAAAAAATATATATGTTTTATCAAATAGACCGTCAGCTTTCAATTCTTTAATTAAATTACCAACCATCTTATCTAACAACTCAATATTTGAGTAATTCCTAGCTACATCATTTCTGACAGTTTCTGTATCTGGAAAATAAGGAGGCAGAGGAACTAAACCTTGTTTAACTGTGAGAGGCTTATCTCTATGGAGCCACATCTTTGACTCATGAGTAACATCAAAATTAAATACAGAAAAAAATGGTTGATTTTTTTCCCTATTTTTCCAGTGAGCATTGTTACTGTTCTGATCCCATGCTGTGACTGGTGCGGCAAATTGGTAATCTGTTTTAGAATTATTAGTACAATAATAACCTTCAGCCCTCAAGTATTCTGTAAAGCATTTAACCTCTGGTGGAGTAACAACAGAGTGTAGCGGGATAGAGTCGCCATTTACATCAATAGCATTTGAAACTCCATCATAATCCCTAGATCCCCAACCAAATACATCTTTTCCTGTTCTCATCTGATGAGTACCTATAGACACTGGGTACATACCAGTAATAAGAGATGATCTTGATGGACTGCATACCCCGACAGTGGTGAAAGCCTCAGTGAAAATTAAACTTTCAGATGCGAGCTCATCTAAATTAGGTGTTTTAGCAGTAGAGTCACCATACATGGATAGCGTTGGGCTTATATCTTCTACAGTTATCCAGATTATATTTGGTTTTTGAGAAAAGGAAATAGAAGATATTAATAAAAAATATATCAAAAGTAAGTTTCTAATGAAGCTTCTAAACATCTGATTTTTATAATATTTAATTAACAATATAACCTAAAGAGGAAAGAAATTTATCAACTTCCTTACTTGTTTTGATAAAAAATTCTTGACTATTAAAAAAAGAATGACCTTGTCCGGGATATTCTATAACATCACAGGTGATGCCAATTTCTTGAACCATTTCCTGATACTTTCTGATTTTTTGAATTGGTTCCATCTCATCTAAAGATCCGTGAAATATTATTGTAGGGGGATGGTTTTTATTAATATGATGAATGGGAGATATGTCTGTATTATATTTTCCTTTTCTCCTTTTGGATAATGCTGAGTTTAATCCAGTATCAACAATAGGGTTATATAATATAAGACCTTTAACTACATTATTCTTTACTTTCCAGAAAGTAGTAGAAAGCGCTAAGAGTCCACCCGCAGAACCTCCACCAACGAATATCCTATCCTTATTGATATTATACCTTTCAGCATTAGAGTAAATATAATCTAATAAATCTTTAGCATCATCACATGATTCTAAAGGAGTAGATTGATGCATTTTTTTTATTCTGTAAACAGGAGTGATAGCAATAAAATTTCTACTATTAAAATATTTAGAATGTCTTTCAAACTGATTAGAATACCTAGAATTGAACCCGCCCCCGTGGAATAGGACAACAGTACTATACTCTCTTTTTGGGTCAAATGATTTAGGTTTAAAAATTTTAAAATATAGAACTACCGTATCAATTTTTTTATAGGTGTGGGTAGATACTATACTTTGAGAACTTAAACTTGTGTAATGAAATAA
The DNA here is from genome assembly GCA_913046795.1 of uncultured Flammeovirgaceae bacterium. Taxonomy (GTDB): domain Bacteria; phylum Bacteroidota; class Bacteroidia; order Cytophagales; family MED-G16; genus MED-G16. Next base: position 12,665 of record CAJWTC010000022.1, on the reverse strand, counting down.
TAGAAGAAATACAAGAGTTAATTTTCCCATATCACACTTCTCAGGTTTCCTATCATCTCATCTTTAACCATTTGATATTTAGGATCTGAAGCAAAGCTTCTTGTCTCAAGAGGATCTATATCATAGTCGTAAAGCTCTTCCATCAAAATCTCATTATTATTAAAATCAGATCTGTCCTCATAATCACCTGAAACCCAGGCAACGTATCGGTACCTTGAGTTTCTGACAGCGTAACCCATAAGAGTACAGTCCTCAGGGTAAGTACCAATTACACTTCTCATGACATTACACCTTCTTGGGTACTGACTTATTGCAAAATCTTTCTGGATGCTAACCTTCTTTTCCAAAATTGGAAGCAATGAGACACCATCCAAATACTCTGGGACTTCAATACCAGCTAATTCACATATTGTAGGAAAAATATCTAATAACTCAACTGGACTTTTGTTAATAAAACCACCAGTTATGTCTGGGCTTCTAAAAATTAATGGCGTTCTAGTTGCTTCCTCAAAATTAGAATGCTTATTCCACAACCCATGATCGCCAAGGTGCCAACCGTGATCACCAAAAAATACAACCACAGTGTTATCATCCATACCAGAACTTTTTAGGTAGTCAAGAATTATACCAACTTGTGCGTCTATAAATGATACTGAAGCCATATAACCATGAATAATTTCTCTCTGTTTATCATCATTTACTATTCCATTTTCATCCATACTTGGCTCAGTGTCGTGATAATTTCTTAACTCCCCTGATCTATGGTAAGCATCACTTGGTGAACCATCTGATCTCTTCTGAAATTCGGAAAGTTTTATATTATCTCTTTCGTAGAGATCCCAATATTTTTTTGGAGGTGTAAAAGGCAAGTGAGGTTTCTGGAAACCTACTGTTAAAAAAAATTTTTTATTTTCTCTTTCAAACTCTTTCAATAACTCGATTGTTTTCAGAGATGATGCTCCGTCAGCATACGCGTTATCTGGGACATCTAAACTTTCTGTTAGTGGCCTTAAACCAGCAGATTTCATCACACTATTGACTGCGAACCAACCCCTGTCTGCATCTGGATCAGCATCTAGTGCTGCCTGAAGTGAGTCCCACTTCTTATGAATTTCTGGGGACTGGTATAGGTTAGCTGGCATCTTGTATCCTGCAGCATACTCAAAATTTTCATTTGCAATAAAAGGCATAGTCCATGACTCGGGATCATTATTTTTTGCGCCGTGCATCACCTTTCCCATTCCTACACTTTCATAACCATTTTCCTTAAAATACTGTGGAATAGTTACGATATTGGGCCTAGTGTCTCTTAGCTTAGTTGATAAGTCCCAGATCTTAGTATAATCAGGTCGCATCCCAGTAATAAAACTCATTCTCGATGCAGTACAAATTGCCTGCTGAGAATAAGCCTTTGAGAAGAGCACTCCCTCTCTAGCTAATCTATCAATATTCGGTGAGATAATTTCGTTATACCCATAACTACCTAGAAGGGGCTTTAAGTCATCAACAACAATAAATAAAACATTCTTAGTCTCTTTTTTTGTTTGTTGATTACAGCTAATCAGAGTTAATAATAAAGAGAGATATATGTATAATTTCATCATAATTCAGTAAAATTAAGATCAGAAGTATTATTATCATTAAGAACTTTTTTTAATGCAAAATAAGCAGGTTTAGGATTTCCAGCTAAATCAAATATAAACCTTGACTTGTCCGTATGGGGACCGACTCTGTCAACAACACCCCAAGTATTAAAAGTTACAAGACCATTATCTCTTTTTGACATTAAAACTTTTAAAATATCTGAGTATGTCTTAGCCTGTAAATCTTGTTTCCTATCTGTTATCTGTCCATAAATCTTATAATCAATCTCTGTAACATGAAAATCTAGATTATTTTGATGAGACCAGTCGATAAGGTCAGATAAATATCTAATCTCCCTTTCACCATATTTAGTATTATTAGATAGATGAGCCTGCCAACCAATTCCATCTACCCTATGCCCTTTGTCTCTAAGGTAAATTATTGTCTCTTTAACTTTTTCCCACATCAACTCCTCCATGCCACCATGCTGGTTATAAACCAGACTAATGTCAGGTGCATGCTTACTTGCAATCTCAAAAGATTTTGAGATATATAAAGGTGTCCTATTCATATCGACGTCTGACCCAATTATAGTCCAGGGGTTTTCCCATTCTGATACTCCAATCTTAGGTCCAAACCAATCCCCAGATCTTGTTACTGTCTCATTAACCACGTCCATCCACTGAATATTTGGGTGTCCATTAAACCTTTTGCATTGGGCGGTAAGAAACTCCGTCATAATTTTATCTAATTCCTCAGGTTTTCTTTTATCGTTTTTAGCCCAGTGAGATGCCTGCGGACTAATTGGCCCATGAAGTCTGACTAAAAGATTATTTTTTTTTGCCATATCTATAATTTCGTCGATTTGTCTCCAATTCCATGTATTAGGATCAGGACGAATCCTTGCCTGCTTGGCAGCATTTTCTGGCACTGTCATGTTAAAGTTATTTATCAAAATCTTTTCTGTATCAGTACCAAGCTGACTTGCGGATATAGTAGCTCCAAAATAAAAATTATTATAATTTTTCTCAGATAAAATATTACCAATTGACTTATCCTCTGAAACTAATTGTTTTCCTATTTCAATCACAGATATATCATCAAACCAAGTCCTTCCTATAGCTCCATCAGCATATTTCAAGAGGGCAATCCTAGCAGAGGTATTATCGGGACCAGTCTTAAATGTTGCAGTTACCTCTCCGTACTGAGACTTGGAATACCTTCTCGTTATGTCTTTATCTCCGTAAAATCTTATTTTTAAAGATGCAGCCTCATTATTCTCAGATTTAATATATGCTGTGACTTTATAAGTAGTATTTGGTTTTAATCCGTTTAAGTTTTGAAATACACCACACCTTGTGCCCTCAAACATCAGGGCACTTTCACCTGATCTTGCATTATTATTTACAGAATAGATAGGACACCCTTTCCCTTTATTCCAACCCTTTGTCCCGTTTTCAAATCCAGAATTACTCAATAAATTTTTTGACGATAACTTTGGATTTATTCTTTCTCTATTGTTTGATATTTCTGATTTAGCTCCCACCTCTGTGACAGATAAATCATCAAACCAAGTCCTACCTTTAGCTCCTTCAGCATACTTCAAGAGGGCTATCCTAGCAGAGGTGTTATCGGGACCAGTCTTAAATGTTGCAGTTAACTCTCCGTACTGAGACTTGGAATACCTTCTCGTTATGTCTTTATCCCCATAGAATCTTACCTTAAGAAGGGCAGCCTCGTTATTCTCAGATTTTATGAATACAGATACCTTATAAGTTGTGTTTGGCTTTAAACCATTTACGTTTTGGAATATACCACACCTTGTACCCTCAAACATCAGGGCACTATCACCTGATCTTGCATTATTATTTACAGAATAGATTGGACATTCTTTCCCTTTATTCCAACCCTTTGTCCCATCTTCAAATCCAGGGTTTTTCAATAAGTTTACTGAGTTAGAAAAAGTGTTTAAATTATTTCCTATAGAAGAATTTTGTGTAATCTGTGATGCTTTAAATATCTTTTTTTCTAAAGACTGCTGATCAAAAAACTTATTCAAAGATAATTGAAACTCTTCAGCCAACTCCCTCTCAATACCTACCATATTAACAGTTTCTTCAGGATCATTTTTATAATCATATAATTCTTTTATGATTATATCTTGTTCTTTAATTGAATTTCTATTCTTGTACCATGCAACGTACCTGTACCTTTCGTTTCTCAGAGCATAGCCCATAGCCTTTCCTCTAGGGTACTGACTAACAGCATAATCTTTAACTTTCTTTGATTTACCTGTCAGTATAGGGACTAGACTTTTTCCCTGTAAATTATCTGGATTTTTAAGTTCTGAAAGTTCAACTAAGGTTGGGAAGACATCTATAAACTCTGTCGGAGAAGAGTTGAAATTATTTTTTTTTGTTTTAGGATCAACTATGATTAAAGGCGACCTGGTTGCCTGCTCAAAGTTTGAGTGCTTTGCCCACTGCCCATGATCTCCTAAATGCCATCCGTGATCACCCCACAATATTATAGTTGTATTTTCAAGTAAACCATTTTCTTTTACTGCTTCTATAATTTTACCAACTTGAGCATCAATGTAAGATACACAAGCATAATAACCATGAATTAATTCCTTTTGCTTTTCAGGATTAATCAAACCATTATCCTCAAATGAATCTGGGATATCCGTGTAGGATCTCATCTCACCGTTATTATTATAAGATAATTTGACTGTGCCCCTAGCCCACTTCTGATATTTAGCTAGTTCAATATTTTCTCTCTCGTACATATCCCAATACCTCTTTGGAGCTACAAATGGTAAGTGGGGTTTCTGAAAACCAACAGCAAGAAAAAATGGATCATCACCCTCTGCAAGCTTATTGATTTGGTTTACAGCTTTAAGTGTCATAGCACCGTCAAAATAACCTTCGTCAGAAATATCAAAAGATTCAGTAGATGGTTTGTGTTTACTCCTTAGATATTCCCACATACCTCGGTTAGGAATACCATCTGCTATTGCTTTCTCCCTTATCTCTGATAAAACCTTTTTATTTTCAGGGGATTGGAATCCCGTGATAGTATTTCCATGGATAGGGTGATCAACATTAACTCTGATAAATGGTGATGACCAAGATGGTTTGTCTAACCCCTTATCCACACTTCTATTATCAAAAATTTTACCCATTCCAACTGTCTTATATCCATTTTCTTTATAGTACTGAGGGAGAGTTATTATGCTAGGGTTTTTGTCTCTCATCTGTGTCTCAAGATCCCAAACCTCGGTTAAGTCAGGTCTTAGACCCGTTAATAAACTTACTCTTGATGGAGCACATATTGCTTGCTGAACATGGGCATTAGTGAAAGTTGTGCCTAATGCTGCTAATTTATCGATATTAGGTGTCTTTGCGAATGAATCTCCATATATACCTATTGATGGCTTTAGGTCGTCCACAGCAATAAATAATATATTTTTTTTAGGATATGTCTCTAATGTAAGAAAAAAAAGTAAAATAAATTGAAGTATCCTCATCTAGTATTCTTTCTATGTAGAAACTAATTTTAATTGTACTGATAAGTAATATAAGTAAATGATAATATACCTATTCCTCTTCTGCAGTATAAACGTCAGGCTGTTCTATTCTTAAGTCATTTACACCCCACTGTCCATTCTGTTGACCAGTTTGACCTTCTTTATACTTCATTCTCCAATTAATATAAAGTTTATCTCCTTCAATTGTGTTTAGGTTAATTGGTTTTGAATAACCTTGAACTGGGCCATTTCCACCATTCCAATTTATTCCTAACCAATCAGCTCCACCAAGACCAAGGCCCTGAACAGCAACCCAATCTAAATCACTCCAAGTACCTGAGGCTATACTAGTAGTGTCATCACCAACATAAACAGCTCTATCGTATTTGTTAGTATATGCAGCACCGTACCCAATAAATTCAGTAAATACTATTGTGGTTGGTTTGGTCTTATCTATAGATGATAGGTCTATCTCTCTTACAACAGACTCATCAGAATCACCAATAGTTGTTCCACCTTTCATCCACCTTCTCATACAACTCCACTTACCAGCCACTGCTTCCATTTTTTTCCAGCCTGCACCATCATTTTCTGTACCTGATAAAACATAACTTGTCCATCCACTAACTGTATTAGGAGCAACATTATCTCCGGGTCCGTTAATTAGATCTTCAAAAACAACGGCAGATCTATTTTCAACCTTCAGAGATAATACTTCTGGAAATTCAAGAGATATTCCACCGGCATTAGTTGGAATAACTCCAATCTTATAATCACCTTCTGGTAAATTTGCATCTGATGCGATTGTGATCTCACCAGATGTGCCCATGCTAAATGAATTTGTAAAATTATCTAATGCAGCAGGTAGTATAATTGCCCAACTAGCGGCAGTCATATCACTAAGGACAGGAGCAAAACTTGTGTAAGGAGTGTAGGGTGAAACAGTTACACGAGATAGAGGAGTTGAACCATCCTGTTGCAAGAAACTTATGGTTGGAGCAGCTCCAACAGTAACTGTTAATAAGTCTTGAGCAACAACTGCACCAAGGTTACTTCCAACCTGAACTGTGAGTTTGACAGATCCCGCAGTAGCTGCCTTAACTTTAGATATTACACCAGTTTTCTCATTTATTGTATATGTATCTGGCGCACCTACTAACTGGTATGTTATCATACTAACAACACCTGAACCTGAGAGGTCAGTTACAGAAGCGGTTGCGATCTCACCAATTTCTAAGGAACCTACATTTATATCAGCATTATCAATATTTATCTGAATAGGTACTGAAAGAACTTTTATTGTTACAGCGTCATCATATTTTGCAACACCATTAGCATTATCAACCGAGACGGAAATAGAATAATTTCCTTCTGACAATCCACCAGCGGAATTATCGTATGTTACGACTCCAGAAGGTTTATCAATTGAAAACTTAGAATTATCATATGTACTCTCTGATGGTGCCTTGACTGAATCAATACTAAATACGATACCTGTCTTGATGCTATTGTCGACGCTTGGAGTATCAGTAGATATATTTGACAAAATAGGGTAAACGTCAACATCAGAGTAAGTTACTTTACCATCGTTATCTGATAAGGAGCCTGGAGCAAAATTAACGTAATCAAGCTCTACTCTTTCCTCACAAGAAAAAAGAAATAAAGAAAATATTAATAATTTAAAACTATTTGTGATATATCTCATGTTTATAAATTTAGTCGTCAATAAGATTGTTAGTTGTAACCTCACCGAGAGGAATTGGTAATTTCATTATTCTAGCCTCATCAACTAAAAGAGTTAAGTCGTACTGTGGACTTTTATTAGGGTCGTTGTTATGAGGAAGAATTATATTATTTAGAAAATAAGTGTAACCTCTTCTCCTATTATTATGCGAATCCTCTCCTTCTCCAAGAAGCTCAAACCTGTATTCTCTCATTATTGCATCTCTAAATGAATCCTGTCCTCCTTGATAACTTAGGTGTGGAGTTTGTCCGACACGGTCAAGAACTTGCTCTACATATCCAATAGCCTCAGCTCCTTTCGAGAGTTCATTAGAAATTTCTGCTAACATCAAAAGTAAATCAGCATACCTGTATACTATATAGTTTTGACTATTGTACTGAGCCGTATGTGATTTGTCTTTCTCAGCAAATTTAAATAGGTAGGGATGTGAAGCTCTGAAGTTATTTCTCCCAGTTGATGGGTAAACTTTCACCTCAGCTCCATTATCAGCCCTTGTATAGTAGTGCAGGTAAGTGCCCTCAAGCCTAGGGTCAGTAGGATAATTAGCTACATGTCTGTCGTATACACTTGCATGTACAGAAAACCATCCAAAATGCATACCAGCTTTCCATTTCCATGGAGTATAGTTTCTTCCTAACTGGCTATTACTAGCGGCTTCACTTAATTGATACTCAAAAATTGACTCCTTAGAGTTCTCACCAGCTTGTGAGAACAATTCACTGTAGTTGGGATGAAGTGAATAAATTCCAGAATTCTTTACTTTGATAGCTTCATCATATGCAAGTTGCCAATAGTCTGACTCAGATTTAGATCCGTCACCAAGTTCAGGATTGGTTGCTAGCGTCATATACACCTTAGCTAATAACATGTTTGAAGCATACTTTAATGGGAATCCAGGCCCAAGTGAACCAAGATCCATTGCATTTTCAGACATAAGTGAGGAGGCCTGCTGTGCATCGCTAATAATTTGTGAGTAAACATCTTTAGCAGATGATTTAGCCTTATGTAGGTTATTTGAGTTAGGTAACTCTGTCCATAACGGTATTTCTCCCCATAACCTTACTAGCTGAAAGTAAGAGTAAGCTCTTATGAAGTAAGCATGACCAGCTATGTTATTAAATACTGCATCATTACCAGTTGTAGTATATTGTATTGCACCATTACACCTTGAGATCACAGAGTAGTATGCACTCCACATTGCTTCTGAATCGCCGTCGTATGTAGGATTAAGAGAAAATAAATTAGCATTATTTGCATTCGTTATCCTTTGTCCTTGTTTTCCAGTTATAAACAAACCTGAAAATCCATTAATGACAAAGATGCCTCTCTCTTTAGCATTATATGCGGTAAGACCGGCATAAATACCTTTAGCGCTTGCCTTAGCAGTTTCAGGATCATCGTATACAGTCTTATCTAAAAAAGGAGCAACTTCATCTAACTCACATGAACTTGATAGTAAAATTAAAATTGCTAGAAAGGGTATTTTAAAATTTTTCATAGTTTTTGGTGTTATCAATTTTAAAAATTTCATCTTAATTATAGGTTAAAGTTAAGTCCAATTAAAAATTTACGTGCGTTTGGTTGTCCGTTCCAGTCAACTCCATTCCTTAAACCATCATATAGGAAGCTAGTAACTTCTGGATTATATCCACTGTAACCAGTAAATGTAAATAGGTTTTGCGCAGATACATATATGTTAACTTTATCAAACTGATAGCCTAGGTTGATATTACTGATTCTTAAGAAACTTCCGTCTTCTATTATCCAGTCAGGCATCGCAATAGATCCATTTGTGTTATACCCTATTCTTGGAGTTGTGTTAGAAGTTCTCTCTGGTCTCCATGCATTATTATAAGCAGTAGTTGTTATGTTGCTGTAGGAGATACCCTCTGGAGTATTCAATTGCAATAAATTTCCGTTAGCAATATCGTTTCCGTATACTCCATTAGCTAAAATTCTTAGGCTAAGATTCTTATAAGAAAAATCCAGGTTAATTCCATAGACAAAGTCTGGATTTGGATTTCCTATGATGGTACGATCTTTAAGGTCAATTACACCATCTCCATTCTGGTCTATAATTTTATAGTCTCCAGCCCAGAATGCTGGTGGGTTATCATCTAATGGATCATATATTCTTGCAATACCTCCTCCTGGTAGAGCATCGTTAACTTGGTATATTCCGTTGGTTTGAAAACCGTAGAAAAGACTAGACTCCTGGCCTTCGATAAATACATTAGGAGCATACTTAAAAATATTTCCTCTACTTACGTTATTTCCTTCGTAGAAAGGAAGCTGCTCATACGACCCGTCAACTAATATACTTGAAGGAGGCAGACCTAAGTTTTTTAATTTTGTTTTATTAAATGCAATATTTCCTCCGATAGACAAAGTGAAATCTCTATTATCTAAAAGTATAGCATTAAGACTTGCCTCTATACCTTTATTCTCTATTTCTCCTCTGTTAACTTGTACATTCAGGAATCCAGAAGACAAAGGAATTGGAACATTCTGAAGAAGATCTTTTGTGAGCTTACTGTAGACATCAACTGTGGCAGTAACCCTACTTTCAAAAAAAGCAAAGTCAAGACCTAAATTAATTTGTTCTGTTGTCTCCCACTTCAAATCTGGGTTAGCAATATTTTGTAAGAAGATAGGGATATCAACACCATTGTCCACGTTACCGTATAAGACATCAGTATTACTAGCATAGTTAGAAAGTGTTGCGTAAGGTCTAATACCATGATTTCCTATCTGACCCCATCCGGCCCTAAGCTTTAGGTCATCAAATACATTTAAGTTATCAATAAAAGATTCTTGGACTAGCCTCCATGCTAATGAGAAAGATGGAAAGTATCCGTATCTGTTTTCTTCAGAGAACTTAGATACCCCATCAACTCTTAGAGTCGAAGTTAAAACATATTTATTATTAAAGGTATAATTAGCTCTACCTAAGTAAGATATAAGTCTTGTGTCAGAAGCTCCAGTTGCCAGAGGAGTTGAGTTAAGCTGCCCTAAAAGTGGCTGCTGTGTAGTTAGTGCTGTAGTAACAAAATCCTCTACTGCAAATATCTTTGTGTCAGAATCTCTTGAGTCCCATGTAAAACCTGCTACTGCATTTAATCTGTGTTTCTTATTGAAGCTTCTGTTAAACTTAAGTAGGTTATTTACCTGGTAAGATGTAGTATTTAAATTAGATATCTGTAGAGCTCCATTACCTGCCTTCCCCTGAAAAGTGTTTAATCCCCAGAACCTTCTCCTCTCCTTACTTCTCATATTACCACCTGTTCTCAACTCATACTTTAATCCTTTTACGGGGAGATCATATGTTAAGGTAACGGACCCAATAAATCTGCTTTCAACAGACTTATCTTCAAAATCTTCAACCCATCCGAGGGGAGTAGTGGTATTTAAATAGTTACCGTACTCTTCCATCTCATCATTAGTTATTGGGACGTTAGATAATATACTTCTTACACTACTTTGATTGGCACCAATCAAATCACCAGACTCAGCAAAATCTAGATTACTGTAGAAGCCACTAAACCTTGCATCTACCTTTAGTTTATCTGTTATTTTTTTATCAAAATTATATCTTATATCCCCACTCTGAAATCTTGAATTCTCAACAAGACCCTTTTGGTCTGTATAGCCAAAAGAGAGGTAATAACTACCATCACTGTCTCCTCCTGATACAGAACCACCAAAATTGTAGTGTTCAGTCACCTGATATATCTCGTCTTGCCAGTCGTGTAGTACAGCGGGAGTTGATGCTAGAGAACCATCACTTAGAATAGGATAAACTTTATCTCCATCAATACTGTATCTAGCAGAATTATAATTCATAGTCTGGACTTCATTCTGATACCTTGCGAAGTCAACACCACTAAGGACATCATACCTCTGATCTTCCATCATCCTAACACCCGAATTTAAGAATAAGTTTATTTTTCTTTTACCGGATAGACCCTTCTTAGTAGTAATAAGTACAACACCATTCGCTCCCCTAGAACCATAAATTGCGGTAGCAGATGCATCTTTTAACACCTCAATGCTTTCTATATCTCTAGGATTAAGACCATTTAATCCATTTTGAACTTCTTGACCTGAGTTTCCAACACCTCCTGCTGGGTTAACATCTTCACCTGCTGAAGAGATAATTACTCCGTCAACTACGTATAGAGGCTCATTATTACCCCTGAGGCTATTTGTTCCTCTAATCCTCACACTAATTCCAGATCCAGGAGATCCAGCATTTTGAGTTACCTGAACACCTGCTGCTCTACCCTGAAGAATCTGATCTACAGTGGAAAACTCTCTGGCTTCATTCTCACTAAGTTCTACTGATGATACAGCACCTGTTAGATCACTTTTCCTTACACTACCATAACCTACGACAACAACCTCCTCTAATTCTTGTAAATCTTGGGCAAGAGTTACATCAATAACTGATCTTGCTCCAACATTAATTTCTTGTGTCTCGAATCCTAAAAAAGAGATTCTTAAGATAGCATCAGAACCTGATACAGAAATTGAAAAGTTTCCATCTATATCTGTTACAACCCCATTACTTGAATTAAGTTCAAGGATAGTTGCTCCCGGTATAGTTTCACCGGTGTCATCAGTCACGGTACCCGTCACGTTCTGCTGAGCATAGCTGAAGGAAGTTATAAATAGTGTGATAAATAAAAGGAATAATCTCATGATGCAATCATTTAGTTAGTTATCATAAATTGTCTTTAAATTTTGAAAGACGATTTAATTTTAGATGTATTTCTAAAAATTTGATTTAGAATTTATAACATATTTATTAAAAAAGCAATTATAATATGGTTCTGTTAAAAGATTATTAATTAATATAATTTTTGTCTTTATATGGGTAAACTGTTTTGATATTACCCATTTCATCATAAAATATTTCGATTACTTTCATACACCTAAGGTGTGTTACCCCATTAGAGAGGGAAGAATCATGATAAAAAAGGAACCACCTACCTTCAAACTCGAATATAGAGTGATGAGTTGTCCAACCCACCACTGGCGCTAAGATCTTACCCTTGTATTTAAATGGTCCTGTCGGATCATCACCAGTCGCGTAGCAAATAAAATGAGTGTCTCCAGTTGAGTATGACAAGTAATATTTTTCATTGTATTTATGCATCCAAGGACCCTCAAAATATCTCCTATTATTATCTCCTGCCAATAAAGGTTTTCCATTTTCATCCTGAATAATAATTTCTTTTGGTGTATTGGAAAAACTTAACATATCACCTGACATCTCAGCTACCAACGGACCAAAAGCTACATCTCCATCATCTCTCAGATCATTTTCAGCGCTGTATATGTTTTTTCTATATTTCTGTAGCTGACCACCCCAAAGACCACCAAAGTACATGTAATATTTTCCTTTATCATTAAAAACTGCTGGGTCAATGGAATAGCTTCCTTTAATGGGACCAGCCTCTGGAATAAATGGGCCGCTTGGACTTTCTCCCACGGCTACGCCTATCCTGAAAATATCATCTTTATCTTTTGCAGGAAAATAGAAAAAATACTTATCACCTTTCCTAGCTATGTCAGGTGCCCACATCTGTCTTTTTGCCCACACAACATCGTCAATATCTAAGATCTTTCCTAAGTCAACCGCCTCCTTGTCCTCAGGACTTTCCATCGAGTACGCGTGGTAATCTCTCATGCCAAAATGATCTCCGTTATCATTGAAGGGTATACCAGCATCAATATCATGGGAAGGGTATATATATATTTTCCCGTCAAAAACATGAGCAGAAGGATCTGCAGTAAATTTATCAC
>CAJWTC010000021.1 GCA_913046795.1 uncultured Flammeovirgaceae bacterium | reverse complement strand
GATTTTTTTTCGTAATCAATTGAATCTGCTGTATAGACGTCCATAATTGCATTCCCAGCTTCTAAAGCTCCTTTGATTGCAATATCTACTAGTCCTTGCATAAATTAATTTATCTAATTTTTTTAAGGATCCCCTTGAAAATCTTTTCTACAGATTCCTCAATACTTTCATTTTCAGTGTTTACTATTAGGTTGGGATCTTTGGGTATTTCATATGGCGAGTCTATGCCTGTAAAATTTTTGATTTCTCCTGATCGAGCTTTTTTATAAAGCCCTTTAACATCTCTTTCCTCACACTTTTCTACTGAGCACTCAACATGAACTAAAAAGAAATTTTCTTTTTTAACAAGGTTTTTTGCAAGCTTTCTCTCTTCCTCAAAAGGAGAAATAAAAGCTGTAATTACTATCAGCCCAGCATCAATCATAAGTCGTGAAACCTCAGAAATTCTTCTTATATTTTCTTTCCTGTCATTATCTGAAAATCCAAGATCTTTATTTAATCCAATTCTTATATTATCTCCATCTAATAGATAAGAAAGATATTTGTTTTCATATAACTTTTTTTCAAGTTCGTTAGCAATAGTTGATTTCCCAGAACCTGATAGGCCTGATAACCATATTAAAATAGGTTTTTGTTTAATGAGTTTTCTCCTTAGGCTGGCGTCAACAAAATGTTTATGCGGAAATAAATTTTTTGAGGTGTCCATTAGATTTCTTGTTGTTAATTTTGTAAAGCAATGATAAATAAAATATTTTCAATTCTTCAGAAAGAGATTAAAATCGAGCTGAGCCAAGGTCATCTCTTTTTCTCTGTCTTATTATATATTGTGAGCTCCACATATGTAATATATTTATCTTTCCAACCCAGTGGTCTTTTTGACATGGAAACCTGGGTGTCAATATTTTGGATTTTAATTTTATATGGATCAATTACGTCGGTATCTAAAAGCTTTTTTCAAGAATCTTCAAAAAGGAATTTTTACTATTACTATGTTTATTCAGCTGATGAATTAATACTCTCTAAACTCATCTATAATTTTTTATTTCTCATATGTATATCTTCTTTTACATTTATAATTTTTTCTTTTCTCTTAGGAGATATAATAATTTCTAAATACTTTTTTTTATCTCTATTAATTTTAGGTTCATTAAGTATATCAAACTGCTTGACCTTAATTTCAGCAATATCCTACCAAGTAGAAAATAATTCATTGATAATAAGCATATTGGGGTTCCCAGTCATATTACCTATCCTTTTAATTCTTATAAGGATTAGTAAAATTTCTTCAATAGATTTTTCGTGGAATCTTATAAGAGATGATATCTATCTTTTAATTTTGCTTAACGTAATATTACTATCATTGACTAAAGTTTTGTTTTCTTATTTATGGAGAAATTAAGTTATGAGATTTATTAAGCCTTTATGTATTTTGTTATTAACCTATACTTTCACTGCAGGTTACCTATTTGAAGTTCCTGCACTTCCTATTCTTAATGAAACTATTAGGGCTCTATACCTCCATGTGCCAATGTGGTTTACAATGATTTTTTTACTGTTACTCTCCTCATTTCACTCTTACAGATATGTTTCTAATGGAGATATTTTACATGATATGAAATCATATAATTTTGCGCACATTGGAGTATATTTCGGTATATTAGGTTTACTTACTGGAATGGTTTGGGCGAGGTACACATGGGGAACATTTTGGACAAATGACCCTAAGCTTAACGGCTCTGCAATTGGCCTGCTTATATATTTTGGTTATTTTATTTTAAGAAGTTCAATTGATGATGAATCAAAAAGAGGAAAAATATCGTCCGTTTATAATGTGTTTTCTTTTTCTATGCTTATACCATTAATTTTTATATTGCCGAGGCTAACAGATTCATTACACCCTGGCAATGGCGGTAATCCTGGATTTAATGTATATGATATGAATTCACAGTTAAGGTTAGTATTTTATCCAGCTGTTGTGGGTTTTATTTTATTGGGATTATGGATTTCAGAGATTAGGCTTAAAATGTTAAAATTAAATCAAAAATGATGTTTAATTTTTTTACACTTTTTATTCTTCTTCAGGATGTTGCAATGGCAGATGCTATGAGAAGCAACGGTAAAATTTTTGTGGTAGTAGTAATTTCTTTGATCATACTATTTTCTCTTTTTCTTTACTTGTATAGGATTGAAAAAAAAATTGAATCTATTAAAAAAAATAAATGAAAAACTCTGCAGCTCTATCTGTCGTTTTTATTGGAATTGTCCTAATAATTATAGTGACTACATATGGTGATGCAAGCACATACGTTTCCTTTATTGAGGCTAAAGAACTTTACTCTAGAGGCAACATGTCAAAAATCCATGTGGTTGGGAAGCTTAATAGAGATGATGAAGATAATATAAAGGGTATTGTAAAAAGCCCTGACATGCTTAGTTTTAGTTTTGAGATGGTAGACGAGAAGGGCTTAAAAGAAAATGTTTTTTATGGCGAACCAATGCCCCCAGATTTTTTGATGTCTGAGCAGGTTGTTGTAATTGGCTCATACAACAACAATAAGTTTATAGCTGATGAAATACTATTAAAGTGTCCTTCAAAATATACTGAAGAGAAAATAAAAATTTAAAATCAATGTTTTCGTTAGGTTCAGTTGGTCATTTATTTATTCTATCCTCTTTTGTCTTTGCAATTTTATCAACCATAAGTTACTTTTTTGCTGATAACTCTAAAGATAATCTTGATTGGTATCAATTTGGAAGGCTCTCTTTTTCATTGCACTCATTTTTTATTCTAGCATCTATCGTTATTCTATATATAATTTTATTGGGAAATAAGTTTCAATATTATTATGCATTTCAGCACACATCGTCTCTGCTTCCTATTTACTTTAAAATTTCTTCTTTCTGGGAAGGTCAGGAGGGCTCTTTCCTGCTCTGGATGTTTTGGAACGTATTAGTCGGTGCTTATTTTATATTTAAACCATATTCTAAATGGAACGCATCGGTAATTATGGTAATCTCTCTTGTCCAGTCAGTTCTGACATCGATGGTTCTGGGCATTAACTTATTTGATCTTAAAGTAGGGAGCTCCCCTTTTGTCCTGCTTAAAGATGTCATTTCCGCACCAATCTTTTCAATTGATCCAAACTATGTTCCAGAAGATGGGTCTGGGTTAAATCCTTTACTTCAAAATTATTGGATGGTTATTCATCCCCCAACCTTATTTCTTGGTTTTGCCTTATGCGTCCTGCCGTTTTCTTATGCTATCTCCTCTCTGAGGCTAAGAGATTATAGAAAATGGTTAAACCCAACTCAAAAATATCTCTTATTATCAGTTGTTGTATTAGGGGTAGGGATTATGATGGGAGCTTATTGGGCATACGAGACTTTAAATTTTGGTGGTTATTGGAATTGGGATCCAGTAGAAAATGCAGTATATGTCCCTTGGTTATTTCTTGTTGCTAGTTTTCATTGCATCATATTAACTAATAGAAAAAAGCAATATTACAAGATGTCATATGTCCTCTCCTTGTCAAGTTTTCTACTCATTCTATACTCCACCTTCTTGACTAGAAGCGGGATACTGGGAGACAGTTCAGTACATTCCTTTACTGACCTTGGACTTAGCGGTCAATTATTAATTTGTCTATTTTTATTTATTCTTATCAGTATTTATCTTCTTATAACCAGATGGAATGATATACCAGATACAGAAAAAGAGTCAAATGCATACTCGGGGGACTTCTGGTTATTTATTGGGATATTAACATTAATCTTAATGTCTTTTCAAGTAATATTACCAACATCTATACCTGTTTATAACGCAATTATTGAATTTTTTGGAGGTTTTTCCAATCTTGCGCCACCAGCAGAGAAGGAGGTTTTTTACTCAAATGCACAGATTTGGTTTGCCTCATCCATAGCTATCTTCTCAGCTATTGCTCAACTACTGTGGTGGAGAAAAAACAAATCCTCAAGTATTATATCTCTATTTTCGAACCCACTAGCATTTACCTTTATCTTATCTTCTGTCATAATATATAGTTACCCTATTACAAAACCATCATACATGATATTACTTACCGCTTCTCTTTTTTCATTTTTTTCAAATGGTAGCGTATTATTAGATTTTTTTAGAAAAAAAGATCTTATATCTTCTGCCTCAGTATCTCATATAGGATTAGCTATTATGCTAATTGGCATATTGTTTTCTTCTGGTTACTCTTCGATAGTGTCAAAAAATTATACAGGACTAATATGGAATAATGATTTTCCAGATGATGTTAACGAAGATAATATGTTACTTTTTGTAAATGAGGAGAGGAATGTAGGTGACTTTAGAGTTAGTTATGAAGGAGAAAGAAAAAAATTAAAAAATTATTCAGGGTTTATAAATAAAAATTTTCTTGAACTTTTACCATTAGAAAATAAATTCATCCTAAAAAAAGATCTAAGCCTAGATGGAGTAGAATTAAAAGAAAACGACACGTTAGATGTCGATAATAATGATATTACCTACTTTGAGTTAAGTTTTAAAAAGGAGGAAGAAGCTTTCACACTTTTCCCAAAAGTTCAAACTGACCCTAATTCGGATATGATTGTATTCTCTCCAGATGTCTCAAAAGATTTTTTTCAAGACTTATATGTACATGTTAGAACATACCCTGATCCAAAGCAGGAAATTAAATGGTCAGAAAAAGACTCAATCTCAGTTTCTATTGACCAAACATTTTTTCTAAATGACTATGTTTCAAGATTATTGAAAGTTTCAACTAAGACTATAAGTGAGGATTCTAATCAATTTATTGCGGAGGCTCAAATAAAAATTCTTGCATCAGGTCAAGATTATATTGCCAGACCAGCTTTTATTATCGATGATAATAAGGTTGGTATAGTTCCTGATATAATAGATGACTTGGGAATTAAAGTTTCCCTAACAGAAATCATACCTGAAGAAGGTTTATTCAAAATAACTTATCAGACCACCCAAAAGAATTGGGTTATTGTTGAGGCAATGCAAAAACCTTTCATAAACTTTATGTGGCTTGGTTTCTTCATCTTAACTTTGGGTCTTGTGTTATCTTTTAGAAAACTTAAACTAATAAGAGCATGATTAAACTGGCATTATTTGCCTCGGGTTCAGGGTCAAATGTTGAAAAAATTTTTGAATATTTTAATAACCATAGTCAAATTTTAGTTGATTCTATTTTTTGTAATAATCCAAAAGCATACGTAATTGATAGAGCAAAGAATTTAGGAATAGACTCAATAATATTTGATCAAAGCAAAACTTCTGATGAAGACCTACTTAAGATGCTGCAATCCAGAAACATTTCAAGTATTATTCTTGCAGGTTATATTCGCCTTATCCCAGAAGCTATAATAAATAAGTTTGAAGACAAGATAGTTAACATACATCCCTCCCTTCTTCCTAAGTTTGGTGGAAAGGGTTTCTACGGTTCTAAGGTTCATGATAGTGTCATCGAATCTAAAGAAGTGTATTCTGGGATAACGATCCATCTTGTGAATAATGAGTATGATAAGGGGGAAATTTTATTTCAAAAAAAAATTAAAATTCATGAACATGAAACGGCATCTACCCTATCAAAAAGAATTCATGAATTAGAACACTTTTATTTTCCTCAAATAATAGAAAAGTTCTTGTTAGACAAATTATAATATTACTTTTGTCTATGAAAAAAATTCAGTCTGCACTTATTTCAGTTTTTGACAAAACTGGTATTGACAAAATTGCTAGGAAACTTCACAAAAATAATATTCATATTATATCTACCGGAGGGACTCAGAAGCATATTGAGAGTTTAAATATACCAGTTACTTCAGTAGAATCCCTAACAGATTATCCATCTATACTTGGAGGCAGAGTCAAAACACTTCACCCTAAAATTTTTGGAGGAATATTATTTAGAGATGATCATAGTGAAGACCTTGAAGAAATTAAAAAATATAATTTACCAAAAATTGACCTTGTAATTGTTGACCTATATCCATTTGGGGAAACGGTTAAGTTAACTGAGGATGAGTCTGAAATAATTGAAAAAGTTGACATAGGAGGTGTTTCTCTCTTAAGAGCATCAGCAAAAAATTACAGTAAGACACTCGTTGTTTCTTCAAGAAATAATTATAATGAATTCATTTCCTATATGGAGAAAAACAATTATTGTACTGACATAAATTTTAGAAAAAAGTATGCCTCAAAAGCATTTGGAATTACTTCTGAATACGATTCTCAGATTGATAGTTTTTTTGGAGTTTCATCAGGGGAATACCCTCAATTAAGATACGGAGAAAATCCACATCAAAAAGCCATTTTTAAAGGTGATCTAGATAAAATATTTGATAAGATAAATGGCAAAGACCTGTCCTATAATAATTTGTTAGATATTAACTCTGCCATCAGATTAATTTCTGAATTTAAATCTACTACTTTCGCAATTATTAAGCACAATAATGCGTGTGGCATTGCTAGCTGTGATACAGTGCTATCTTCTTACAAGAAGGCCTTGATGTCTGACCCATTATCTGCTTTTGGAGGAGTCCTAATAACAAATGAAAAAGTTGATGAAGATTCAGCTAATGAGATTAATAAGCTATTCTTCGAGGTTTTAATTGCACCTGAATTTGATGATAAATCTTTAGATATTTTAAAAGAAAAGAGGAATAGGATTATACTTCGTATGAATAATTTTATTTTGGATAAGTTATCATCAAAGAAACTTCTAGGTGGGTATCTTCAACAAGACCTAGATACCGCTGAGAATAAAGTAGAAAACTGGAGTGTTGTTACAGAAACAAAACCCTCTACTGAACAAATTGTAGATTTAGAATTTGCAAATAAAATCGTAAAACACTCAAAGTCAAATGCTATAGTTTTAGTTAAAGGAAATCAGATGATATCTAGTGGCGTGGGCCAAACCTCAAGAGTAGATGCATTAAAACATGCAATTGAAAAAGCAAAAACCTTTGGATTTAAGGTAGAAGGTTCTGTAATGGCATCTGATGCTTTTTTCCCATTTCCAGATTGTATAGAGATCGCATCAAATGCTGGTGTTCATAGTGTGGTACAGCCTGGGGGGTCAATTAAAGACAATTTATCTATTGACACGTGTAATAAGGCCAAAATATCTATGGTTATTACCGGAATGAGACATTTCTATCACTAACTTTTTCACACACACAATATATTTTCTTACTTTTGTAATATAATATTAACCTATGGGATTTTTTGATTACTTTAATAATGACCTTGCAATTGATTTAGGAACTGCTAATACTCTTATTATTAGTAAGGGTTCAGTTGTTGTTGATGAACCTTCTATTATTGCAATAGATAGAATTTCTAATAAGGTTTTAGCTGTGGGCTCGGAGGCTATGCAGATGCATGAAAAAACTCACGAAAATATTAAAACTATTAGACCCCTTAAGGATGGTGTAATTGCTGATTTCCACGCAGCTGAGCATATGATTAGAGGGCTTATAAAAATGATTGATAGCGGAAAAAGATTTATTCCAGTATCTCATAGGATGGTAATTTGTATTCCATCAGGTATAACTGAAGTTGAAAAAAGAGCAGTTAGAGATTCTGCTGAACACGCGGGAGCTAAAGAAGTTTATATGATTCACGAACCTTTAGCAGCAGCAATTGGTATTGGTATTAACATAGAGAGACCAGTTGGCTCTATGATTGTTGATATTGGAGGCGGTACTACGGAAATTGCAATAATAGCCCTTTCTGGTATTGTAACTGACCAATCAATTAGAGTTGCTGGTGATAGTTTCACTGACGATATACTTGATTATATGAAAAGGCAACATAATTTATTAATTGGTGAGAGGTCAGCAGAAAAAATAAAGATTGAGGTAGGTTCTGCTATGACAGAATTAAAAGATGCACCTGAGGATCTTGATATAAGGGGTAGAGATTTAGTCTCAGGAATCCCTAAGGTTGTTAAGATCACTTATTCTGAAATTGCTTTTGCAATGGATAAGTCTATTTCAAAAATTGAGGAGGCAGTCCTTAAAGCACTAGAAAGTTCTCCACCAGAATTATCTGCAGATATTTATGATAATGGAATATATTTAACAGGAGGAGGAGCATTATTAAGAGGTTTAGATAAAAGACTGAATCTTAAGACCAAGTTACCCATCCATGTGGCAGAAGAACCCCTAAGAGCTGTTGTAAGAGGAACTGGAGTTGCGCTTAAAAACATTGATGGTTTTAGGGCGGTATTAATGTCATAGATTAATGCGAAATCTTTTAAAATTTATATCTAGATATAATTACTCTATTACTTTTTTTTTACTGTTTTCTATTTCAATTTTATTAATATCTAATGAAAGTTTTATTTTAAGATCAGAGTATTTTAACTCTTCAAATTACATTTCAGGTAGTTTCTACAAAGCCCAAAATAACATATTTAGTTATTTTTCATTAGGCCAAAAAAATGAAAAGTTAGAAAATGAAAACCTTACCCTAATAAATAAATTATCTCAACTAGAGTCAAAAATAAAAAATGAGAGTTCTTCAGATAGGTTAGGTCTTAACTTCATCAAAGCTCAGGTTATAAATAACTCATTAAATAAATCAAAAAATTATATCACAATAGACAAGGGTCTTAGTCATGGAATAAAGAAAAACTTAGGTGTAATATCTACTAATGGTGTAATAGGTAAGATTAAACATGTATCAGATAACTTTTCTACAATTATCTCTGTTCTCAACACCTCATTTTTTTTATCAACAGTCATCAAAGAAACAAAAACTTTATCTTCTTTAAATTGGGATGGGGAAGACCCGAAAAGAGCTAAATTACTGTATGTGCCCAAACACATACCTCTAGAAGTGGGATTTTCAGTATTAACCTCTTCCTTTGACTCTATCTTCCCTCAAGACATAAAAGTTGGTAGAATAACGAGTATAAATAAAAATGTAAATTCAAACTTTTATGATATTGAAATTATTTTATCTGAAGATTTTTATAGCATTTCCAATGTTTATGTTGTTATGGATTCGTTAAATGAAGAGAAAGTTAAATTAGAAATGTTAGACTAAATGAAAAACAAATTATTGATCTTTTCTTTATTGATTTTTTTTCAAGTTTTTGTTTTAAACAAAATTATATTTTTTGATTTTTTGATTTTATCACCGCTAATTATCATATTATTATTATATAAGTACAAAAAAAACTCTCTTGAAAACCTTTTATTTGCATTCTTTATTGGATTAGCAGTAGATATATTCAATGACTCTCTTGGGGTTTACTCTATGGTCTCTATAATAATAGTTTATTTTAGAAATTTTTGGATTTTAAAAATAATTGGAGAAGAAAAAACTTCCGAATTAAATGATTTATCTATTCATGAACTTGGGAACTTTCAATATTTCATATTCTCATACCCTGTGATTTCCCTTTATTTTACCTTATTAGTCCTTTTGGAATCTTCATCTTTTTTAAACTTGGATGTATTAGCTTTTATTTTATTATCCTCTTCACTAAATTATGTTTTTATGTTAGTTTTTCAATATTTATTTTTAGAATCAAAATTGAGTGATGAATGGGGATAAAATAATTATTTTTAAAATAACACTCATCTTAGTTTTAATATTATTTTCTTCAAGACTATTTTACTTACAGGTATATAATTTAGATTATAGAAGTTTATCAGAGAAAAATATTGTTCATCTTGAAACTATTTATCCTTCAAGAGGAATAATTATCGATAGGAACGATTTTATTTTAGTTGAAAACAGACCTAATTATGACTTTTATATTATTCCAAGAAAATTATCAGTAAGTGATACAGCCTCATTATTAAATGCTTTCTCGATTACTAAGAGTGAGTTTGAAGAATTATATGATAATGCTATCAATTATTCCTCTTACAGACCATCTTTATTTTATAAGGATATGAGCCATATTAGATTTGCTGAAATTCAAACTAAACTTTATGATTTTAATGGTATATATCATATATCTAAGCCAACAAGGTTTTATCCATTTTCAAGTTTATCACATTCTTTAGGTTATGTAGCAGAAATAAATAATAATGAAATTATGATAGATACCTCAGGTTATTATAAACAAAGAGATTTGGTAGGTAAGTCAGGAATTGAGAAAAATTTTGAAAATAATTTAAGAGGAAGTAAGGGGGTACAGCTCAAAATTTATGATGTAAGAGGTAATGAATCAGGAAGTTTTAAGGAAGGAGAGGATGATTTAATAGTAGAAAATGGAGATAGGTTAAAGCTTTCAATTGATATAAAACTTCAAAAGTATATCGAAAAACTTTTAAAAGGTAAAGTAGGAAGCGTTGTTGCTATCGAGCCGAAATCTGGAGAAATTCTTGCAATAGCATCTTCTCCCACATTTGATCCAAATATGTTAAGTGGTAGAGATTATTCTAAAAATTATCGCAAACTTCAATTAGATACCTTGAAGCCAATTTATAATAGAGCTCTCATGGCTACTTATCCTCCGGGTTCAATGTTTAAATTAATTCAGGGGCTGATTGGTCTTCAAGAAAAAATTGTTAAAAAAGAAGATAAAGTATTTATTGATTTATCAAGAATTGGTGATTTAGCTCCTCCTGGAACTTATGATTTAAATAAAGCAATTGTTAACTCTTCTAATAATTATTTTTATTGGTTATTTAGAAAAGTAATTAATCAAAATAGAAGTAGTAATACATATACTGATTCAAGAATTGGTCTTAACAAATGGTCGCAATATGTTAAAATGTTTGGATTAGGCTCTAACCTAAACTTTGAAATTTCAAATATAAATTCAGGCTTCATTCCATCATCTAATTATTATGATAGGTATTATGGTAGTGATAGATGGAAGTTTTCTAATATCTACTCTTTGAGTATAGGTCAGGGAGAACTTCTAGTAACCCCAATTCAAATGGCAAATTTTGCATCAATACTTGCTAATAGAGGTTATTTTTATAACCCTAGTATTGTAACTCATATAAATGAATCTAAAATAGAAAATAAGAAAAAACACATTTTAAAAATTGAAAAAAAACACTTTGATTATGTGGTTGATGCAATGGAAAATGTTGTTACTAGTGGATCAGGGAGAAGGGGTTATATGAAAGAGTTAATGTTATGTGGAAAAACAAGTACAGTAGAAAACCCTCACGGATATGATCATTCAGGTTTTATAGGTTTTGCTCCAAAAAATAATCCAAAAATAGCTATAGCAGCATATATAGAAAATGCTGGATGGGGCGCACGAGCTGCAGCATCAATCTCAAGTTTAGCTTCTGAGTACTATATATTTGGTGAAACAAAACGAGCTTGGTTAGAGGATTACGTACTAAAAGGAGATTTCATTGATGAGGAAGATTAATAATTCTATATTTTCTAATGATCCTATAATAATTATAAGTTATTTATCATTAATATTTATTGGTTTTATCTCTATTTATTCTTCTCAATATTCTGAGGGTATCTCTTTTTTCTCTTTTGAAAATGAATCTTTTAAGCAACTAATGTGGATTTTTGTTTGTGTTCTTGTTTTTTTTATAATTCAAATTATTGAGTACAGATTTGTTTTTGATCTAGCGCTTCCATTATATATTATATCTATACTATTATTGATTATGGTTCTTTTTTTTGGACAGGAGGTTAAAAGCTCTACATCTTGGTTCAATTTATTTGGCCTTAAGTTCCAACCATCTGAGTTCACTAAGTTTTCTACTGCTCTTTTTCTAGCTAAAGTTTTTGACTCATCTGGAATAAAGGTTAATAACTTAAAGTCGTTAGCCAAAGTTTCAATTATTATTATTATCCCTTTCATCTTGATTTTACTTCAAGGAGACACAGGAACAGCTTTAGTTTATTTTTCGTTTTTTCTTGTCTTATTTAGAGAGGGTCTTAGTTTAAAATTTTTTTTTATCGGAATATCTTTTGTTTTAATTTTCTTGATGGGTGTGGTATTTGATAAAATGATACTTTATATATTTTTTACCATATTATTTTTAATAGTTCTAGGTATATCAATTAAAGATTTTACAAAAATTATTAACTCATCAATTTTCTTCATTCTAGTGCTTCTTATTATCAATGGTCAAGATTTTTTAATGAATAATGTTTTAAAGCCTCACCATAAAAAAAGAATAGAGTCTTTAATAAATCCAAATGCAGATCCTCTAGGTGCAGGTTGGAATGTTACACAATCTAAAATTGCAATTGGATCTGGTAGTTTTTTAGGAAAGGGCTACATGGAAGGCACCCAAACAAGTTTTAACTTTGTTCCATTTCAAAGCACAGATTTTATTTTTTCTGTTATAGGTGAGGAATTTGGATATATAGGTTCAATGCTATTTATAATCCTTTATATTCTGTTTCTTTATAGAGTTTTAATTTTATCTGAAAATCAAAAAGATAAATTTGCTCGAGTTTTTGGATACTCTGTTTTCTCAATTATTTTTTTTCATTTTGCAGTTAATATTTCTATGACTTTAGGTTTATTTCCAGTTATTGGCATTCCATTGCCACTCGTGAGTTATGGAGGATCCTCTCTGCTTTCTTTTAGTCTTTTAATATTTTTTTTATTAAAACTTAACAGTTTTAAACCATCACTCTTATCTAGATAAAATCTTCTTTAATTTCTCTTAGTAGCGCTTTAATATCTACGTTATCCTCTACATTAATTATTCTTTTTTCTACATTTTCTAGAATGAATTCTGCGGCATCCTTAAATGATTTTTTATTTTTTGCAATATTTATAATTTCTTGTGCCTCACCTTCATTTACATCAAACAATTCTTCATAGCTTAATGGTTTTTTATAAAAATTTTTTAAATCTTTTTCTTCACACTCAAGTATTGATTTGAGCTCATCAATTAATTTTTCATTTTTTTCAAAAGAGAAGGTGTCTATTACTAATCTTACTTCATTAGAAGTTAAATTTTCATTTTTCATTTTATTTATTAAGCTTTTAAAAACCTCCTTGTTATCTATGTAAAACTTAGACCTTCTATCTAAACTCAGATCATTAAGTGTTTTATCATTAATTAAATCATTTATTAAAAACACTTTGGGGTCGTACAAATATTTTATTAAATCAATAATAGATTTTTTAATTAAAGCTCTTAAATCTTCAAATTTAATATGAATGTGATTAGATAGAGTGTTTTGAAGAGAGTTGATTTTATCTAGAATGTTTTCATTTTCATAGTTAAAATAACTACTCTTATTTTTTTCAAAATTTGATTTCCAATCATCATAGATATTTTTTAAAATAAACAGGTTAAGTTGTTTTGATACACTTAGCCCTAATATGTCATCTCCTCTTAATACTTTATTTTCTAGATCTTCTTCAAGTTTATTAAGATAATTACTTATATATATACTCAACTTAGATTTTGACGTTTATTATTATAAATTAATAATTAAATATGCTATTATTTGTGCAAATAATAATAATTAGGAAATGATATTTTTTAGAATTTTTATTTTGTCTTTTTTATTTATTTACTCAAATCCTTTAATTGGATCTTACAAAAGAGATATTTGGAGATATCATTTAAATTTGAAGGACATTAAAAAACTGTTTTATTATGAAAATAAACTTTATTGTTTTGCTGATAGAGGCTTTTTTAATTTGAATTTGGAAAGCAGAAATATAGTTAAAAATTCAGTTGATTTAAACCTTTCTGGTGTTGATATAATTGAATCTTTAAAATATAATAATCATCTTATTTTTATTTATTCATCTGGGTATGTAGACTTTATTAAAGGCAATCAGGTTTATTCTATAAACTTAGATTTAAAAGCAAATGCAACGATAAATTCTGCTAATAAAAACGGGAGTAATATTTTTATATCTACAACAGAGGGTGTTTATGTAGTTGATGCAGAAAATAAAATATTGATGGAAAAGTATGAATATATACATAATTCTAAAAAAAAAATTAGTGTATCATTTTTAGATTTTTTTGAAAATAAAATTTACGTTGCATCAGGTAAGAATATTTATTTTTCAAATTTTAATAGTTCTAACTCACTAGATTATAGAAGTTGGGATGAGTTGTCATTTTTTAATGATTCAATTATAGGGTCTTTCAAAATTGAGAATCAAATATATTTCTACGACTCAAACTCAATTTTTTCAATTACTGGAAATAATATGGATCTTAAAATAGATGGGGATATCTTATCACTTAAATTCCTTAATAACTTATTACATATCCTCTATAAAAAAGATCAATCTATATTTTTATCCGTTCAGGATAAAAACTCTAATATAGTAGACTTAAAACTACCTCAAGGTCTCCAAGTTAATGATTTTAATTTTTACGATGATAATATATGGCTTGTTGGTAACGGGTTTTCATTATATAACCTGAATGAACAAATATTTTATTCTCCAGAAAATTATCCAGTCAAGAGTATAAATAAAATTTATGCTGATAATGGATTTGTCTATGCTTTCTCAAATACAAATAAATTTTCAAAATATAAAGAAGGACAGTGGGAATCAGAAAGTTTAGTTAATTTCAACTCAATTTCTTCAGTTGCTTTAGGTAAAAATGATAAATATTTTGGTTCTTTTTCTGAGGGAGTTTTAGACTATAATAATCAAATTATTATTGATGAAAATTATCCAGAATCTAAACTTAAGAGACTGGAAAACTCTTCCAAAATAGTTATTAGTGACCTTGATTATGTAAACGAAAAGCTCTGGATTCTAAATTATGGTTCAGACACCCCTTTGATTTCATGGGATAATATAAATTGGGAATCTTATAATATTGGATCTGGTTTTTATCATTATCCTCAAGAATTAATTTTTAATAATCTAGAAACTTTTTGGATAATAAATGATAAAAATAAGTTTGGGGGCATTACTTTATTTGATATTAATATAAAAGCAAAATATCATCTATCAGTATCAAATAATAAACTTAAATCTAACAATATCAATTCGGTAACGGTTGATAAAAATAACTATGTGTGGGTTGGATCAGACCAAGGTGTTTTTTATTATAATTACTCTTCTCTTGATGATGTTAAACAAATCGGTTCGTATTTAACACCAAATGATGGTAATAAGAACATTTTTCAAAATATAATGATAAATGATATTTTAATTGATAATTCAAATAATAAATGGATTGGAACAGATCAAGGTATTTTTATATTTGATTCAAATAAAAATAAGATAATAAACTCATTCAATAAAGATAATTCCCCAATCCCATCAGATAATATTATATCATTAAAAACTACTGAATCTGGAGAAATTTTTATTTTAACTGACTATGGCTTAATCTCATACAATACATATAATGAGATGCCAAAGCCTAATTATTCAGATTTAAAAATATACCCGAACCCAATAACAATTAGTAACGATCAAAGTATTATAATCTCAGGTTTAGTTGATAAAAATATAATCCATATTACAAACCAATCTGGAAGATTAGTTTTTTCAGACGTGTATCACGGAGGGGGGCTTGTGTGGGATTTAAAGGATAGTGATAAAATAAAAATTTCACCTGGAATATATTTAGTTTTTATTTTGTCAGAAGATGGTTCTAGGGAACTAATTGAAAAAATTCTTGTTATATGATTATTAAAACAAAAGGTATTGTTTTAAACTATATTAAATATAAAGAGTCATCTATCATATGTAAAATATATACTCAATCTCAAGGCCTTCAGTCGTTTATAGTTAATGGTGTAAGGAAATCAAAGAATAGTCAGTTAAGTATATATCAGCCCCTAAATAAGATAGATCTAATTTTTTATATGAAAAAAAACTCCACACTTCACAGAATAAAAGAATCTAAAATTTATATAATTTATAAATCTCTACATATTGAGATTTCTAAAATTTCTATATGTTTTTTTTTATCAGAATTCTTGTCTAAAGTGCTTTCTTCTGAGGAAGGTCAAAATCAAAAATTTGAATTTATTTCTAAATCAATTAATCATTTTGATAGAATAGAAAATGATTTTAATGATTTCCACGTAAAATTTCTTATTAAATTATCTTATTATTATGGAGTTGGAATATCTAACCATAAGCAACTCACAGTTTATGATGGTTCTGATGTAATAATATCTAAGTATATAGATCAATGTATTAATGATGATTATGATATTATTACAAAATCAAATAATATTTTAAGAAATAAAGTAATAAATTTAATAATTGAATATTATAAAAATAATCTTGATATAAACTTTAATATAAACTCCAACAATGTACTTAATGAGATTTTTAAATAAAAAAATATTATATAGTCTGACCATACTTATTTGTTTGTTTTCATGTAATTCAAAACAAAGTACAGACTCCTCACAAGAAGAGTCAACTGAAAATCTCAAGACACAGAGAGTTTTTTTTAAGTGGCCAAGGGATGGGTCTACGGTTTCAAGCCCTGTGTATATAGACATGGGTCTAGAAGGAATGTTGATTGAGCCAGCTGGCCCTGTGAAAGAGGGATATGGCCATCATCATATCCTTATAAATCAAACACATTGGCCAAAAGGTTCTGTAATTCCCACAAGTGATTCTACACTACATTATGGTAAAGGACAAACTGATGTTTCTTTAGATTTGTTGCCTGGTGAGTATGTATTGACATTACAATTTGCTGATGGAGTACACACATCCTTTGGAAAAGAGATGGCTAATTCTATAACAGTTATAGTTGAATAAAAAATGAATGTTTCTACACTAGACATATCTAAATTCGTAAACGGAGATGAAAATGATAAGAATTTTTTTTCCCAGGAATTAGGAAAATCATTTAATCAGACTGGTTTTGCAATTATTAGAAATCATGATTTAAATAAAGAAAAAACTGATCTTTTATATGATGCTATAAAAGCTTTTTTTTCATTGGATGAAGAAAATAAAATCAAATATTATTTTCCTAATTTATATGGACAACGTGGATATGTAGTAAAAGGTCAAGAACACGCAAAAGGAAGTAAAAAAGGTGATCTAAAAGAATTTTTTCATATAGGAAACCCTTCCATATCTCATCCTCAAAATATTTGGCCTCATGAAATTAATAACTTTAGTGAAGTTGGTTCTGAAGTTTTTTTAACCTTAGAAAATATTGGACTTATTATTCTTAAAGCAATATCTATGTATCTGGATATAGATATTAAATACTTTGATGATAAAGTTAAGGGAGGGGATAGTATTTTAAGGTCAATACACTATTATCCTTTAGATCCATCTGATGTATCTGATGGTGCCGTAAGGGCAGCTGCTCATGGTGATATTAATTTGATTACTTTACTTATGGGAGCTAGTGCGGATGGGTTAGAAATTCTAACAAAACAAAACAAATGGATTCCCATTCGTTCAAATGATGATGAGTTAGTAATTAATGTGGGTGATATGCTAGAGAGGTTGACAAATAAAAAATTGATGTCTACTATACATAGGGTTGTTAACCCTTCTGTAGATAAATTAGCTACATCAAGATATTCCATCCCATTTTTTATGCATCCAAAATCAGAAATGGATCTGTCTTGTCTTAGCACTTGTTATTCAGAAAATAATCCTAAGCAGTTTAAAGACATTACAGCTGGCCAATTCTTAGAAGAAAGGTTAAGAGATATTGGATTAAAATCTTAATTAGTAGATGATGTAGCAGGTGGATCTATACCTAATTCACCTAACACAAGATTAGATATGTCATCTGTTGGTTTTGCATATAGTAAAACATCAACACCTGGCACACCTGCACTAAAAACGTGTGTGAAGTTTTCTCGTTCAGAAACAACATTTATTGCATTACTTATTTTTTCAAATAGAGGTTTAAACAAATCTTGCTCTTTCTGAGCAATTGATGTTTGAGCTTCATTTTGAAATTTTTGAATTGAGGCTTGTAAGTTTTGTAACTCTTCTTGTTTATCAGCTCTTATTAAATCAGTCATAGTAGCTGCAGTTTTTTGGAAAGCGTCCGCTTTACTTTGAAAATCAGTAATTTTTGATTGTAACTGATTTTGAAGCTGCGTGCCATATGCTGCCACCTCACTTTGTACCTGTTTTGTCTCAGGAAGAAAGCTTAATATATATTCAACATTAGTATATCCAATTTTTAAGTCTTGAGCTGTTAAGCTATTACTTAGGATACTAGAAAATAGAATCAGAGATAATATAAATTTTTTCATTTTATAATTTTTTATTGGTAGCAAAGCTAATTATTTTTTTCAGTTAGTCCCAAATCTTCCAAAACATAATCTGTATAGTCATGAACCGGGTTTGTATATAAAAGAACAGGTTCAGAGGATTTGTCAAAAATAATTTGTAATCTATTTTTTTTTGCAACTCTCTCTACAGATTCAAAAATGATATCTTGTATCGGTTGAATTAATTCCTTTTTTTTTAAAAAATATAAACCCTCAAAACCAAAAACTTTATTTTGGTATTCTCTTATTTTTTTCCACTCTTCATCAAGAGTTTCTCTTTTATCTTCATACATTTCTTTAGTCAATAATATTTCTTCAGTTTTTAATTCTATTTCTCTTTTTTCAATATTGATGTACATATCACTAATTTCTTTTTCCCAAGCCTTAGATAAATTTTCTATCTCTCCCATTGCGGATTTGTACTCTTTCATATTTGTTAGAATAAACTCAGAATTTACATAACCAAATTTTTGAGCAATTAATGAATTAGTAATAAAAACAAAAAGAGTAAAAAAAATTTTTATCATCACCTTAGCTGAGTTCCAATTGAAAAATGAAATTGTGGACCCGATCTCTCTGATTGCCCTGGTAATTTGTCAAATCCGTAACCCCAGTCAATTCCAAGGAGTCCAAAAGCAGGCATAAATATTCTTACTCCAATTCCAGCTGATCTTTTTAGCTCAAAAGGATTAAAATCTTTCTGAGAATTCCAGTTATTTCCAGCTTCAAGGAATGATAAACCATAAATAGTTGCACTTGGATTAAGTGATATAGGATGTCTTAATTCAAAGACAAATTTATTATAAATAGTTCCTCCTCTTATATTTTTTTCAATATCGTAAGGCACAAGAGAGTTGTTTTCGTATCCTCTTAGAGCAATTCTTTCAGTTCCTAGAAGAAAATTGCTGTATGATCCCGATAATCCATCACCTCCAAGGTAAAACCTTTCGAAAGGCCCTATTTTATCTTCCCCTGAAAAAGAACCTATATAACCTAAATGAGCTCTAGATTCAAGCACTAGATCACCTATAATTTTAGTATAAAACTTTGCATCAAACATCCATTTATGATATTCTGCCCACTTATATTTTTCTTCAGGGGCAGCAGTTTCATAGTTTAGATTATTCCATTTTGAATATGGAGGAGTTACAGCAATGTCTAAAGAAAACATTGACCCACCTCTTGGAAACATTGGATTGTCGATACTATTTCTAGAGATGTTTGTTTTAAAGGCAAAAGTATTTGTTATGCCGGTATCAAATCCAAGAGATTGACCAAAATTAAAAAGGTCATAATTATAGTAAACAAGAGAATTTGATATTACAAAAAAATCGTCAGGCCAATTTACTCTTCTACCTAAACCTATTGTTACTGCATGGATTTTCATAGATCCAATTATTTTACTGTCTTTTGATGATTGCCCATATCCTCCATATCCTCCATATCCTCCGTATCCTCCGTATCCTCCATATCCTCCGTATCCTCCGTATCCTCC
>CAJWTC010000020.1 GCA_913046795.1 uncultured Flammeovirgaceae bacterium | reverse complement strand
AAGATATCATTTACTGAATTATTAGAGATATTTTGGAGGACACATGACCCAACAACCTTAAATAGACAAGGGGCTGATATTGGCACACAATACAGGTCTATTATACTCTATCATGACGATGAACAAAAAAAATTAGCAGAGAAGATTTTAAATGAATTAGATGAGTCTGGAGCTTGGAATAGCCCTATAGTCACACAGATTGAGGAGTTTGTTAGTTTTTATGTAGCAGAAAATTATCATCAAGACTATTACAAGCTAAATCCAGATAATGGTTACTGTTCATATGTGATAGCACCCAAAATTGATAAGTTTAAGAAGGTTTTTAAAAACTTTTTGAGGAATTAATATTTATTCTCCATTAATTTTAAAATTTTCATAATTTATTAGATAATTCAACTTTCATTTTTATATAATTTGTATTTTTTCAGTGATTTTATATTATTGATTCTCTATTATATATCAAACTTCTAATAATTTTAATAATTTACAATAAAAAATAAATCACATTTATGTCGCAAAAATCAAAATTAGAATACATATGGTTAGATGGTTACAAACCATCTCAATACCTGAGAAGTAAAACAAGGATAGAAAGAGATTTCTCTGGAAAAGTTGAAGACTGTCCTATGTGGTCATTTGATGGTAGTTCTACGAAACAAGCTGAAGGTAATGACTCCGATTGTCTCCTCAAGCCAGTAGCAATCTTTCCAGATCCTGATAGGATTGATGGATTCTTAGTAATGACAGAAGTATTAAATGCAGATGGCACACCACACGCTTCAAATGCAAGGGCATCTATTGATGACGACGACGACGACTTCTGGTTTGGTTTCGAACAAGAGTATTTCTTATGGGACCCTATTAAAAACTTACCACTTGGTTTTCCTGATAAAGGTTTCCCTGCACCTCAAGGTCAGTATTACTGCAGCGTTGGTGCAGAAGTAGCATTCGGAAGAGATATAGTTGAAGAACATCTAAACCAGTGTCTTGATGCTGATATAAATGTAGAAGGAATTAACGCAGAAGTAGCAACAGGTCAGTGGGAGTATCAAATTTTTGCTAAAGGCGCTAAAAATGCTGGAGATCAAGTATGGGTAGCAAGATTCTTATGTGAAAGAAATGCAGAAAAGTATGGTGTAAGAATAAACCTACATCCAAAACCAATTAAAGGTGACTGGAATGGCTCTGGGATGCACGCTAACTTCTCTAATGAGATTATGAGAACATGTGGGGACGAAAAAATTTTTAACAAGATTTGTGAAGCTTTCGACGGAAAAAATATTCAAAAGCATATGGACGTATACGGAGCATACAACAACGAAAGGTTAACTGGTCTACATGAGACTCAATCAATCGATAAATTTTCTTATGGTGTATCTGATAGAGGAGCATCTATAAGAATACCAATTGGAACTGTCGAAGATGGATGGGTAGGTAGGCTAGAAGATAGAAGACCAGCTTCTAATGGAGATCCTTACAAAATAGCATCCGTAATAGTAGCAACCACTAAATCTGCCTTGTAGATAATATTTTATTAGATTTGCCTTAAATGCAGTCTAAAAAAAATAAGTTTATGTTCTATAAAACATTTCTTTGGAATGTATCTGAGTCAATATCGTCTATAAAATCAAATAAACTAAGAGTATTACTTACAGCTGCAATTATATCAATAGGCATATCTTCTCTCGTAGGTATCCTGACTTCAATTGATGGAATCCAACAGTCAGTAAGTAGTAGCTTCTCTGAACTAGGGTCGAATAGTTTTTATATAAGGAGTGTTAGAAATGACAGAGGTAAAGAGTCAGGTGTGATTAAAAAAAATTACCCTATTATAAAGTACAGAGAAGCAAAAGAATTTATAAACAGGTATGATGGAGCGGGAACTCCTTCAATAAGCACAAGGGTTACTCCAATAGCTGAACTAAAATATAAGTCTGAAATAACAAATCCTAATGTGGTAGTTGATGCGGGTGATCATAATTATATGAATACAAATCAAAAAGTAATTTTGTCAGGAAGAAATTTTACACAAACTGAAAATGAAAATGGAAATTTTGTAACAATAATTGGATCAAGTATTAAGTCAACTCTTTTTAAAAATAACGAGGATCCTATTAATAAATTTATAAGTGCAAGAGGAAATAAATTTAAGGTTATTGGTGTTTTAGGTGAACAGGGTAGCTCTTTTGGCCCAGGTGGTGATAATCTGATAATTATTCCTATAGAAACATCTAGAAAATTAAAACCTACTTCAAGATACGAGATAACTATTCTTGTAAATAATTCAGAACAAATAACAAATGATATTGATTATTCAAGAGGTTTATTTAAGTTAATAAGAAGAGACCAATTGGGCACAGACGATTCATTTGAAATAGAAAAGAATGAATCTTTAGACGAAAGGTTAGGTGAGATATCTGGATATCTTAAGATTGGAGGTTTTACTATTGGATTTATTACCCTTCTCGGCGCATCAATAGGATTAATGAATATTATGTTAGTTTCAGTAACTGAAAGAACTAAGGAAATAGGACTAAGAAAATCAGTTGGAGCAACACCCGGTGTTATAAAGAGTCAGTTTCTACTTGAATCGATCCTAATATGCCTAATAGGTGGTGTAGGTGGCATTATATTTGGTATGTTATTTGGCAACTTAGTTACCATATATATAGGAGGAGGAAGCTTTATTGTGCCATGGTTATGGATAGCTGTATCGTTAATAATAAGTACAGTGGTAGGTATTCTAAGTGGTTATATACCTGCTCAAAAGGCAAGCGCTCTTGACCCTATTGAGTCACTAAGATTTGAATGAACTTATATTCCAAAAAACTTATTTAAGAAAGTAATTAAGAAAATCGAACCTAAGATTAGAGGGCAAACATATGATATTGAGAAATTAATATATTTTTCTACTGCTGAACCTTTATAATCTGGGTTTCCTCTACTTATTTCTTCTGATAGGTTTTTCTTCCTCCAAATATAAGTAACATACATCGTTATCATAAAACCTCCGAAAGGCAATAATGTATCATTAGATACATCAATAATAAATGTCATGAAATCAATAGGTTTTTCAGATCCAAAATAAGTTATAAATTGACTAAAAAATTCATACTTACCTTGTGATAACGCAGAAGGTATTCCAATTAATAAAATTATGAATGCTACAATCCAGACTGAATATTTTCTGTTGATTTTATACTCGTCAACCAAATAACTAACTGGAACTTCAAGTAATGAAACAGTCGATGTTATGGCAGCGAAAGATAATAAAATAAAAAATGTTGATCCTACAAGTACGCCTGTGGTATCACCTAAATTTTCAAATATTTTTGGAAACACTTGAAATATTAACCCTGGACCACCTTCAGTCTCAATACCTGATGAGAAGATAAATGGAAATATAATAAGACCAGATAAAAAAGCAATTCCCACATCAGTTAGAGTAATTAATGCGGCAGAGTTAATTATATTATTTTTACTATCAACATAACTGCCGTATGTTATTAACATACCCATACCTAGAGATAAAGAGAAGAAAGCTTGCCCTAGTGCGTTACCAGCAACAGTTAAATTGATTTGAGAGAAGTCAGGAACTAGGTAGAAGATTATTCCATCTATAGAATTAGGAAGAGTTAATGCATATATAATTAGCATAAGAATTATAATTATTAGTGATGGCATTAAAATTTTAGCTGCCCTCTCTATGCCTTTCTCAACTCCTCTAGACACTATAAGTGCAGTAAAAAACATAAATAAAATAGAATATAAAAATACGTTTTGAATATTGTTAACGTAAGATCCAAAGTTATTAGAAATATCAAAGTTTCCATTTACCATCTCTACTACATAGCCAAGAACCCACCCAGCAACAACAGTGTAAAATGACAGTATAAGTACACCACATAATACACCCATTTTACCTATAAAATTCCAATTTCTATGTCCAAGTGAATTAAATGCTCCAATAGCATTTTTTTTTGTTTTTCTTCCAATTGCAATTTCAGATACTATGACAGGAAAACATAGAATGAAACAGAAAAATAAGTACATAATAAGAAATGCAGCACCCCCTCCATTACTAACTTCAAAAGGGAACTTCCATATATTACCTAATCCAACTGCTGAACCAGATGCGGCAAGAATAAAACCTAATTTTGAATTAAATGAACCTCTTTTCATTATCTATACTTTTAAATTTCTTAAGTCAACTGGGACTACCTTAGAAACACCTTGCTCAGGCATTGTTATTCCATAAATTATATCCGCATTATTCATGGTTCTCTTGTTATGAGTGACAATAATGAATTGAGAACTTGATGAAAACTTATTAATTATTTTGTTAAACTTATCTATATTATTATCATCTAAAGGTGCATCAACTTCATCAAAAACACAAAATGGAGCAGGTTTTAAAAGATATATAGCAAATAGGAGAGAGGTAGCTGTAAGTGTTTTCTCACCACCTGATAACTGATTTATTGTAAGTGGTTTTTTACCCTTAGGTTTTGCCATTATCTCAATTGAAGATTCAAGAGGGTTTTCTGGATCGTTAATTACTAAATCACAGTCATCATCTTCGGTAAATAATGATCTAAACACTGTCTTAAAATTATCTTTAATTTTTTCAAAAGAGTTAATGAATGATTCTTTTGCAACTAAATCTATCTCTTGAATAGTTTTTAAGAGTGAATCTTTTGCTTCAAATAAATCCTCTCTCTCTTTAATTATAAATTCGTGTCTTTCATTAATCTCTTTATAAGCCTCCATAGCTAAGGGATTAATCTGACCAATTTTTTCAATCTTATCTTTTAATTTATCTCTTCTTGATTCAAGTTTTTCAATAGAGTTATTATCTAATAAATCGGCATCGATTTTACAATCAGAAAGTTTTAAATCAAACTCTACAGATATTCTTTGATTAATTGAGTTTAAATCTAACTCTGTATCATAAATACCAGTTTTCAACTCATCTATTAATTCTATATTAATGTCTTTTTTCTTCTGCAATTCTCTTACAGAGGTGTCATCTAAATCAATATTAGATTTTATTTTATAGTATTCATTTTCAGAATTTTCAAGATCACTTTCTGAGACTGATTTATTATCATAAAGTTTTATTAAAATATCGTCTTTTTCATCGTCTATACTTGATAAACTAGTTATTTCTTTTTCTGACTCTTCTAACTTTAATTGATTTTTATTAATTCTTTTCTTATTAAAATCATATGTAATTGATTTGTATTCAAGCTCCTTTTCTAGTGATTCAAGTTTAGACTTTAAGTTATTATAATCAATTTCGGTAGTCGATAAATCTTTAGACTTATCTGAAAACAACTTATTTATTCTAATAGTCTCTTTATTATCAGCCCTAAATAAATCTTCAATAATTTTAAATGATTTATCAATAGATTGTATTTCTAAATCAAGAGAGTTAAGATTTTTTAATACATTTTTCTTATCAATTTTCTCTAGGGACATAAGCTTAACAAGCTGATGTTTTTTACTTGCAATGTTTTTAATGTTATTACTTATTTCTTGAAACTGATCCTCAACATCTTTTATATCTGAAATTTTTATATTTTGATTCTTTAATTTTTCCTCGTATTTCAGGTATTCTTTTTTATTTTCATCAAGTTTACCTAAAGTCTTTTGTATACTCTTCTTAACTGACTTGGCCTCTTTCTCTATACTTTTTATAGAAAATTTTGAACGACTATTACTTTCTTCATCAAACTTTATACTCTTTTTTAATTCAGATACACTCTCGTTTAAGATCTTTCTCTTTTCGGCCTTAATCCTAATTAATTCCTCATGGTCTCTTATTTTATCAAGTATTTTATTTAATGATTCCTGCTTTGACTGTAGCTTCTTCTCGTAAGGAATTAAAGATGACTTAGATGATTCAATTGTTGCATTTTTTTTAGCTAATTCCGAAGAAACCTTTGTGTTTTCATCTTCTACCTTAGTAAGCTTTATTTTATTTTCTTTTAATTTTTTTCTAGAACTTTCTGAATTTTTCAGTGCGACGTTTATGCTTACGTTTTTATATTCTTCTTTATAAGAATAATATTTTTCCGTTTGCTTTGCTTGTCTTTTCAATGACCTTAGATTTTTCTCTATTTCATAGACCAAATCCTCAACTCTATCAAGATCGTTTTCTGTTTGTCTTATCTTATTAAAAGTTTCTTTTTTTCTTTTTCTAAATTTCGAGATTCCAGCTGCCTCTTCAAATAAACTTAATCGAGAATTATCTTTATCGTTTAAAATATTATCAACCATAGATAGCTCAATGATGGCATAATTATTAGATGATATCCCAGTATCAAGAAATAAATTTGTTATGTCTTTTAATCTACATTTGACATCGTTTAGCAGGTATTCACTATCTCCAGATCTAAAATACTTTCTAGTTACAGTGACTGTCGCGTATTCTGTAGGTATTAAATTTTTAGTATTATCAAATGATATAGAAACTTCAGCTAATTGAAGTTTCTTTCTTGACTTACTCCCATTAAATATCACATTTTCCATCTTATCAGATCTCAAAAGACTCGTCTTCTGCTCACCTAGTACCCATCTTATAGCATCAACTATATTAGACTTACCACATCCATTTGGTCCAACTATCCCCGTCACTCCCTTATTGAAATTAATAATTGTTTTGTCTCCAAAACTTTTAAAACCTTTTATTTCAATTTTATTTAACCTCATTAAGATTTATGAATTATTTTTGAGTAATAAATATAATATATATAACATGGATTTCCCTGATTTAACAGAATATATAGGTCCGATAATCTTTGGGTTAATAGCTTGGTTATCTAACTATTTTTCAAAGAAAAAAAAGCCCTCTGATGGAAAGGAGATAGATAAAAAGAAACATGAAGAAAGTTTCCCTAATGAGATAAAAGAATTATATAATAAGATCGTATCCCCTGAAAAAAAAGATGAGGTGAGAGATGAAATAAACTTCTCTTCCGAAATAAAAGATCCAATAATTGAAAAAAAAATTACTCATGAAGCTGATCTTATCAATACGACTGA
The DNA here is from genome assembly GCA_913046795.1 of uncultured Flammeovirgaceae bacterium. Lineage (GTDB taxonomy): Bacteria > Bacteroidota > Bacteroidia > Cytophagales > MED-G16 > MED-G16. The sequence continues at coordinate 12,710 of CAJWTC010000020.1, read as the reverse complement.
AGAAAATATTAATATTTTAAAAAAAGAAGAAATAGAAAAAGATGAAGTTGAAATAGAATCAAAAACCAAAAATAAGGAATATAATATATCAAAAGAAAAAAATATTGCACCTAAAAGCAATAATATCAGGGAAAGAATTAAGTCTAAAAATGGTTTAAAAGAAGCTTTTATTCTAAAAGAAATCCTTGAAAGGAAGTACGACTAACGATCCTTTATATTAACATAGGCCCTCTCTTTTTCTCCTAGGTATATTTGTCTAGGCCTACCAAGTGGTTCTTTATTTTGTCTCATCTCAACCCACTGAGATATCCATCCAGGTAGTCTTCCAAATGCAAACATGACGGTAAACATCTCAGGTGGAAAACCTAGTGCTCTGTAGATAATACCACTATAAAAATCTACATTAGGATATAATTTTTTCTCAACAAAATATTCGTCTTCTAGAGCTATTTGCTCTAGCTTTTTTGCTAGATCTAAAACTGGGTCATCAACTCCAAGTTTTTCGAGTACATTATCTGCAGCTTTCTTAATTATCTTTGCTCTAGGGTCAAAATTTTTATAGACTCTATGACCAAAACCCATTAACCTGAAAGGATCTGATTTATCTTTTGCTTTTTTAATATACTTCTCAATATCGTTGTTATCATTCATTATTGTATCAAGCATCTCTATTACAGCTTGATTTGCCCCGCCATGTAAAGGACCCCATAGTGCGTTAATACCAGCAGATATTGATGGGTAAATACTAGACTGAGCTGACCCAACAATCCTAACAGTAGAAGTAGAGCAGTTCTGTTCATGGTCTGCATGCAGTATTAGCAACTTATTAAGTGCATCTGTAACTACTGGATTAGGTTCATATGGCATTGATGGCAACTCAAACATCATCTTTAAGAAATTTGAACAATAATCGAGGCTATTGTCTGGATAAATTATTGGATGACCATTCCTCTTTTTATAAGACCAAGCAGCGAATGTTGGAAACTTTCCTAGTATTCTTGCTATACTTAAATCAACTAACTTCCTAGATCTACTAGGATCTAACGACTCTGGATAAAAAGCAGTTAAACTTGTTATTAAAGATGACAAAACACCCATAGGGTGTGCTTTAGATGGATATCCTTCCAGTATAATCTTAAAATCCTCATGAACTAAGGTGTGAAATCTTATCTCGTGTTCAAATGCATTTAACTGATCTTGAGTAGGCAGTTCACCGTATATTAAAAGGTAGCAAACCTCAGTAAAAGATGACTTTGAAGCTAATTCTTCAATAGAGTAGCCTCTATGTCTTAAGATACCTTTCTCCCCGTCAAGGTATGTTATTTTACTTGTTGTAGCTCCGGTATTTTTATATCCTTTATCTAAGGTAATAAGACCAGTCTCTGAACGAATTTTTGAAATATCAATAGCATCCTCATTTTCAGTACCAGTCAAGAGAGGTAATTCTATCTCTTTTCCGTTATATATTAATTTGGCAGATTTTGACATATTAATTATTACCTCCTAGAATTAAAGGTAAACCATCTTTACCACTACCTACCACAACAATTTTGGAGTTAGGAGATTCAGCTAGCTTGCTAGTAGCCTCAATTCCTCTCATCCTGAGTAGATTAGGAGTTAAGCTATTATTAATTATCCTATTAGCGTCAGCTCTACCTTGTGCCTCAATTCTTATCCTATCAGCTTCACTCTTCTCCCTTTCAAGCCTGTACTGATAGGCAAGTGCTTCCTGTTCTTGCTGTAACTTATTCTCAATAGCACCCTTGATTTGAGCTGGTAATGTAATTGATCTTATAAGTAAAGATTTCATTATTATGTTATTACCCGGTTGCCTTAGCACTTCACTAGCTTCTTCTTGGATTAGATTTTCAACTTCAGCTCTCTTAGTAGAATAAATTTCTTCTGCTGTATACCTACCCATAACATCTCTGACAGTAGATCTAAAAACAGGCCTAACTAGTCTTCTTAAGAAATCGAACTGATATGTCTCATATATTTCCCCAACACTATCGTATCTTATATGGAAATTCATAGTAACATCTACGTTAATACTTAACCCACTACCGTCAAGGACATCGATTGTTTCCTCAACTAAGTTGTCAGTGATATCAAATTTATATAGGTCATTCCACGGAGCCTTAACTCCAAAACCTGGAGTGACTACATTATCCTTGTCAAGACCTTTTCCAAACTTGTAGAAAATAACAGCTCTTTCCGTAGACTCAATTACGTAGAATATACTTGAAGCGAAAGAGAATAATATGGTTAGACCAAATAATAAAAAAACAATTACTGAAACTAATTTAGAACTTTGCATAACTTTTAAATTTTACCACAAATATAAGTTTATTCGACAATAATAAAAGTATAATTCTTTTTACCCTTTTGAATTAGTAAATATTTTTTGAAATGTAAATTATCAGACATAACATATTGATCATCAATTATTTTTTCTTTATTAATCATAAGGCCATTATTTTTTATCATTCTAATAACCTCAGACTTTGATGAAAAAATTTTGAATTCACATGATTCTGTTAGAATAGTTTTTAAATCATTACTTAGATCTGATCTCTTTATTTTAATACATGGTACCGCAGTAGATATAGACTCCATCATTTCCTCACTTAAAGCATTAAAATCATCTCTGGTAGATTTTCCAAATAGAATGTTAGAAGTAGATTTTGCCACATCTAGTGCATTTTTATCGTGAACAATTTGAGTTATTTCATCAGCAAGAGCATTCTGTAATATTCTTAGATGTGGTTCTTTCTCATGATTTTTAATAAATTCATTAATTTCATCTTCACTTTTTAAAGAAAATATTTTGATAAACTTAATTGCATCATCATCTGCTACATTAATCCAGAATTGATAAAATTTATAAGGGCTTGTCCTCTCTGGATCTAACCAAATATTTCCATCTTCTGTTTTTCCAAATTTTCCACCATCAGATTTAGTAATTAGTGGTGTTGTAAGAGCGTAGGAATCACCATTTGATACCTTCCTTATTAATTCATTTCCAGTAAGTATATTTCCCCACTGGTCAGACCCACCAAATTGAATTTTTACATTTTTATTTTTCCATAGCCAGAGGAAATCAAAACCCTGTATCAACTGGTATGAAAATTCCGTAAATGATATTCCAGTCTCTAATCGATTTTTTACAGACTCTTTTGACATCATGTAATTTATATTGATATTTTTTCCAACATCTCTTAAGAAATCAAGAAGATTGAAGTCTTCAAACCAGGTCTTGTTATTCACAATTGAAGCACTATTATCCCCTGTGAATTTTAAAAATTTCTCAAATTGAATCTTTATTTTTTTCTGATTTTCATTAATTGTCTTAGAATTTAAAAACTTCCTCTCCTTACTTTTTCCTGATGGGTCGCCAATCATTCCAGTAGCTCCACCAATTAATATAATTGGCAAATGTCCACATTTCTGAAAATGAACGAGTGTCATGATTTGCACTAAATTACCTATATGAAGTGAGTCAGCAGTTGGGTCAAAGCCAATATAACCAACAGTTTTGTTGTTTGAGAGATAACTATCTGTTGACGGTGTCATGTCATGAATCATCCCCCTCCATTTTAACTCTTCAACAAAATTTTTCATAGGAATCTTTTTATGTAAGTATTACCATGCAATATTATCAAAAACTATTTACTTTTAAAGAATTAAATAATGATAGAATCCTATTCTCAAATTTTTCAGAATTTGAAAAAAGATATTTACTCTAAAGTATATCTTTTGATGGGAGAGGAGACTTTTTTCATTGATAAAATTTCAGACTTTATTGAGAATACCTATATCGACAAAAGTCAAAGGCCTTTTAATCAGGAAGTTCACTACGGAAAAGACTCCGACATAAGATCAATTATAAGTTCCTGCAACAGCTTCCCAATGATGTCAGATAAGAAACTCGTCATAGTAAAAGAAGCTCAAGAAATGGATTTCTTTAAAAGACCAAATCAAAATAACATTCAGTTGTTAAAAAATTACCTTATCAAGCCAAATCCATCTACTCTTTTAGTAATCTGTCATAAAAATAAATCTATAGATAAGAGAGGTAAATTATATAAGTCATTTACTGAAAATACAATTATTCTAGACTCTTCCTCTAAAGAAAATAAAGTCTATGAAAATCAATTACCAGGCTGGATAACTAGAGAGGTATCACAAAAAGGATTTACAATTGACGATGAATCTATTTTTCTTATTATAGAGAATGTAGGTAACAATCTAGAACGGATAAATAATTCTTTAAATAAAATTATTTCAAATAAAGAAGATGAATCAATTAAAAAAGAAGATGTATTAAATTTTGTTGGTATAAGCAGGGAATACAATTTCTTTGAGTTTCAAGATAGTTTGATCGATAAAGATTCAATTAAATTTTCAAAAATCACTAATTATTTTACCTCTAATGAAAATAAATACCCCTTTCAGCAGTTATTAGTATATATGTTTTCTTTTTACTCTAAGATGCTAATTATTAAAAATAATAATCTAAATAATCCACAAATAATTGCATCCTCGCTGAGCGTCCATCCTTTTGTTGCTAAATCATTTTCAAGAGCAATCAATAAATACTCAGTAAAAAACTTGAAACATAATTTAGCATATCTGAGTGAATTAGATCTTATATCAAAGGGAATTAAACCAATATCATTTGATTATAAATCAATAGTAAGAGAGATGAGTTTTAAACTATTTTATAAATAAATGAGAAGATTGTTATTTTTGATTTTTTTAACAGTATCCATTAATGGGAAATCTAATAACGATAAACTCACAAGATTTTTCAACAACCAATTATATGACATCTACATTGAACATTATAATAATAATCTCAATGAATATAATAATGACAAACTATATACTAATAACTTTTATATCTCAATAATTAAATCTGAAAGAAGTAAAAACTACAAACATCAGTATAGAACAGAGATTGAAAATTTTATAGATACAAATCTTTCAGGGTATACAAATGATTTAATTTATGCTTATGGAGTTTATGAATATTCTAATAATAGATTTAAAAATGCAATAAAATTTTTGAGTAAAAATAAAAGTAAAGACTCAGATTACTATATCGGCTTGTCTTATTATCACATAAAAGATTATATAAAAGCTGAGAAAATATTATCAAATTCAAAAAAATCAAATGATAACTTAAATTTTGTGTTAGGTGCAGTGTATTATAATTTAGATCAATTTGAGAAATCTTTAGATTATCTAAATAAGGTTGATGATGAAAATTATAAATCTAAAAAACTTCCATTCTTGATAAGCATATACTTTATAAATGAAGATTATGAAAAAGTTTTAGATTATGAGTCATCTGTGGATGATGATACTGAAAACTTAGATTATTGTCTTTTTTTTATTGGAAAGTCAAATCTTATAACAAATAATTATGATAAATCAATAACCAATTTTTTAAATATTAAAAGTGAAATAGATAGAGGAGACGAAATAAAATATTTACTTGCTTACTCTTATTATCAGAATAATAATCTAGATGAAGCCAAAAATTTATTTAACCAAATATTAAATAGCAAAAATAAATACATTCAAAAAGCATCGTATTATTTAGCATCAATTTTCTATAAAGAAGATAATTTCAATATAGCTAAGAATTATTTCTATGCTGCTTATAGAGAAAACCAAGAAGATTTATTTACAAGTAATTCACTTTTAAATTATTCTAAGTGTTTATATGAAATTGGAAATTATGATTTATCTATCACTACTCTTAATAAATTAAAATCTGAATTTCCCAATTATAAAGCAGATGAAGTTAACAATTTAATAAGTGAGAATTACTTTCTTACTAATGACTATAGAAGGATTATAAATTATTTATCAAATCAAAAAGAAATATCATCTGACGAAAAAGAAAAGTTTCAATTTATAACTTATCAGAGAGGAGTAAATGAATTTAATAAAGGAGAATTCAAAAATGCAATTAATTACTTTAACCTATCTAATAGGTATAAATATAATATCCATATATATTCAAAAGCAATTTTTAATAAATCTGAGGCCTACTTTGTAACTAATCAATACTCTAAATCAAAAAGTGAGTTATTGAATCTGTTGAATATTAGAAATCTTGATAGAGAAATTAAATCAAAAGCTTTTAAGTCGATGGGGTATACACTTTTTAATATGATTGACTATGAAAATTCTGCTGTTTATTTTGAAAACTATCTAAAAAGTAAAAAGATAAATTCAACTGAGAATATAAACAATGAAGATTTAGATGTTTTTATAAGACTAGCTGATTCGTATTATGCATCAAAAAATTATAGAAAAGCTCTAAATGTTTATAACAAAATAATAAATAGTAACTACTCTGATAAAAATTACCTCACATATCAAGTTGCCTTATGTTATTATGGTTTAAGTGAATTTGGAAAATCATTTGAATATTTAGATAGGGTAATTAACAACTCAAATAAATCACTAACTGACGATGCATTATTTAGAAAGGCACAAATATATTTTGAAACTTCAGAGTTTGATAAGTCAATTGAATATTATTCAGAAATAATTGAAAATATAAAATACAGTAAGTACATACCTTATTCTTATCTAAATAGAGCTACCTCTTATTTTAATCTTAAATCTTATGACCAGGCAGAAAAAGATTTTCTTTTTATACTTAATAAAATTAACAGTAAGGACATACAAGCAGAAGCTCTACTTGGGATGCAGAAAATAGTATCATTCACTAATAATTTTACTCTCTTAAATAAACAAATATCTAATTTTCGATCTAATTTTCCTGATAGTGATAATATCCAAAATATTGAATATGAAAATATTAGAAATTTATATTTTAATCAGAAATACAATGATCTTGTAAATCAGGTTAACTCACTAGACTCTTCAGGTAATTTAATAATAAATAGAAATGAGATTGACTATTATCTTGCAGAGTCATATTATAAAACAAATAATTATAAAAATGCTGAAAAAATATATGTTAACATATCAGATAGCATCAATTCAAAATACTTTTCTAGATCTTTAAATAGGCTAGCATCGATTAATTTAAGACTTAAAAATTATGAGAAATCAATTAATTATTATAAGAATCTTCAAAATATTACTAAAAATAATAGAGAGAGGGTAGAATCATTTATAGGAATTCTTTCAAATTATTTTTATCTGAAAAAATATGATTCTGTCTTTTACTATTCAAATAGGGTCAATGATTTCGAAAAAATATCATTTAACAATAGAAATAAAATTAATCTAATAAGTGCTAAATCATTTTTAGAAAACAATAATACATCTTCAGCAATAGATATGCTTTTAAGTACCATAAACCTTGTAAAGGACGAAAGTGCTGCTGAGGCGAACCTTATTCTAGCTCAAATATTTTATAATAATGGTCAAAATAATCAGGCATTAGAGACCTTATATTCATTAAATGAAAACTTTCAAGGTTACCCATATTGGGTAGGAAAAAGTTATATTTTAATTGCTGAAATATTTTTATCTGATGACGATAAGTTTCAAGCAGAGGCTACTTTATCTTCAATAATAGAGAATACATCTGTTGAAGAAGTAAAAACCGAAGCATTATCAATTCTTAAAAAAATAAATTTAGATGATGAGCCATTATAACCTTATTTTAATTTTACTATTTTCAACTAACATATTTGCTCAAAATAGTGAGGGAGAGATTGAAGATGCACAAATATTAATAGAAAAAAATAGTCAAATAATTCTTCAAAATTCAGATAAAAAAATAAACAGAATAGATCTTGAAACTAATAATTTCAAAAAGAAGAGAACATCCTTAGATCTGATTGATAATTTATTTTATAGGGATAATAGAAAAATTGATAAAAAAATAAAAAAGGAAGAAATTAAAGGAATTACAACACCAACAAAGCTAACTCTGTTAGGAGGAAACTATAAAGGATATTTATTTCATTTCAATCCAAATTTCAAAGTGAATGATGAATTATCAATTTTTTCTGACATCTTTATTAAGTCTAATTCGAAAGGATCTTTGAATAGTGAATTATCTCAAAATAAACTATTTGATAATAACTTATCAGTTAATTACAAGCTTACTAATTATAGTTCTGTAAGCTCGAATATATCATTTAAAACTATATCCAGAGGTTTTTATGGTTTTGATAAGGGAATAAATTTATCTGAAAGCTTAATTAATGATTTAAAAACAAGAAATAATTTTTTTAATTATGATATTAATTGGAAAGGGTATAAAAAAGATTTTAAATACGGCTTATCCATTAGAGGTAACCATTTTAGAGAAGATAGTTTTTTGAAATTAGGAGACAACAAGCTGAATTTTAAAGGAAATCTTTCCTACAAAGCAAATAAAATAAAAATTTCTATTGCTCCATCAAATAAAATGTATGAACTAGGTGATTATTCTGAAAATCAATCAAAATACTTATATCAAATAAAATTAAGATCATTAGAATTACCCTTATTCATAAACTATTACGGCAAAAACTTCACAATTGGAATTGGAGGCAAGTATTCATCTTTAAAAAGAGAGGTAAAAGAGTCTATTTTCTATAACGGATTTTATCCTGAAATGAACTTTTCATATTCTATCAAAAATTTATCTTTTTCATTAAATTTTAAAAAAGATATTTATTTTGATGAGTACTCTGATAGAATCGAAAATTTTCCATTTCTATATAACCCATCTATCTATAATGAGTTATCAAAAAGTAATATTAATTTAAATTTAAATTCAAAAATAAATTATCAGTTTTCAGATAAGAGTTATTTTGAATTTGAATACAAAAGGTTAGACATAACTGGAAGATTGAAATACCAAATCTATACTGGGGATATTAGACCCAATGAACTTACTTTTCCAATATATTTATATTCTCTGAATAGATTTGAGGATCAAGAAATAATTAACAATTTTAAAATAAAGGGAAATTTTATTATCTCAGAGAAAATAAGAAGTCAGATTAAATTTGAGTATAATGATTATGAAGAAATTGAAACATTTGTTCCAGAATACGAAATAAGTTTTCTAAGTATTTTTAGCTCAAATAATTACAATATTCAGTTAGGTTTTAACATTTTCCTTGAAAATCATGGGATAACATATGATAATAAATCATTTGATATGGATCCTTACATAAATCTTAAATTAAACTCAACATATAATATATCTGATAAATTATCGGTACATCTTAATATAGATAATATATTAAACCGCTACAATGAAGTTTATTTTATGTATCCTGAATTCGGAACTAATTTGTTATCTGGCTTAACATGGAAATTCTAAGATGAAAAAAGATGATGACTTTGGATTAAAAAATATTGATTTAGAAAATCGTAAGTTAAGTAAAGATAAAAAACCATTAAAATTTTTCATTATTGTTATAATATTAGCTGGAATTTATTTTCTCTATAATAAAAATTCAGACAATATCTACACTGAAAAAATTTCTGAATTAGAAAATAAAAACCACATAATTGACTCTTTAGATTCTGAAATTCTAATTAAACAAAACATTTCATTATCTGATACACTAGAGCAAGAAGATAAAATTAGTAGACAAAATACAGATAATAACAATGTTCCTGTAAGGTTTAAAAAAGAAATTATAGAATTAGATTCTTTGACTGGAAATTATTTTATTATTGAAGGAAGCTTTTCAAATTATAATTTATCTTTAGATAGAGGTAAGTATTTATTAAACAATGGATTTCAACCAATTATTATCTTCCCAAAAAATAATAATATGCATAGGGTTGCAGTTGATATGTATATAGACTTAGATGATGCTAAAAAAAGTTTGGAAGCATATAAAAATAAATTAAATAACAAATTATGGATTTTAAGACATTAATTCTACAAATTATAAACGGTTCTGACTCTAATGTTGTCATAAACTCACCACAAGAAATAACTGTGCTTGAGTTATTATTTAAAGGGGGCTTTATGATGTTACCTCTTCTGATTTTATTTTTTTTTACTATATATATTTTTATTGAAAAAATATTGATAATAAACAGAGAATCTAAATCACCAAAGAATTTTAATGAAGAGATAATTAATAGAATTAAAAATGATGATATTAATGGAGCAAAATTGATTTGTGAAGATATTAATAATCCGGTATCTAGAATGATCTTGAAAGGTTTAGACAAACTACATACAAATCTTAAAAATATAGAGACCTCTATAGAAAATGTTGGGAAAATAGAAATATATAATCTTGAGAAAAAATTAAGTATGCTAGCTACAATATCTGGTGCTGCACCTATGATAGGATTTTTAGGGACAGTGACAGGTATGATTCAGGCATTTATATCAATTGCTGAAGAAGAGGGCGCTGTAAGTCCAAAACTATTATCTAGTGGAATTTATGAGGCTATGTTAACAACTGCTGCTGGCCTATTTGTTGGTATTATTGCATACTTAGCATATAATTATCTAGTGACTAGAGTTGAAAAGCTTATCCATAATATGGAATATACTACAATTGAATTTATTGAAACTCTTCAATCAAAAAAATGAATTTAAAATCGACAAATAAGATTAATTCAACATTTAGTATGTCATCAATGACTGACATAATTTTTTTGCTTCTTATTTTTTTTATGTTAACAGCATCATTTGTAACACCCTCTGGGTTACCAGTAAACTTACCATCTAGTAAGTCATCAACAATATCTATTCAGAAGGTTTCTGTAACTATAACGAAGGATTTAAAATACTTTGTTAATGATAAAGAATCTAACGAAAATCTATTGGAAGCCCATATAAGAGACGCTATCGGAAACGATGAGGGACTTGTAGTTCTACACTGTGACAAAGATGTTCCTGTTGAAAAATTAGTAAATGTTGCTGGTATTGCTACATCATTAGAAGCAAAAGTATCTATAGCTACAATTCCTAAAAAATAGATATTAATTATGGATAATAAGAATATAGAAAGAAAAGCTTTATATCTAACTGTCTTAAGCAATTTCCTTTTCTTTCTTTTATTAATGATTATAGTAGCTTGGAAAGAAACATATCCTCCTCCTGAAGAATATGGTATTGAGATTGGAACAGAGGTGGATTCAGATGATGAATTAGATGATAATAATGAGACTTTAGAGACCCTAGATGAAAGTGAATTAGATGAAGAAGTTATTGAGGAGAATCAAGAAAACATAAATGAAGAGATAAATAATACTCAAGATATAGAATCTCAAAATGAACAAATAACCGAAAATGAGGATGAGATTATAACTGAATTAGAGGAAAGTGTATTAATTGAAAATAATGAGGAATTAAACAATTCACAGGAAGACGATTTATCAAAAGAAAAAAACAATAATGAAGTAGTAGTAGTAAAAGAAAAGAAAATTGAAGAAAGAGCTATATATAGCAGTTCATCATCATCTACGAAGGGGTCATCTCTAGATATGCAAGGATGGATTTGGGATATTGCACCTAAGCCAGATGATAATAGTTCAGAAAGTGGAAGAATAGTTTTTGAAATTATTGTCGACTACTACGGGGAAATAATTGGGTTAAAGACTATTGAAACTACTTTAAGCCCAATGATAGAAAAAATTTATAGAGAAGAAATTCTTAAACTAACTTTTAGTCCAACTAATAACGAAAACCCTGCAGAACTTTCCAAGGGAAAAATTACATTTATCATTAAAAATAATTGATAAATCTTTTTAGCTAATGACTTATAGTGAAGCGATTGATTTTTTATTTAATTCAATAAATTCATATCAAAATAAAGGATCTAAGGCAATAAGACCTGGATTAAAAAATATCACATCTTTATGTGATCATTTAAAAAATCCTCAAAATTCTTATAAAATTATCCATGTAGGGGGAACAAACGGAAAGGGTTCATCTGCATATGGAATATCAAATATATGTATTCAAAATAAACTTTCTGTTGGACTGTTTACATCACCACATGTTTATGACTTTAGAGAGAGGATTCAAGTTAATGGGAACCTTATAGATAAAGGGTTTATTACAGATTTTATTAATTCTAATAAAATAGTAATTGATAAAATTAATCCATCTTTTTTTGAAATAACAACCGCAATGGCATTTAAATATTTTGAACAAAAAAAAGTTGATGTTGCTGTAATAGAAGTAGGATTAGGTGGTAGATTAGATAGCACAAATATTGTGAATTCCGATGTTGTACTGATAACTAATATAGGTTACGATCATCAAAATATTTTAGGCAATTCACTCAACGATATAGCAAAGGAAAAAGCAGGAATAATTAAAGAGAAGTCTATTGTAATAAAAGGGGAGAGGCAAGATGAAATTGATCATATCTTTTTTAATAGACAAAACAAACATTTTAAATCGTGGAAACATTTAAAGTTAAAAACTTTAAAAAAGGGTATTGAATCTCGAGAATATGAAATTGAGTTCAAAAAATTGAATTTCAATATAAATGTCTCTAACCCAACAAATTATTATAAAAATAATATTCCTGGAATAATTATTGCCTCATATAATATTTTAAGAAAATTCAATAAGGATATAAACACTAACTCATTTAAAGGAATTAATAAAATTTATGAAATAAATAAAATAAACAGCAGGTGGGATGTGATCTCGAAAAACCCCTTAATTGTTGCCGATGGCTGTCATAATAAACCAAGTTTTGAGATAGTAACAGACGAAATAAATTCTTTTA
>CAJWTC010000019.1 GCA_913046795.1 uncultured Flammeovirgaceae bacterium | reverse complement strand
ATTGATATATTAAAAGTTAAAGGTTCAGGAGAAGGTGGCAGAATTATTAAGGAAGATATAATAAACTTTAAGCCATCCGATAATTTACAGACAGAATCAATAAAATTACCTCAAATTCACTCTAGTGAGTCTTTTGATGAAGTACCTGTTTCTCAGATGAGAAAGACAATATCAAAGAGACTTGCTGAAAGTAAGTTTTCTGCACCGCATTTCTACCTTACTATGGAAATTAATATGGATAATTGCATTGAAGGAAGAAATAAAATAAATGAAACTTCAGAAGTCAAAATATCTTTCAATGACATAATAGTAAAGGCTTGTGCTGTAGCTCTTAGGAAGCACCCTATGGTAAATGCAAGTTTTCTAACAGATAAAATGAGAATTAATCATCACATACACATTGGAGTTGCTGTAGCTGTTGATGAGGGATTACTAGTCCCAGTGATAAGATTTGCTGATAATAAATCATTATCTCACATATCTTCAGAAGTAAGAAATCTTGCTAAAAGAGCTAAAAATAAAGATCTTCAACCATCTGATTGGGAAGGAAATACCTTTACTATTTCTAATCTCGGGATGTTTGGCATAGAAGAATTTACAGCAATAATCAATCCAAATGATGCTTGTATATTGGCAGTTGGGGGAATAAAAAACACACCAATCGTCAAAAATGGTGAAATTGTTATAGGAAATGTTATGAAAGTTACTCTTTCATGTGATCATAGAATAGTTGATGGAGCAATCGGTTCAGCATTTCTAAAGACACTTAAAGAACTTATAGAAGATCCAATAAAAATTTTAGTATAGATGTCAAAAATTAAATCTACAACAGTATGTGCCGTTCTTAAAGACGGTAAAGTTGCAATTGGAGCAGATGGACAAGCAACAATGGGAAATACAGTTGCAAAAAGCAATGTTAATAAGATTAGAGTTCTACTTGATGGTAAGATATTAGCTGGTTTTGCTGGATCAACTGCAGATGCATTCACTTTGATTGAGAGATTCGAAGAAAAACTAAGTAAATATGGTGGAAATATGAAAAGGTCTGCAATCGAGTTAGCTAAGGACTGGAGAATGGATAGGTATTTAAGAAGACTTGAGGCCATGATGATTATAGCTGACGATAAACAAATTCTAATTGTTTCAGGAACTGGTGATGTGATTGAACCTGATAATAATATAGCAACAATAGGGTCAGGTAGTATGTATGCCCAGGCTGCTGCTATTGCCCTAAAAGAAAATAATCCAAAATTATCATCAGAAGATATAGTAAAGAAAAGCTTAAAAATTGCAGCTGATATCTGTGTTTACACTAACCACAATATAATCATTGAAAAAATTTCTTAGTTCTCTATATCAATTGAACCTAGACCATTTGTAGCCTCCCAAAAATTATATAGGTAAGATCCGTCGTCACCTTTCTTTGAAAACCATTCAGCGGTTGCATCTACTCTATCCCACTCATCTTCAGTTAATGGTGAGTCAGTAATTACAATAGCAAATATTTTAAAATTTTTCTGTGAATCATTAGAATTTGGAATTCTTTTCCCTAATAAACTTTCCAGTGATGATGAATTATGAGTAACTCTATTATTAGCAGAAAAAAGAAACTTATTATCGTTGGCTGAGAATGAAGTTATATCTGTAAATACATCAAAGTCTGATACTTGAGATGAAGGTATCATTCCCATAAGATACAATTCTAATTCATTGAATGGTACTCCATTACCACCATTAGCAAAACCCCCAAAACTATTAACAGAATATGAATTTCCTCCATTTTCAATTAGTGTACTTTGTTCAAAACCACCAAGTTGACCTTTTGAACTACCACCAGTAAAACCCCAATGAGGTTTATAACTAAAGGAACTAATATTATTTCCGGGTCCATCTATGTAATGTGAATTAATACCAAAATTTGCCCAGTTATGTGCTAATTCATGAAGAGCAGGACCGCCACGCAAATATTCCAAACCAGTAAGCTGCATAATAGCTTTTAATTTACCAGAAGAACCGTACTGTGTGGAGTAATCATAAACACCTTGCCCAGTTCCCTCAACATTATTTGAAACACCAATTAACTTACCATAGTAAGATAAATTTTCTGGGATATTAGGTTCATTCAATATGAAAAATATGAAATCATACTTATCTGCATATTTTTTATATATATCATTAGTTAATGCTGTTCTTTTTTCAGAATTTGTAAACTCATCATTATCTACCCAATTTCTATATTCACTTTTAGACATAAGAAGAGAGGAAACTCTATTGTTTTGATGGGCTATAATCTCATGATCTGTCAAAGCATCTGGATAAACTAATGAGTCCCCATCTTTTGAACAGGATATTAGTATTGCTATTAATAGTATATAATATAATAAATTCTTCATTTTTTAAGTTTAATATTATAATTCCCTAACCCAAATATTTCTATAACTAACTTTATTACTGTGATCTTGGAGTTTAAGAGGTAACTTAGGCGGGTGAGCCTTATACTCTGGATATCCAATATATTTTACATAACCTTGAATTTGAACATTATTTTGAATTAAAACTCCATTATGAAAGACTGTTATATATGCAGGAGACTCTAAATTTCCTTTTTCCGAAAAGATAGGGGCTTTAAAAATAATATCATATGATTGCCATTCTCCTGGCTCCTTAGAAGCATTAACCAAAGGTATATGTTGCTTATAAACACTTCCCGCCTGTCCATTAGAGTAGGTTCTGTTTTTATAAGAATCTAAAACTTGTATTTCATAACCAGAATCACCAGGAGATTTAGGATTTTCCATAAAATAAACACCACTATTTCCCCTACCCTGACCACTACTAACGATTACAGATGGAGTTCTAAATTCTACATGTAGCTGACAACTTCCAAAAGATTTTTTTGTTAATATATCACCTGATCCAGGATTGACCGTAAAATAATCACCTTCAATATTCCATTTTGCTTCCTCTCCATCTTTATGAACCCATTCATCTAAATTATTACTGGAAAATAATACTATTGCATCAGAAGGTGCCTCTCTAAAAGTTTTACCAGGGTAAACAGCCTCAGGTTCAGGGTCCCAAATTTCAGTCACTTTTGGTTCTACTTCTTTCTCCTGGAAAGCAGACTCAAGTTCTAATTGCGATTTGCAAGGAAAAAAAAATGTCTTTCCATCTTCATCTTTTGAAAAATAACCATCGCAATCTAAAATTTTAGAGTAATATAAAGCTTCGTCCTTACTTGAAAATCCTTTAAAATCTGATTGAAAATTTATAAATGAATATAATAGTAAAAGTGAAATCATTTTTTGTAGTTTAGTTTAGTAATTAAATATAGAAAATTGCAATTATTTTACCTAGAAAATATAAAAACAGATTATTTAGAAGGATCAGAATATAATCACTGCTGCAATGTGTTGAGAAAAAGTCGAGGAGATAAAATCTTAATTACTGATGGAAGCGGAAACCTTTACTCAACAGAAATAAAAAAAATTAAAAACAAAAAGGTTTATCTTCATAATTGGGTGAAAACAATCTCAAAAAAAAAACCAAACCATACGTGTGTAGCAGTTGCACCTCCAAAAAGTTATAACAGATTAGAGTGGATGGTTGAAAAGTTAACTGAAATTGGAATTAGTAAAATCATCTTTATTATTACTTCAAACTCAGAAAGAAAAAAAATTAAAAATGATAGATTAGAAAAGAAAATAATTTCAGCAATGAAACAATGTAACTCATTATTTAAAACTGAAATTGATAAAATTTATAATCTTAACTTATTTTTAAAAAAATTTAAATTCAAAAATAAATTCGTTGCTGATATAGAAACATCATCATTAAAAATAGAAGGTAAAAATAAAGGTGATTCAATTATTATGATAGGCCCAGAAGGTGATTTTACTTCTGCAGAAAAATCGCTTCTTTTTGAAGAGGGTTATCAAAAAATATCATTAGGAAGCATGATATTAAGAACGGAGACTGCTGCTGTAGTAGGAGGTTTTTTATTAAAAAATAAAGGAATTAAAGAGTGATTGGCCTGGGGCTCGAACCCAGGACCCTCTCCTTAAAAGGGAGATGCTCTACCAGCTGAGCTAGCCAATCATAACAAATGGAACGCGCAAAACTAGAAAATGTTATTGATATTTTAACAATCAGATTAAATTATTATATTCAAAAATGAAAAAATTTTTTTTAATCTATATATTAATTTTTTACGTAAATAATATTTTAAATTCTCAACAGAAAGAATCCCCTTTAATATCTTCATATATTGAATATAGTGAGCATAAAAAATCAACACCATTTAATATTGATTGGATTCAAATAGGACCAGTTATTAACTCAGCAAGAGTTGAGTCAATTCAAGTAGATGAAAAAAATCCAGGTACAATGTATGTTGCATTTGGATCTGGGAATTTATGGAAAACAACAAATAATGGTATCTCATGGAAACCTATATTTAATGATGTCCCTTCTATAGGTATAGGTGACATAGCTATCGCCCCTTCAAATAGTGATATAATATATGTTGGAACTGGAGAAAGTCTCAAAAAAGCGAGAAACTTTACAATGCCAGGCACAGGTGTATATAAGTCAAAAGATGGTGGAGAAACATGGAAACATATAGGCCTTAATGATTCATGGCATATTGGAGAAATTTCTATTAATCCCAATAACCCAGATATAGTCTTTGTGAGTGTTTTAGGTCATTTCTGGTCAAAAAATATAAATAGAGGAGTATATAGGACATTAGATGGAGGTTTGACATGGAATAATGTTTTACATATTGATGAGAAAACAGGGTCAAACGATATTATCATTTCAAGGTCTGATCCTAATATAATATACACTACAATGTGGGAAAACAACCCAGGAATAAGTGGTTATAAGAGTGGTATATATAAAAGTATTGATAATGGAGATAGTTGGATTAAAATGGAAAAAGGGCTACCATATGGAAATAAAATGGGAAGAAGTAGTGTAGCAGTTTCTTATTCAAATCCAGAAAAAGCATATGTACTAATTGATAACCTTTCAAAGCCGAGATCAGAAGCTGCAGAAGTATATAAAACAGAAGATGGAGGTAATACCTGGCAAAGAACACATAAAGAAGAGCTTCTTATTTTTCCAGGTATTGGGTGGTATTTTACTGATATATATGTTAGTCCTGATAATGACGATGAAATTTATGGACTTGGGGTTAGGGCTGCTTATAGTAATGACGGAGGTAAGAACTTCAATAATTTGAAGGGAACAGTTAAAAGGATTAACCCAAGCCAGGCAAAAGGGTTACATCTTGATCACTGTGAACTATGGATAAACCCCCTTAACCCAAATCATATTGCATTAGGAAATGACGGAGGATTATTTATTAGTTACGATAAAGGAAATTCATGGCTCCATTATAACAACCTACCCACTGGTGAGTTCTACGATATTGAAGTTGATAATAAAACTCCATATAATATTTATGGTGGCACTCAAGACGATGCAACAGTATATGGTCCATCTGATGAGTGGAATAACTCATTTAATGAAAAGTGGAAATATCTATGGATTGATGCTTGGGATGGAGGCGATGGGTGTATTACTCAAGTTGACCCTACAGACAATGACGTTGTTTACTTTAGCATGCAGAACGGTGCAATTAGAAGAAAAAATTTGAAATCTGGTATTTCGATACCTATAAAACCTAAACTACCAAAAAATATTAATGATGATTTGAATTATAATTTTATTACTCCTTATTTTATATCAGACCATGACCCTAAGACTCTATACCACGCTGGAAATTTTGTTTTCAAGTCAATAAATAGAGGAGATTCCTGGGAGTTAATCAGTAAAAACTTAATTAAATTATCAGATAAAAAATCTTTTTCTGCAGGATCCATTGCAGAGTCAAAGTTAGAGAGAGGTTTATTATATTTTGGCAGTGATAGAGGTTCAATATGGGTAACTAAAAATGATGGAAAATCTTGGGAAGAAAGATCAGAAAATATAGGAAATGCATATATAAGAAGCATTGAACCTTCCAAATTCAAAAATTCTAGAGTGTATATGTCAATGACTGGAATCAATTATGATGATCTAAGTGCATATTTATACGTCTCAGAAGATTATGGAAAAAAATGGAAGAAATTGTCAGGAAACTTACCAAATGAACCAATAAATATTATTAAAGAAGATGAAAAATTCGAAGATATTTTATATGCTGGACTATACAGGGGACTATATATTAGTCTGGATAGAGGTAAGTCTTGGAATATTTTTGGAAGAGATCTTCCAATGAGTAGTGTTTCTGATATAGAAATTCATAAATCTTCTAATGATTTAATTATTTCGACTCATGGGAGAGGGATATTCAAATTCAACTTAGATCCTCTACATTACTATTTTGAGAAAGGAAAAAATATTAAAGAAGAATTCTTATTTTCTTCAAAGAGAATGTTCTTACCAAAATTTAATGATACACACAGAGAACCACTAATGCATACATATCAAAAAGTTCCAATATCATTTAATTTAAATAATGATAGAAAATATGAGTTAGTTATTAAGAAAGAAAATAAAATTTTATGGAAATATAAATCTGAAGGTAGAAAAGGAATAAATCAGATAAGATGGGATCTTATCTTAGATAAAATTAATAGTGATCAACCTTATTTTATTCATTATAATAAATTTATAAACCCAGGTAAATATGATTTATTTTTAGAGAAAGGTGATACAAAATCAAAAATTGAGTTTCATGTGTATGAAAATATATAGTCTATTTAAAATATTGATATTATCAATATTTACTAACTCATTTTCTTATGGGTCAATAGAAAAAGCTGATTCTTTATTTTATCAAAAAAATTATTTAGAATCAAAAAAAATATATGATTCAATTTTCTATGTTGAAAATCAATTTTCAAATAGTATGTTATTAAAAATGTCAGCTATTGAAGAGAGCATAGGGAATTATGAAAAAGCAATTTTTTATCTTGAAATTTTCCAAAAAAAAGATGATAAACTTAAAGTAAAGAAAAAAATAAAAGATATAGTGTTAAGTAAAAATTTATCTGGATATGATGAAGATAATAAGAAAACATTTATTCGTTTTTATGAAAAATATAATGGATACCTATTAATATTTCTTCTTATTATTTCATGCTTTATTTTCATAGTAAATTCAATAAAGTTTTTTAAAAAGAGAAAAGCTATTTTCCTAATTCCTTTTTTTTATACTTCCTGTGCCCTAATACTTATTATAATCAACTTTAAACCTCTAAAAGAAGGAATTGTATTTAAGGAAAACACATTTATAATGAAAGAGCCTTCTTCGGGGTCCGATTTATATAAAATTTTAAATAAAGGGGATAAGATAAGTGTATCTAAAGACTTAGAAATATGGTATGAAGTAATTATTATGAGTGAGAAGAGATACGTTAGAAAAAAAAATATTAGATTAATTAACTAATAATTTTTCAATAAGGATTCACGTTCATTTAAAATTTCATTATAAGCTAACCTATCTGCAACTTTTGGAAACCAATTTTTAATTAAATAAGCTAGCTTACCCCTAAATGTAAAAATTAGATCTCTTTTTTTTGTTAAATATCCTCTAAATACCTTTTCAGCTACTTCTTCCGGTGACATCATATTAGCATGATCTCTTGAAGTTTTTCCCTCCTTTTTTCCATCTGATTTTAATGTATTTTTTCTGAAATTACTATGTACATACCCAGGCGAAGCTACCATTACATGTACATTTTTTCTCTTAAGTTCAAGTCTTAAAGAATCAAAAAAACCTTGCATTGCATGTTTTGATGATACATATGCTGTTCTTGTAGGTGTAGCAATAAAACCATTTAAAGATGAAATGGCAATAATTGAACCAGAGCTCTTAATTATATAAGGAAGTGAATGTTTAACACAATACACAGATCCTAAAAAATTAATGCTAAATAATTTCTCAAAAGATTTAATATCAACATCTTCAAATAATGACCTAATTGAAATTCCAGCATTACATATTAACACGTCTATCCTACCAAATTTATTAACTGCTAAATCAACCATTTTCTTAACATCATCAGATGAAGATACATCATGAATAATTCCTTCGCCCCTACCCCCTTTTTCTTTTATGTTAGATAGAACAGATTTAATTCTTTCTCCATTGGTTCCGCCAATTACAACATCGAAATTTTCTTTAGAAAACTTATATGCTAAAGCTTCTCCAATTCCTGAAGATCCACCTGTAATTACAGCAACTTTATTTTTCATTATATAAATATAGTTTAATTAAATTATTATAATTTCGTATTTACAAACAACCAATTCAATGATAAATAATATAATAAATCAGCTTGCTGAAGATAAAGAAAGCTACTTTAACGCAGCAATACCTCCAATTTTTTCTAATTCTAACTTTCTTTTTTCTAATGTTGATGATATGAGAAAAGCCATGTCCTCAGAAAGTTCTAATCCATTTTATACTAGAGGAAGTAACCCAACTACATCAATACTAGAGAAGAAGATTGCGGCTTTAGAAGGAACTGAAAAGTCAATTGCACTAAGTAGTGGAATGGCAGCAATAACAACAGCTATACTTTCACAAGTAAATTCAGGTGATCATATAATATCAATAAAAAGACCTTACACTGGTACTGATAGATTTATGAAAGAAATTTTACCAAAACTTAATATAGAGGTTTCTTTTGTTGATGGCACAAAGATTGAAAATTTTTCAAAAGCAATAAAAGATAACACAAAAGTAATTTATCTAGAAAGCCCTAATTCATGGACATATCAGATGCAAGATTTAGAATTAATTTCTAGATTAGCTAAAGAAAATAAAATTATAACTATAATTGATAATAGTTATTCATCACCAATAAACTGTAACCCATCCAAATGGGGTATTGACTTAATTGTTCACTCTGCAACAAAATATATAGGTGGACACGCAAATGCAATGGGCGGAATTATTTGTGGATCAAATCACACAATAGAAAGTATTAACAATAGAGAATTTAAGTTAATAGGAAGTGTCTTATCTCCATTTAATTCATGGCTTTTTATTAATGGTTTAAGAACACTTAGTGTAAGGATGAAATATATTTCGGAATCTACTCCACTTGTAGTAAAATTTTTAGAAGATCATGAATTAGTTGAGAATGTCATTTATCCTCACTCAGAGAATTTCCATCAATTTGATTTAGCTAGAAAATATATTAAAAAACCATGCGGTCAGTTTACTATAGCACTTAAAACCGATGAAAAGTCAATAATAGAGAAATTCTGTAATAATCTCAATAATTTTTATATGGGTGCCTCTTGGGGTGGTCATGAGTCATTAATATTTCCAGAAATATCCAGATACAATAATGATAGTGAATACTATTCAAAAACTGATTTTTTACCTCATAACTATATAAGGTTTTATGTAGGACTAGAAGAAACAGATTTACTTATCGATGACTTAAAAAAATCATTAGAATCTATAGTTTAGATTAATAAACAATTGTCACTGTTCCTCTATAATCTGATATTGTGTATTTAATATAGTAAAAATATACACCAGAAGATAACCCGCCTCCATCCCACTGGAATTCTCTATTAAAAGATTTATATACCTCTACTCCAGTTCTATCGACAAATACTATCGACTCAAAGTTATCATCGCAACCATCTAATGGTAAATTTTGATTTGGATCTGATAAATTCGTTAATCTAAATTGATCATTAATTCCGTCACTATCAGGGCTAAAAGCATTAGGGGGATTAAAATCATCCCAATTAACCTGAGGCTTTACAAGTAAAAATCTAATATTTTTAGATGATTTAGCCATATTTGGGCAACTATTATCTGTAACATCAAAAGTAAGTTCATAAAGTTTATCTGAGAAATCATCATTTAATTCTTGACATGATGGTGTCCATTTTAATATACTAGACACTTCGCCAGTACCGTACGCTTCCGCAAAAGAGAACTCACCAGGAAGTCCATCAGATACCATTTTTAGTAATAATAAGTCATCTTTATCAGAATCAGATGCATTTATTTCGACTTCAAATGAGTTATTTATATCTAATGTATATTGATCTTCATTATTTATCTCTGGAATAGAATTTTCATCAAGATTAATTTTTATGACGAGCTGAATAGTATCCGCATTCATTTCTTGACAAAAATCAATATCCTCGGTTATAAAGTTTATCTTATACTGATTTATATCATTGTATGGAAAATCAATACATTCAAAATTAATATCAAACCTTCCATCAATACTTCCTGGTAAGGAATTAAAAGTGGATAGGACTCCATTTATATCCTCTATATCAAAACCAACTCCAACAGCATTTATGACAACTGTATCCTTATCTTCATCATCAGAGAAAAGGTTTAATGAGTAACTCCCTGATAAATTTGTTTCAACCTCAATAATTGAAAAGTTAGGTCTTGATTTAACACTATCAGATATTTCTTTATCTGACGTTAATTTTGGTCCAGTGTTAATTGGTAACTCTACATTTAAATTATAAAATATTGTATCTTGATTTGATATATCACAGGTATCGAGGTCATCAAGAACAACACCTATCATAAACTCTGTCCTATTAGAAAAATCAAAGTCTCTACAATTTGTATCAAAATTAAGCATTCCAGAAATGTTACCTGGATTATCTTCGACTTTGTCAAAAGAAATACCATATTCAGCTAGATTTATCTTATCATTAGATGGTATAAGAAAATAATTTAAACTAAGACTATCAAGGTCAGTATCTTTTCCTTTAATAACAGTTGAAAATGAGGAGTTCCATGGTAGTGAGACAAAATTTGTATCTTTTTCATTAATAAAAAACGGATCACTATTTGTTGGTGGTTCAACTATCAAAGTAACTCTTACAGTATCTCTCTGTGGAAGAGGACAAGCATCATCAGCAGCAATCAAATCAATTAAATAAGGTTCATTTTGAACATATGGACAATCTGATACACAAACTTGAACCTTTAAAGTGTCTCCAGATTCATTGATTGATCCTTCACTAAATGAAAAAATATCATTTAAATCCGATTTTCCTCCATTACCAAAATTTACACCAATTGCGTTGAGAGTTACATTTGTCCCAATATCATCAGTAACAAAAAGATCAAAACATTTTGGTTGCGAGGCCACATATATTATGGTATCGTCTTCTTTATAATATTCTTCTTGACCTGGAACCTTAACTAATGCCTCTGGAGGGTCTGGTGGACTACAACCATCAACTACTAACATCTGAAAATCTCTTCTTGCTTCTCCTATTTTTATTCCATTTCTATACTCATCTGCCTTTACTGAAAAAACATATAAACCTACTTCAGTGGGTGTTACAGTAATAAATCCTTCATTAGATATTGAAAGGGCGGGATCACCTGGTATCATAGTTGCAATATTATATCCGGGTGCAAAATCAACAATTGGGTGTGGTGGAGAAGTCGGAGGAGGAACAGGGTCAATAGGTTCAACATTTGGTTGGTTATCATCTAGGGGAGCAGCAAGTGAATAAACAATTGAGTCTCCATCATCATCCTTTCCTGCAAAATCAATATAAAATAACTGATTTACACAGGCATAATCACTTAATGGAGGGAATAATCTAGGCGATGAATTTATAAATGGATTACCATTAGAGTCTACCACAGGTGGAAAATGTAAAGTATACGTCATACCATTCCATCCTGGATTTACAAGATTTTTTGTTGACCAGTTTCTACAACACCTCTCCCAAACTATTACATATCCATCTGGATCATTAAAATCGTCTGGATCTAATGTGATTTCATGAGAATATTCAACTTTTAATGTACACAGAAATCCGAGAGCACAATCAGGGTTAGTATATGGAACAAACTCCTGATTAGTAATAAACATTGTTCCATTTCTCATTGCTTGACCATCTGATTTCCTAAAAATAGTATATGATATTAAATCATCCGGACCAGGGTTTGCAGTTTGAGCACAGTCAAAGTATTGAATCAATTTAACCCTATAAGTAAATGAGTTTTCTGCACCAATATGAATCATTTCAATTTCACCTCCAACTATATGGTTTGCATTTAACCTATATAAGGTAGCCAAAAATATAAATAAAAATATTTTGAGAATCCTATTCATAAAATCAGCTTAAATATAGTAAGTTTATTGAAGCATGGAAGAAAATAATGACTTAGATATTCAAGAGATGGGAGTTATCTCTTCAGATTTTATTAAGGTAGCAGATAAACTTAAAATTGCAACTCTAAAAATTATAGAAAAAAAATTCTCAGATTATCCAGTTATTATAATGAGTAAAAATAATATTAACCTAGGTTCTCTATTTATAGATTTTAAAGAGTTTTTTGATAATGAATGGAAATACTTCGCATCATATCTTGAAATCTTATCAGAAAAAAATATAATTAATAATGAGAAAATCTTTAAAGAAAAATATAAAAATAAAGATGAGTACTGTTGTTTACTTGTCGTTATGGAAAATAAATCTAAGATTATATTCATTCCATATCCAGAAGATTAAATTACATTTGTTATATGAATGATATTTTAAGCCCAGAAAGTTATACTTATTTACTAAATCTAATTATTGAATATGCTCCAAGAATAATATTGGGTTTCATTTTCTTGATAGTAGGAAATAGTGCAATAAAAAAAGTTATAAATATTTTAGAAAAATTTCTTTCCAGCAGAAATATTGATAAGTCTTTAGTTCCTTTTTTTAGATCTTTATTATCGATAACACTTCAAGTCGCTCTAATTATATCTGTATTATCTATGATAGGAGTTGAAATGACCTCTTTTTTAGCAATTTTAGGTGCTGCAGGTCTAGCTGTTGGTTTAGCACTAAAAGATACCCTGCAAAATTTTGCAGCTGGTGTGATGATCCTATTCTTTAAACCTTTTAAAGTAGGTGATTTTATAGAGTATGAGGGAACGCAAGGAACTGTAAAAGAAATTCAAATTTTTAATTCTATTTTAACTACTATAGATAATAAAAGGGTAATTATTCCTAATGGAATTCTTCAGACCTCAATAGTAACTAACTTTTCCTCTGAGAATACAAGAAGAATTATATGGACATTTTCTATTGCATATGGAGATGACTTCGAAAAGGCTAAAAATCTTCTATTAAAGTGGATTAAGAATGATAAAAGGATATTGAAGGACAAAGAACCACTTGTAGTTCTTTCTGAACTCGCAGATAGTTCAGTTAACATAATGGTAAGAGTGTGGGTGAAATCTGAAGACTTCCTAGAAGTGAAATTTGATTATAATGAAAAAGTATATTCTGAATTTCCAAGAAATGGATTAAGTATCCCTTTCCCTCAATTAGACGTAAACATTAATAAATGAAAATTTATTTAATAATTACTTTAATTTTTACAGTTATATTGTCTTGTTCGTCTCAAGATAAGAAAGATGAGTATTGGCTTAAGAAACTAACAAAAGAACAGTATTATGTATTAAGGGAAAAAGGGACAGAGAGAGCATTTACTGGTAAATATTGGAATAATAAAGAAAAAGGTGAATATAAATGTGCAGGATGTGGTCAAAAACTTTTTTCATCAAAAACAAAATATGAATCTGGAACAGGTTGGCCTTGTTTTTTTGATGTAGAAGATAAAAAATATGTCAGCTTCTTAGATGACAATAGTTATGGTATGAAAAGGGTTGAGGTAGTATGCTCAAATTGTGATGGACACTTAGGTCATATTTTCAATGATGGTCCAAATCCAACCGGATTAAGATATTGTATTAATTCTGCATCTCTTGAATTTGTTGAAGAAAAAAAATGAAGGATCTTTTATTTGTTGGAATAGGAGGAATGACTGGATCTATTTTAAGGTATACAATTTCTAAATTTCTATCTTCTACAATAATTTCATTTCCTTTTGGTACATTATGTATCAATATTATCGGATGTTTTATAGCAGGTATAATATTCAAATTAACAACTAACAATATGAGTGAGGATCTATCAAATAACCTTACTAATTTAATAATTATTGGTTTTTGTGGTGGTTTCACAACATTTTCTGCCTTTTCTATAGAATCAATACTTCTATTAAAAGAAGGGAAAATTTTATTAATGACATCTTATATATTTCTCAGCTCAATACTTGGTCTTACTTTTTGTATAATTGGAATGATGTTTATTAAATAAGAATGATAACTTCTGAAAAAAAATTAATTAATAGTCATAAAATTTTAAAAGAGAATGTCTCTCAATTAAAACTTACCACGTATAGTGAGAGAATTCATAAATTAAAAAAATTAAAAGAAAATATCTTATCAAATAGAGATAATATAAAAGATGCTCTAAATAAAGACTTTAGAAAGAATGAATCAGAGGTTGATTTAACAGAAGTTTTTCCTGTAATTCAGGAGATAAATCATACCATTAAAAATTTAAGAAAATGGATGAAGGATAAATATGTAAAAACCCCTCTTACGCTACTAGGATCAAAATCATATATCAAATACGAGGCAAAAGGATTAGTTCTAATTATTACACCCTGGAACTTTCCTATCAATCTTACTTTTGTATCTCTTGTGAATGCAATATCTGCTGGAAATACTGTAATGATTAAACCCTCAGAAATTACTGACTTTACTTCAAAAATTATTAAAAAGATTGTTGATGAAACATTTAATAAAAATGAAGTATATACAATTTTAGGTGGGTCTGATATTGCAGAAAAAGTTCTAAAATTAAAATTTAATCATATACTTTTTATAGGGTCTCCAACTATTGGCAAAATAGTAATGAAAGCAGCTAGTAAACATCTCGCCTCAGTTACTCTAGAATTAGGTGGAAAGTCACCTACAGTAATAGATGAAGAAGTTGATTTAAAATCAACAGCAAAAAGAATTGCTTGGGCAAAATTTATTAATAATGGTCAAGTGTGTATAGCTCCAGATTATATACTTATCAATAAAAAATTAAAAGATAAATTTTTAAAATTATTAATTGAAAATATTAAAAAATTATATTCAGAAAACCCAAAAACATCTAAAAATTATTGTCGAGTTGTAAACAGAAGACATTTTTTGAGATTAAGTAACTTAATTGAAGATGCAAAAAAAAATAATGGAAAAATTCATTTTGGAGGAGAAAAAGATATTGATCAATTATTCATAGAACCAACCATATTAACTGATATATCTGAAAAATCTAAAATTCATAAAGAAGAAATATTTGGTCCTGTTTTACCTATTTATGATTATAATGATTTAGATGAAGCTATAAACTTCATCAATAATAAGAATAAACCTCTTGCACTTTATATTTATAGTAAAAATGAAAAAAATGTTTCTAAAATAATAAATGAGACATCATCTGGTGGAGTGTGTATAAACCATAGCACATTACATTATTCAAATTATCATCTGCCATTTGGAGGGGTTAATAATAGTGGTTCTGGAAGGTGTCATGGAATATATGGATTTAAAGAATTTTCAAATCCAAAAAGCATCTTTAAACAGTTAGTAAAAATAAGTCCAACAGATATAATTATACCTCCTTACTCGAAATTTAAGAAGAAAATAATTAACCTAATGATTAAATATTTTTAAAAATCTTGTCTTAATTTTCTATCTGCTTCTCTCTTCTTTACACTTTCTCTTTTATCGTATATCTTCTTACCCTTACAAAGGGCAATTTCTATTTTAACAAAACCTCTATCTGAAACATATAAATTAAGAGGAATTATTGACAGTTTTTTCTCAGAAACTTTTTTCTTTATTTGATTAATCTCTCTCTTATTTAATAATAATTTTCTTTTTCTTTTAGGCTCATGATTATTCAAATTTCCAAATTCATATTCTGAAATATTCAAATCCTTAATATAAATATCATTATTATCAACAATGCAGTATGAACTATTCATATTTATTAGTGAACTTCTTATTGACTTAATTTCTGTTCCTTTTAGAATTACACCTGCTGTATATTTATCAAAAACCTCATAGTTATAAGTGGCTTTCCTGTTTTTAAAAAAAATTTTTTTATTCACTTACCTGTTTTTTGAAAATGGGACAACATCAAGTTTAGAAAACTTCTTATCATTAAACATAAATCTAGCATAATTTGCTATCATAGCTGCATTATCAGTGCAATATTCTAATTTAGAAATATTTAGAATGATATCATGATCATTCTCTAATATAGATAATTCTTCTCTTAATAATGAGTTAGCTGCTACCCCACCTCCTATTGATATATTTGATACATTATATTTTTTAATGGCAACTCTTAATTTTTTAATTATCATTTCAACTAACTTAAATTGAATAGATGCTGCAATATCATTTATGTTTTTTTTAATAAAATTTTTATCATTATTTATATTGTCTTTTATAAAGTAAAGGAATGACGTTTTAATCCCACTAAAAGAAAAATCTAAATTAGGAATATTTGTATCAGGAAATTTATATTTATGAGGATCTCCTTTTTTAGATAATTTATCAATAAAAGGGCCTCCTGGATAATCTAATCCAATTATTTTGGCACATTTATCAAAAGCCTCTCCTACAGCATCATCTCTAGTTTCCCCAACTATTTTTATCTTATCATAAGATTCTACATACATAATCTGAGTATGACCACCACTAACTACTAATGAAATAAAAGGAAAATCAATATCAGCTTTATTTATAGTATGAGAAAGTGCATGTGCTTTTATGTGATTTACACAAATTAGAGGAATTTCAAGGGAGTATGACATTGATTTTGCAAAAGATGAACCAACTAGTAAAGATCCTAATAGACCAGGGCCATTTGTGCAAGCAATTGCATCAAGATCATGTAGATCAACAGAAGATCTTTCTAGTGCCTCTTTTGTTATGTAAACAATATTTTTTTGATGTTTTCTAGATGCAATTTCTGGTACCACACCACCCAATTTAGAATGATCTAGTTGAGATGAAATAACATTACTCTTTATAATTCCGTCAGAAATTATTGATGCAGAAGTATCATCACACGATGTTTCTATAGCCAATATAGTAGTAGGCATTTTAATTTTTTAAACAAAAATATATATACTTTTGCAATGTAAGTTGTCTTATCGCTTCATATTTTGAAGAGGAAAGTCCGGACAATATAGGGCATTATACTTCCTAACAGGAAGGTCTCTAGGGAGAACAGATAGTGCAACAGAAAATATACCGCCTCATTTGAGGTAAGGGTGAAAAGGTAGTGTAAGAGACTACCGATTAAATAGTGATATTTAATGCATTGTAAACCTTATAAATTGAAAGATCAAGTAGTTCGATTGTATTTATTGCATTTAGTTGCCCGCTAAAAAATTCGAACGGGTAGATCGCTTGAGCTTGGTAGTAATATCAAGTCTAGATAAATGATAAGAGTCTGAATTTCAGATACAGAATCCGGCTTATTAACTTACACTTTTTTTATTAATGTATGATTGCTTTCATTAGGTGTGAGCTCTTCTATTTCAACATTGGAGTAAGTTGGACATAGTTTCCTTTCGCAGGAAGAAAATGCAATAACTAATAGAAGTAGTAATTTTTTCACCTTTTAAAGTATATGTAAAGATACAAAACTTTATTGATTAAATAAAAAATGAGTTAAATGTCAAAATTTAGTAATGAATTAATTAATGAGAAAAGTCTTTATCTATTAAAACATTCTGCAAATCCTGTTAATTGGCTTGCATGGAATGATAATTCTTTAAAAAAAGCCAAAAAAGAAAATAAAATTATAATTCTTAGTATAGGATATTCTACTTGTCATTGGTGTCATGTGATGGAAAGAGAATCATTTCAAAATAAAAAAATTGCTAATTTCATGAACGATAATTTTATATCAATTAAAGTTGATAGGGAAGAAAGACCTGATATTGATAATATATATATGGATGCCATTCAAAAAATGGGAATACAAGGTGGATGGCCGCTAAATGTATTTCTAATGCCAGATCAAAAACCTTTTTATGGTGGAACATACTTTAGTCCTAATAATTGGATGACTATATTAAGTAATATTAAAAGTATATCAAATTCTGAGAGAAGTAAGATCAAAGAATCCTCAGAGGCATTTACAAAAGAAATAATTCATAATAATAAAAGTTACGAAACAAAAAAAATATTTAATGTAGATACTCTAATAAATGAAATCAGAATAAAATTTGATTATGAAGATGGTGGTATACTTAGGGAACCTAAGTTTCCAATGCCGAGTTTGTGGAATAGTTTACTACTTCATTCTAAGCTTTATAATGACAAAGAAATATTTAGACATATAATAAAAACTATAGATTCAATCCTTTCTGGAGGTATTTATGATCATATAGGAGGAGGTATTTCTAGATATTCTGTAGATAAAAAATGGATAATACCACACTTTGAAAAGATGATATATGATAATGGCCTATTTCTAGAACTTTTGTCTAATATTTATAAAATATCTAAAAAAAATAAATATAAAAAAATAATAAACCTTATAATCAATTGGCTATCCGGTGAGATGAGTAACCGAGATGGTGGATTCTACTCTGCGGTAGATGCTGAATCAGAAGGTAAAGAAGGTAAATTTTATAGTTGGGATAAAAAAGAACTTAATAAGATTCTTAAAAATGAACATAATTACTTATCAAAAGAAATAAACCTTGAAAATAATTTTGAAGATAAAATAATTATTACACTATGTAAAAGTGAAAACGTTCTATCTGAAAAAATTAGAATTAAATTATTTAATGAGAGAAATAAAAGAATAAAACCAATAACTGATAAAAAAATTATATGTTCATGGAATAGTATAGTTTTAATTGGTATAATTAATGCATATCAAGCTACAAAAGATATTTCTTACCTTGAAAAGGCTAATAAAAATATAGCATTTATAAAAAATAAACTTCTCAACAATAATCAGTTATATAGAATATTAGGAATCAAAAAATTAGGATATATTGATGACTATGCGTTCACAATAAAAGCATTTATCTTGTATTATGAGACTACATTAGATAGAGAATACTTAAATATAGCTAGAGAATTAATTGAATTTTCAATTTTAAAATTTTATAATAAAAAAGAAAAATTTTTTAATTTTTCTAGCTCAGATCATGAGAAACTTATATCAAATAAAATTCAAATTTTTGATAATGTTATACCGTCTGCTAATTCTATAATGTATCATAACTTACTTATACTTGGGAAAATATATAATGATGTTTTATATAAAAACATTTTTAATGACATGGGGAAAAAGATAAAAAAATATTTAAATAACTTTGAATTTATGCACAATTGGATATATGTTGATAATATCAATTCTAATAAAATAAATGAAGTTAATATTCATGGTAATTTTGATAGGAAAAAACTACCAAAAATTCTATCTACTTACTCTCCAAATAAAATACTAAATATTAAAAAGGATACTAATGAATATAATTTAAAAAATAAACAATCATTTATTTTGTGTCGTAATAGTGTGTGTGAAGAGCCAATATCTAACATTCAAAATTTAATAAAAGCAATAAAAATTAAATAGTTAAGTTTTCTAATTAATGAATAAAATATTTTTATACATAATTCCTTTATTTATAATTTCCTGTAGTGAAGATAATACAGTATCTGAAATTCCAGTTATTAGTTTTGAAAATATCATATTTAAAAAAAGTGAAAATAATTTTACTCAAGACTCATTAATTCTTACTATAAATTTTATTGATGGAAATGGAGATCTAGGATTATCAAATGAAGAAAATAGTTATCCATATCACCAGTATAATGCAATTATAGATGAGAATTTCAACTGGGTAACAATTGGCTCAAATGATGTCACCCTACCTCTTTATGTATATGAACCCAATGGAGCAATAACATTATTTAGTGATATTGATAATAGATCTTCCTTTAATTGTAAAGAATATATTATTGACACCTTAAATTCTTCTAATCTTTTAGATACATTTCTAATTCAAAAAAATGTAAATAATAAAAATATTTATATTGAATTTTATAAAAAAAATAGTGATGATTTTGAATTAATTGATTGGACTAGAGTTTTTGATGAGGAGTATGGGTGTGGAATTGATTTTAACTCTAGATTCCCACCATTAAATATTGGAAATGCAAATCAAGTTTTACAAGGGAAGTTAAGATATGGTATGGTTTCTTATGGTTTTGAAAATGTTTTAGACAATAATATTTTTAAATTAAAAATATACATAAAGGATAGAGCTTTAAATTCAAGTAATATTATTGAATCTCCAGAAGTTACTCTTCAAGAGATAATTAGTAATTAGAGATCTGGATAGGCTTTTGGGTCTAACTCATTAAAGAGTTTATAAATAGTATCAAAAATATTTTCACAATTAGGTTTTGAAAAATAATCCCCGTCTGTACTGTATGCAGGTCTATGATCTTTTGCGTGAATTGTAATTGGCTTTGAATCAAGAAAATAATATCCATCCTGTATCTCTAAAATATTTTGCATCATAAATGCACTAGCACCACCAGAAACATCCTCGTCAGCAAAAACTATTCTATTTGTTTTCTTCAACGATTTTACTATAAATTTATTTTTATCAAATGGAAGGAGAGTTCTAACATCAATAACTTCACATGAAATCCCAACAGCTGCAAGCTGATCTGCAGAGTCCATAACAATTCTACACATTGATCCATATGTTACAATTGTTATATCTGACCCCTCTCTTAAAGTTGTTGGATTTCCAAACTCAACTTTTATATCAGATAGATTATTTGGTAATTTTTCTTTTAATCTATAAGCGTTTAATGGCTCTATTATTATACCTGGCTCATCTGAAGATAATAGTGTGTTATACATTCCTACAGCTTCAACAAAATTTCTTGGGACAAGAACATGAATACCCCTTAAACTATTTATTAAAGTACCCATTGGAGAACCACTGTGCCATATACCCTCTAATCTGTGACCTCTAGTTCTAACTATTA
>CAJWTC010000018.1 GCA_913046795.1 uncultured Flammeovirgaceae bacterium | reverse complement strand
ATATTTAATATCATTTCTATCTATATCATAGAAATAAAAGTCCTTAAAACCCGGCGAGTCAAGAATAAAACTATTAGAGTTTATTTCAAATATTTCTGAGAATGTTGTTGTTTGTTTTCCTCTTCCAGTTTTTGATGATAAATCATTTATTTTTTGATTTGATTTAGAAATTTTATTTATAATGGTTGATTTACCAACACCTGAATTACCAATAAACAATGTTTTTTTATCTCTAAGAAGTTTATTTAATTTTTTAATTCCAACTCCATTTAATGCAGATATTTCATGAAAGTTAATTCCAAGATCGGTGTATTTATTATTAATTACTTTTAGGTTTTTAATTTCTTCAGACTTTAATATATCAACTTTATTGAAAACAATTATTGGCTTAATATTATAATACTGAGCTGCAGCAATACACTTATCTAGAAAAATGAATTTGGTATAAGGGTTCTTAAGACTGCATATAATTAAAACTTGATTTATATTAGAACCAATTATATGGGCTTTATTATCTTTTAGAGATTTTTTAATAAAATGATTATCTCTTTTCATAATTTCTTTTATAACTCCATTCTGACTTTTATCAATTTCTATTTCTACTTTGTCACCGGACACTACTGGGTTTGATAAATTATTATCTAATCGGAAATTGCCTCTTAAAATGCATTTGTAAATTTTTTCATCGACTTTAACTAATGAATATTTTCCTGTTGATTTAATTACAATTCCTTTCATTTAATAAGACTTAAAATTTCACTAATTATCTTATTAGTAGCACCAGAAAAGTTTTTTATTAATTTATTTCCTCCTTTGCCGATGTCACCATATTTAACAATCCTGTTAATAAGTAATTTAAATTCATTACCACTACCGATTGGAAATCCAATTTTGTTTTTTTCTAAAATTGAAATTTCATTAAATTTTTTGTTTTTTCTATGATTACCATAAATGATTGGTATATTCCATACTGCTGCTTCAAGTGTATTGTGAAGTGCTCCCCTAAATCCACCACCTATAAATGCTGCATCAGAATATTTATATAATGAAGATAATAATCCAAAAGTATCAATTATTAATATTCTTTTTTTAATGATTTTTTGAGGTAATTCAGAATATTTTATGGTGTCATTTATAAAAGTGTTTTCTATGTATTTAATATTTTCATTATTTATTTCATGAGGTGCTATTATATATTTTGTCTCTGTAAGATCTCTTAAAATTTCTTTTTTTAGGACATCAATATCGCTTTTCCATGAGCTGCCAATAATTATTATTTTTTTATTATTTTTAAACTGTTCTACTAGCGGATAATCTTTTGACTCATTATAAATTTCTAATACTCGATCAAATCGCGTGTCTCCTATCTTTCTTACATTATTAATTTTTTTATATTTTAATATTTCAAGTGATTCTCTATTTTGAACTAGTAATAAATCAAATGTTTTTAAAATGTCTACTAAATATGAACTGTAGAATGGTAGATAAAATTGTTCTTTCCTAAAAATAGATGAAACTGAAATTATAGGTATTTTTTTTTCTTTTGTTGCTTTAATCAAATTTTTCCAAAACTCATATTTTATAATTATTGTTATTACCGGATTAATTTTCCTTATTAATAAATCCATATGAGGTTTTGTGTCTGCTGGTAAATAAAAACTGAAATCAACAGTCTTGTCTTCTTTTAATTTATCTTCTAAGGAAGAGGAGAAGTGAGAGACAACTATCTTAAATCTTTTAAATGATTTAAGTTTATCTATTATAGGTTTTGCTTGTTCAAATTCTCCAACTGATGAGACGTGAATAAGTATTTTGTCCTTAGATGTTATAATATTTTCATCAATATATCTAAATGTATTATTTCTACCCTTCAGTATTTTTTTTGATTTTTCATTGAAAAATGAACTAAAAAAAATATAAGTATCTATTAATTTAATTAATGATTTATAAATAATATTCATACATTATTTATTGAAATTATTGTTTTGTTGATTTGACCTAAAATTGAATCAATTCCAATTTTTTTTACTGAAGATGAAATAAAATAATCAGGCGAATTTTTCCATGAATTTAATAACTCAGAATTAAATAAATTAATATTTTTTTTTAATTCTTCCTTACCTACTTTATCACATTTTGTGAAAATTAAGTTAATTGGCACACCATTCTTTCCCAGATAATTTATATTTTCTAAATCTATTTTTTGAGGTTTAAGCCTAACATCAATAAGCAAAAATAAAAGTGCAAGCTTTTTTGATTGAATTAGGAAGTTCTTGCACATTACATCCCATTTCTCTCTATTTTCTTTACTTGTTTTAGCCCATCCATATCCAGGTAGATCTACTAAATAAAAATTTCCATTTATAAGGAAGTGATTAATTAATTGAGTTTTACCTGGTTTAGAGGATATTTTAGAAAGTTTTTGGTTATTTGTAATCATATTAATAAGCGATGACTTTCCCACATTAGATCTTCCATAAAAGACAAATTCAGGTAAACCTTTTGTTGGACACTCTTTTATTGATGTGCTACTCTTTATGAATTCTGTTTTTTTGATTTTCATATTATATAATCCAAATTGCAATTTAAATTCATTTTTAGAGTTTACGTAGTATATTAAGATAGAAAAATGAAAAAAACGATTGTAATTTTTTTATTATTTATATTTTCAAATAAATCCTTTTCTCAGTCAACGACATTTAATCTAAGTGGTTATGATGATACTAAGGTCCATTATGGATTTTTATTAGGAGCTCATTCTTCCTATTATAGGCTTAATTACTCATCTGGTTTTTCTTCTCAAAATTATTCAAACCTTCACAGTATTCTTCCTGATCCTAGTCCTGGGTTTAAACTTGGTTTTATTTCTGACTTTAGTATTTATTATCCATTTGACCTTAGAACTTTATTACAGGTTTCATTTCTAGAATTTAAATTAGATTATTTATATGATGATGGAACTATATTTTCAGACGTAAGGGCTGCTACTTTCTTGGAAACTCCCTTGCTTATTAAATATAAGTCTAAGAGAAGAAAAAACAGTAGAATGTTTTTAATTGCAGGTTTTAAACCTGGTTTGGAGATAGGAGCAAAAAACAAAGATGAGGCAGGAAAAGATATTTTAGAATTAAAAGCTTTTGACATCTCACTTGAAATAGGATTTGGTGCTGATATCTTTTTTCCCTTATTTAAGCTCTCACCTGAAATTAGATATTCTAGAGGATTGATTAATATGATTGATAAAAAGTCAAGAAATGAATATAATATTCCAATAGATAAAATCATAGTTCACAATATCTCAATTTTCTTTACTTTTGAAGGTGGCCCAAAGTAAGGATAGAAAAATTATATTAATCACAGGATCAACATCCGGTATAGGGGAGGCGACTGCTTTAGCTCTTGCTGATGATTATGATTTAATTTTATGTGGTAGAAGAAAGACAAAATTAGAAAAAATTAAAGATGACCTTTCGCCTAAGTCTAAAATTAAAACTTTATGTTTTGATATCTCGGATAAGAGTCAAGTTGAAAACGCTTATGAAAGTTTAAGTGATGAGTGGAAGAAAATAGATGTTCTTATAAATAATGCAGGAAATGCACATGGATTAGATTTTATTCAAGAGGGGGACACAAACGATTGGGATAATATGATAGATATAAATGTTAAGGGCTTATTATATCTATCAAGGCATGTTTTAAAAGATATGGTAAATGTAAATAAAGGTCATATTATAAACCTTGGATCTATAGCAGGAACAGAGGTTTATGCAAAGGGAAATGTATACTGTGCTTCAAAATTTGCAGTAGATGCAATAACAAAAGGTATGAGAGTAGATTTAAATAATCATAATATCAAAGTTTCGCAGGTTAGTCCTGGCCTTGTTAATACAGAGTTTTCGGAGGTTAGATTTAAGGGAGATAAAGAAAAGGCTGATAGTATTTACAAAGGTATAGAACCTCTTTATGCTGAGGATGTTGCAAGAGTTATAAAGTTTATTTTAGATTCTCCAGAAAATGTTAATATAAGTGAGGTATCTCTTCTCCCAAGATCTCAGGCCTCATCAACAGTAGTAAAAAGAAAAAGCTAATATTTTAATACACTAAATACCCAGTTTAATCCAACTCTTTCAAGTTCAATAGTATCAATTATTTTTGAAAATTCACTGTCATAAATCTCTACTCTTGTTGGCATCTTTAACTTATACTTATCAGTTATTTTACTGCCTAACCACTTTATGTTTTCTATAAATTTAGTAGGCCTTATTCTGCTAAACCCAACATAGTTTAAGTTTTCCGCTGTAGTGTATCCTCTACACCACCCAAGAGAACTATCATCTTCAGCAAATTTATTAAGATCTATAATTTTATTAATTTTTTCTTTTTCGATATCAACTTTTAGGATCTTACCTGTAACTGTTGTGTAAATAAATTCGCGTCCAAAAATAGAGCCATCGTGTGGAATGCCATTATCTAATTTTATATTTCCTAAATACTTACCATCTTTTTCATAAATGAGAACATCCTCTTGCTTATATCTTGTTATATAAACTTTATTATTATGGACTGTTACATGATTTGGATGACTAAAATGAGGCTTAGTCGTATTTAATTTTCTATAATCTTTATGTTTATCAAATCTATCCCAAGTGTCAATATCCCTGAAACAATTATAATGGTTAGATACTTTTTTCTTTATTAAATCATACTGCAATACTAAATCAAGGCCAGTCACAACAACATATAGAAAGTTACTATCATAAACAACATGGTGTAAGTCATTAAAAAGATTAAGTGAAATTTTATCAATAAGTTTATAATTAGGAAGACTTATAATTAAGATTTCTGTAAGAGTTGTTACATAAAGTTTGTTATTAAAGATAGATCCACTTTTAAAAGATATACTATAATCTTTTTCAGCTCTATGTCTTTCTGGAGTTTCATAAGTAAACTTCTCTTCAATTTTTTTAGAATTAGTATCATACTCAAAAATAATTCCGCTTACTCCATTTGACCATTCCTTGTTGAAATAGGAAAGTGATGATTTTGATTGCCTTCCTCCAGATATTATTATTTTCATGAAAAATGTTTGGAATAAATATATTGATTAGTTTTATAAAGACTGACCAAATTTATGACAAAAACTATTTTAATACTAGGTGCGGGTAAATCAGCTTATAACTTAATCAGTTATTTGTCAGACAATTCTCAAAAACTTGAAATAGAAATAAAACTTATTTCAGATAAAACCCCAGAATATATCAAAGAAATCAAAAACATTAAGTTTCTTAGAATTGATATTAGTGATAAAATTCAAATTTCTAACCAGATAAATGGAGCATATATAGTTGTAAGTTTATTACCTCCATTTCTACACTATAAAGTAGCATTAATATGTACAGAATATTCTGTTAATATGATAACGGCATCATATTTAGATGACAAAATTAAATCCCTTAATAAAAAGTTTAAAAAGAATAGTTGTTTTCTTTTTATGGAGATGGGTTTAGACCCAGGTATTGATCATTTATCTGCTAAAAAAGTTATTGATAATTTAAATAATAAAGGTGAAATAATATCTTTCGAATCATACACAGGTGGTTTGATGAAAAAAGATAATAAAAATCCGTGGGGGTATAAATTTACTTGGAATCCAATGAATGTTATTAAAGCTGGTATAGATGGTTCTAAATACCTTAAAAATGGGAATTTAATTAATATTCCATATGAAAAAGTTTTCTCAGATCTAAAAGAAATAAAATTATCTAAATCTCATACTTATGAAGGGTATCCAAACAGAAACTCTTTAAAGTATAAAAAACTTTATGGCCTGGAAAAGATAAATACGCTAATTAGAGGTACTCTTAGACATCCTGGCTTTTGTAAGGCATGGAATATTTTGGTTAATTTAGGATTGACTGATGATTCAAAATTTTTTAAAAAAGAAGGTAAAATATCTTACCTAGATTTTTTCAAACATAAGATTAATTTAGATAGTTATCAATCTGTAAAAAATTATGTAAGGGAAAGGTTTTCTATTGATGAAAGTTCTCAGGCATTTAAAAATTTATCTTGGTCTAATTTTTTTTCTAAGCAAACTGTCTCTTCAACTAATAAAAAGCATAGTGAAATACTTCTTGAAATCTTAAAAGATAAGTGGTCTTTAGAAAAACATGATATAGATCTAGTGGTTATGTATCATTCTTTTATATATAGAGAGAAAAATAATTTAAAAAAGTTAGAGTCATTCATGAGGTTAGAAGGAACCAATAATTTCGATACAGCTATGTCTAAGACAGTTGGTTTACCAATTGCTCTGCTCATAGAGATTATTATTACTAACAATTTAAAGTTTAAAGGTGTTTTATTACCTTTTGATAAAATTATTTATGACCCGCTCTTGGAGAAATTAAGTGATAATGGAATAATTTTTGAGAATAGGGTATCTAAAACTTAAAGTTATCCATAAAATTGGTTGTGAAATCTCCTTTTTTGAAGTTTTCATCATCCATTATTTTAATGTGAAAGGGAATTGTAGTTTTGATACCTTCAATAATAAATTCTTCCAAAGCTCTTTTCATCCTTACTATTGCTTCTTCTCTTGATTGATGGCTTACCATAAGTTTTGCAATCATTGAGTCGTAATTAGGAGGTATTTCATAGCCAGAATATATATGTGAATCAACTCTTACACCATGTCCTCCAGGTTTGTGGAGCGCAGTGATTTTACCAGGGCATGGTCTAAAGTTAGCTTCTGGATCTTCTGCATTAATTCTACATTCAATTGAATATAACTTTGGATAATAATGCTTTCCGGATACTTTAGCTCCATCTGCTACTTTTATTTGTTCTTTAATAAGATCATAATCTGTCACTTCCTCTGTTATCCCATGTTCAACTTGGATTCTTGTATTCATTTCCATAAAGTAAAAGTCTTTATTTGCATCGACAAGAAATTCAATTGTCCCAGCACCTTCATATTTTATAAACTTACAAGCTCTAACAGCAGCTTCACCCATTTTATTTCTTAGTTTCTCATCAACAAATGGAGATGGGGTCTCTTCAATAAGTTTTTGGTGTCTTCTCTGAATTGAACAATCTCTTTCTGATAAATGGCTAATATTTCCATATTGATCTCCCATGACTTGTATTTCAATGTGTCTGGGCTTAACAATAAATTTTTCTAAATATAATCCTGAATTCGAAAATGAAGCCTCTGACTCAG
Source organism: uncultured Flammeovirgaceae bacterium (assembly GCA_913046795.1). GTDB lineage: Bacteria > Bacteroidota > Bacteroidia > Cytophagales > MED-G16 > MED-G16. The sequence goes on along the minus strand of CAJWTC010000018.1, from coordinate 16,271 downwards.
CTTTTGCACTATTCCAGGAATTTTCAAATTCTTTTTCGTTATTGACTATCCTCATTCCCTTTCCACCTCCACCAGCAGTGGCTTTTAATATTACTGGATAACCGATTTTTTTAGCTAGTTTTTTTCCATCAGAAATTGAATCAATGAGACCATTAGAACCAGGAACGGTAGGTATTCCTGCTTTTTTCATTGTGTCTTTAGCAGTGACTTTATCTCCCATTTTTTGGATCATTTCCCAATCTGGTCCAATAAATTTTATTCCACTTTCATTACATATTTTAGAAAATTCAGCATTTTCAGAAAGAAACCCATATCCAGGATGGATAGCATCAGAATTAGTAATCTCTGCAGCAGCCATTATTCTTGGGATATTTAAGTATGACTCCTTTGAAATAGCAGGTCCTATACATACTGCCTCGTCAGCAAACCTTACATGAAGACTTTCAACATCAGCCTTAGAATATACTGATACTGTTTTTATTCCCATTTCCTTGCAACTTCTGATAACTCTAAGGGCTATTTCTCCTCTATTTGCAATAAGTACCTTTTTTATCATTTTGTAGAAATTAGCTTGGATCTATTTCAAAAAGAGGTTGGTCAAACTCAACAGGAGAGGTGTCGTTTGCGAGTACTTTTATAACTTTACCTGATACCTCTGATTCAATTTCATTAAATAATTTCATTGCCTCTATTATGCATATCGTTTGCCCAGGTTTAATAGAATCTCCCTCAGAAATAAATGGATTACTTTCAGGATTAGGTGATTGATAGAATGTGCCAATCATGGGAGACTTAATAATTATATTATTATTAGGTGTTTCTTTTTCAGTTTTAATTTCAACTTGTTCGTTTTGGATAACGGTTTCTTTCTTATCAACTTTTAGAGGTTTTTCTGATTTATGAACAACTTTTTCTGAAATAGAAGATGAATTTTTCTTAACTCTAATTTTGTAATTTTCAGTTTCAATACTGACATCATCAAGGTCAGTCTTTTTAATAAAGTTTATAATGTCTTGTATTTCTTTTGTGTTCATCTTAGCAAATTTACATTATTTTACTCTCTCAACATACTTACCTTGTTTGATATCTACTTTAATCTTATCATCTTCATTGATAAATAATGGAACATGAATTTCAGCACCCGTTTCAATTTTTGCAATTTTTGTGGCATTTGTAGCTGTATCTCCTTTAACCCCTGGTTCAGTATATATTATTTTAGTTTCTATAGTTGCTGGTAGTTCGCAAAGTAAAATTTCACTAGTTTCTGTATGGATAGAAATTTCTACTTCCATACCATCTACAAGAAACTCTGGGTGATCAATTATAGATTTCTCTACAGAAATCTGTTCATAAGATGAGTTGTCCATAAAATGATACCCAGAACTATCTTTATATAAATATTGGTGGGTTCTTTTTTCAACTCTTGCGGTTACTATCTTGTGACCTGAAGGAAATGTATTATCAATAACTTTACCTGTAACTACATTCTTTAGTTTTGTTCGAACAAATGCAGGTCCTTTACCAGGTTTAACATGTTGAAACTCAGTAACAAAATATAGATTCCCATTATATTCTATGCAAAGACCATTTTTTATATCACTTGTACTAGCCATAAGTTTTTAATTTGAGTTATAAGACCATTTTAAATATAAAGATCCCCAGGTGAAGCCACCGCCAAATGCTGCTAGTATCAGGTTATCTCCTTTTTTAAAGGATTTTTCAAAATCCCATAAACATAAAGGGATGGTACCAGCAGTTGTATTTCCGTATTTTTCAATATTTAAAAGAACTTTTTCAGGTCCAACACCCATCCTGTTAGCAGTAGCATCAATTATCCTTTTATTTGCCTGATGAGGAACAAGGTAAGATATATCATCAGATGTTAGGTTGTTTTTTAACATAATTTCTTCGGATATATCAGCCATATTAGTAACTGCAAACTTAAAAACAGATGATCCTTCCTGATATATATAATGTTCTTTATTTTTTATTGTTTCTGGAGATGCAGGTTTTAAACTTCCTCCAGCTTTTAAACATAACATTTCGCCACCTGATCCATCGCTCTTTAAAATATGATCTTGAATACCTGTGTCGTCTTTTGAAGGTTCTAGTAATACAGCACCTCCTCCATCACCAAAAAGTACACAATTTTTTCTATCTGTATAGTCAATAATTGAAGACATTTTATCAGCACCAACTACTATAACTTTTTTATGTAATCCTGATTCAATAAATTGTGTCCCGGTAGCAAGTGCATAAAGAAACCCTGAACAAGCTGCGGAAAGATCAAAACCATATGAATCTTTAGCCCCTACATTATTTGCAATTAGATTTGCTGTTGAGGGAAAAAACATATCAGGTGTTACGGTAGCACAAATTATTAAGTCTATTTCATCTGCTTTGGTATTTGTTTTTTCTAATAGACCGTCAACACATTTAGTGCCAATAATGGATGTCCCTTTCATATCACCCTTAAGGATTCTACGCTCTTTTATTCCTGTCCTAGTCATTATCCACTCATCGCTAGTTTCTACAAGTTTTTCTAACTCACTATTGCTAAGAATATAGTCAGGTACATAACCATATACTCCTGTAATACTTGCTCTAATTTTCCTAGACGACATGGGTTATAAGATAACTTAGGCTGCTTCTTTTTCTAGTACAACTTTCCCCTTATAGTAGAGCTTTCCTTCATACCAAAATGCTCTGTGAGGTAAGTGTGATTCACCAGTAGTTGGACAAATAACAAATTTTTTTGCTGTTGCTTTATAGTGAGTTCTTCTTTTATCTCTTCTTGTTTTTGATGTCTTTCTTTTAGGATGTGCCATAATGCTTATTTAAGTTTTTTTAATGATGCTAATCTAGGATCAATTTTCTTAGTTGTACTTGTCTTATATACAAAATTATCAATATTATCTTCATTTTTAATACTTGGATGCAATCTTTTTACTGGAATTTCTAAAATAAAAAATTCATATATGAATTTTGATATATTTAAAATAGATTTTCCTCTATTTATTACAATCATTTCATCTGATATTTCTTCATCTTCCTCGCCAAATTTGAATAATATTTTCTTTGAAAAATTAAGAAAATGAGTGAAAGTTTTAAGTGTTCTGTCACATATAAGATTTGTTTCACCTTTAATTTTAAAAGTTACATTTAACATCATATCTGTCTTTAGTAAAATAATATTACATGTTCCTTTTGAATCTGATATATCTATCTCACTATTAAATTGATCTAATAATTTTTGATCAAATTCAAATTCAAATAGGTGAGTGTTATTTGATAAACTCTGAATCTTTATTCCGTATTTTCTTAAAAATTTTTTATCCATATTAAAAAATTGGTCACAAAGCTAAATTCTTAAAATCTATTTATAAAATTTTCTATTATTAAAAATTTTAATATTTAATAATATAGAATTAAGCAAAGACAGTTCATTTGCCTCACCTTTTCCAGCAATATTGAATGCAGTCCCATGATCAGGTGATGATCTAATAATGGGAAGTCCTGAAGTATAATTTACACCATAATCAAATGATATAGATTTAAACCCAACTAGTCCTTGGTCATGATAAAAAGATATTACTCCATCAAATTTTTTATATTTTTTTAGGCCAAAAAAAGAATCAGAGGAGTAGGGACCAGAAAAGAGTTTACTTTTTTTATTTAAGTTATCCATTAGAGGTATAATAATGTTTTTTTCTTCCAAACCAAGTAATCCATCTTCTCCTGAATGTGGATTAAGTCCTAAAACAGCAACTTTGGGATTATTTATATTAAAATCATTTTTTAGAGAGTTAATGAATACTCTAAATTTTTCAGATATATAGTTTTTATTAATGTATTTATTAATATCTGTAACTGGAATGTGTCCAGTAATGAAACCTATAATTAAATCTTTAGAATGCATAATCATCATACTTTTTTTATCAACAAACTCACTCTCTAAAAACTCTGTATGTCCTGGGTAATTAAAAGTTTCAGACTGAATATTTATTTTACTAATAGGAAGGGTGATTAAGGAATCTATTGTGCCATTCTTATAACTTTTTATAGATTTTTTTAGAGATATTTCTGCATATTTTCCTGCAGAGTTTTCAATTAATCCAGGTTTGATTTTTAATTTAATTTTTTCTTCACAGATACAATTAATTTGATTTTCTTTTAAATCCTTTAGCGGAGTTTTTAAATCCTCGATTCTCACATCAATATCGAGTATATTTTTATAATATTTTAAAACTTCTTTAGAGCAAAAAACTATTGGAACACATTTCTCAAATAAATTATATTTAGAAAAGGCCTTAAGTAAAATTTCCGGACCAATACCATTATAATCTCCTATACTAAAACCAATTTTTAATTTATTGTTTGTCTCTTTCTCCATTAATTTCAATTAAATTGGTGGCAAATGTACATTCTATAAATGACAAAAATTAAAACTAAAAAAAAATTTGGTCAACATTTTTTAATTAACGAAGAATTAGCCTCTGATATTACTAAAAAACTTATTTATAAAGATAATGTAATTGAAATTGGTCCAGGAAAAGGTGTTTTAACTAAAAATTTATTTCCAAAAAAAGTTACAAATTTAGTAGTTTCAGAAATTGATCGTGATCTTGTTGCATACCTAAGTTTAAAGTTTCCCTCATTGAAAATTATTTCTGGTGATATCTTAACATTAGACTTTAATATAATATATAAAAAAAAATTTTCCATAATAGGAAATTTACCATATAACATATCATCACAAATTCTTTTTAAAATTCTTGATAACAGAGACAAAATTGTAGAGTTTGTGATAATGCTTCAAAAAGAAGTAGCAGAGAGAATTTGCTCAACTTATAACAAGAAATCTTATGGGATATTATCAGTATTAACTCAGACTTATTATGATCTTACTTTATCAGAGCCAATTTTACCTTATAATTTTGATCCTCCCCCCAGAGTTGATTCATGTGTGATTCATGCTGTAAGAAATAATAATATAGATATTGGTATTAATTATTATAAGTTTAAAAACATAGTTAAGAATTGTTTCCAAAATAGAAGAAAAACATTGAGAAATTCACTAAAAAATCTAAATTTACCTAAAGAATTCACCTCAAGTGATATCTTCTCAAGTCGAGCAGAACAGTTGAAATTGAATGACTTTATTTGGTTATCTAAAGAAATAAATAAAATCAACAATGAAGTTCGAACTAACAAATAACTTCAAAGAGAAATTGAAGGTTGAAATTGAAAGTCAAAATATTGACTTTATAAAGAAATCTTTTCTTGAGGTAAGTTATGCAGATATAGCAGAACTTTTATATGAATTCAATTCTAATGATTCAAAATATGTTCTTGATAATATTGATCTAGAAACATCATCTCAAATAATTTCAGAATTAGATGATGATACAAGAGAGAATTTTCTTAAAATATATTCTTCAAAAGAAATAGCTGATGTTCTAAAAGTTATTGATTCTGATGATGGTGCAGATATTTTACTTGATTTAAGTGCAGATAAAAGAGAGGATGTTTTAATAAATATCGTTGACAAAGAAAAGTCTAAAAACTTAAAAGATTTAATCAAATATGATGAAGAAGTAGCAGGTGGGTTAATGGCTAAGGAACTAGTGAAGTGTAATATTGATTGGAAAATAAATCAATGTATTGAGTTAATAAGAAAACAAGCAAAAAAGGTTTCCCAAATTTATAGTGTATATGTAACTGACTCAAAGGGAAGACTTAAAGGTAAAGTGTCCTTAAAAGATATCATATTATCTAATGATAATTCTAGAGTTAAAGATATATATGATGATTTTGTAGTGTCAGTAGACGCACACATGAATCAAGAAGAAGTTGCTCAGATAATGCAAAAATATGATCTAACTGTTTTACCTGTTGTAAATAAAAGAAATAAATTAATTGGTAGAATTACAATCGATGATGTTGTTGATGTGATTACAGAATCAGCAGAAGAAGAAAGACAAATTATGTCTGGGATAACATCAGATGTTGAAGAAGATGATTCAATATTTAAGTTATCAAATGCTCGATTGCCATGGTTAATAATTGGTATTTTTGGTGGTTTATTTGGTGCTTTTTTTCTTGGATCTTTTGAATCTAAGTATTTTGAGGGTAGTGAGGTTTTTATCTCTCTCTCCTTTTTTATTCCATTAATTATGGCAACTGCTGGAAATGTTGGTATCCAATCCTCCTCAATTGTTATTCAGACTTTATCAAGTCCTAGTTCATTTGAAATTTCAATATCTCAAAGACTTACAAGAGTAATTCTAGTATCTATTTTAAATGGTATTGTTCTTTCATTACTAGTTTATGGAGGATTATTACTGTTTGATAACTTAAATTTTTTAGATTTTGAGATATATTCGAAAACAGCAAAAATTGTTTCAGTATCTCTATTTTCAATTGTTCTTGTTTCTTCTTTATTGGGAACTATTACACCAATTATTCTAGATAAATTAAAATTTAATCCAGCTCTGGCCTCTGGTCCATTTATAACAACTACTAATGATCTAATGGCTCTTGCTATTTACTTTGTAGTAGCTCTTGTCATGGGTGGTATTTGACTTGATAATTCAGTTTTTGTATATTTGCTAAGACGGAACTATCCGTTTTTTTTTTATTTAACTAAAAATGAATAAGGTTACATATTTTACTGAGGAAGGTCTCAATAAATTAAAAGATGAGCTCCATTTCCTAAAAACTAAAGGGAGAGCAGATATTGCTAATCAGATTGCTGAGGCTAGGGATAAAGGTGATCTCTCTGAAAATGCTGAATATGATGCAGCTAAAGAGGCTCAGGGCTTACATGAACTTAAAATATCTAAACTTGAGGATTCATTATCTACTGCTAGAATTATTGACGAGTCTGATATAAATACAGATAAAGTTTCAATCCTATCGAAAGTCAAAATTGAAAATATTAAATTAAATAAAACCTTTGATTATACTATTGTTTCAGAGGAAGAGGCTAATCTCCAAGAAAAAAAACTTTCAGTGGATTCTCCTATTGGAAAAGGTCTTTTAGGAAGAAAAAAAGGTGAGGAGGTTAAAGTATCAATCCCTTCAGGTGAAGTTATATTTAAAATTATTGACATTTCTCTATAGATTATGTCAACAATTTTTTCCAAAATTATCAAAAAAGAAATACCAGCCCACATAATTTTTGAAGATAAAAACTTTATTTCATTTCTTGATATTAACCCTTTAACTATAGGCCACTCACTTGTAGTTCCAAAAGTAGAGACAGATTACATCTTTGATCTAGAAAATAAATATTTAGAACAAATACTTACCTTCTCAAAAAAAATTTCTGTAGCTCTTGAAAAGTCTGTATCATGTAGCAGAGTAGGGTTGAAAGTTGTTGGTCTTGAAGTTCCACATGCTCATGTTCACTTAATACCATTTAAAAATGAGAAAGAAATGGATTTTATTAATAATAGGTTAAAATTTTCTGAGGATCAGTTGACAGAATTATTAGAAAAAATAAAAGTAAATCTCTAAACTATTTTCCCAGGATTAGCCTGAATAAATTTTTTCCAAGATTTTCTGGGGTTCTCATTATTTGATTTTTGATAATAATGACATATAGCAGCTCCTAATGCATCACTTGCATCAAGTTTTTTATTTATTCTTTCTTTAATATTTAATGTTTTTTTAATTATATCTGACAATTGTTCTTTTGATGCGTTTCCATTACCAGTAACAGATTTTTTTATTTTTCTAGGTGCATATTCTGATATTTTAATACCATTTATTTTACCAGCTACCATTGCAACTCCTTGAGCTCTTCCAAGTTTCAGCATCGACTGTACATTTTTTCCAAAAAATGGTGATTCAATAGAAATCTCATCAGGATTGAAGTCTTTGATAAGATTATTAACATTTTCAAAAATCACTTGAAGTTTTTCGATGTGATCCTCGTACTTTTTTAAATTTATAATTCCGTATTGAATAAGTTTTAAATTATCATTTTGTACCTCTATTAATCCGAAACCCATTATATTAGTTCCTGGATCAAGACCTAAAATTATCTTATTATCACTCATTTAATTTCAATTAATTTTATATTGATCCAATTTAATTGAATATGATTTATATGACAAATAGAGAGGTAGAACTTATTGATACTCATGCTCACATTTATCTTGAAGAATTCCATGAAATTAAAGAAGAAGTAATTAAAAGATCAACTGAGAAAAACATAAAAAAAATATTAATGCCTAATATAAATTTTAATACAGTAAGCCCAATGCTTGAATTAAGCAATAAATACAAGGGAATATGTTTTCATATGTTGGGTTTACATCCATGTTATTTAAATGAGAATTATAGATCAGAAATAACTAAAATTTTATCGTTTATTAATAAAGAAACAATTGCCATTGGGGAAATTGGTATGGATCTTTATCATAGCAAGGATAACATTAATAATCAGATAGATGCTTTAGAGGTACAATGTGAATATGCTTTAAATGAAAAATTACCTGTTGTTTTACATACTAGAAATTCAATTAATGAAACTATAGATGTAATAAGTAAATATAAAGGTAGATTAAAAGGAGTTTTTCATTGTTTTGATGGTGATTATGAACAATTAAAAAAGATAACTAATCTAGGATTTAAAATTGGATTAGGTGGTATAATTACATTTAAAAACTCAAAACTTAAAGAAGTTATCTCAAGAATTAATATTAATGATATTGTCTTGGAGACAGATAGCCCTTATTTATCTCCTGAACCTTATAGGGGCAAAAGAAATGAGCCTTATAATATTTCATTTATTGCTGATAAATTATCTCAAATATTAAGTATTCCTTATGATAATGTTTGTGAGGTGACTTCTGAAAATGCTATTAATTTGTTTGATTTGCATAAATAATAGAGAGGTGGCCGAGCGGTCGAAGGCGCGCGCCTGGAAAGTGCGTATACGGAGCAATTCGTATCGAGGGTTCGAATCCCTTCCTCTCTGCAAAAATTGATATATTAAAATTTCTTTTAAATTTTTTTTATTATATACTAATAACACTATTTTTGAAAAATTCTATTTATAAAATAATAACTTAAATTATGAGAAACTTACTTACAATGTTGATGACCTTTATCATGTTGTCTTTTTCTAATCTTACATTTGCTCAAGATAATCTTACAGAAGAAGCTGATCAAGTACAAGAAGATACTTCTAGTACCGCTATGATGGATTCTGCATCTGAAGAGACATCAACCATCCAAATTATTGAAGAAGAAGATATTGAAGAAGTTGTTGAGGAGTCCCAATCATTTCACTATGCAATCAAAGATCAATTTATCCAAGGAGGATGGCAGTTTATGGGTATAGTGCTACTTTGTTTAATTCTAGGACTTGCTGTTGCGATTGAGAGAATTATTACTTTAAACCTAGCAACAACAAATACAAAAAAATTATTATCAGATATTGAAGATGCCCTTAAAGGAAAAGATGGGGTCAGTGCTGCTAAAGAAATATGTAAATCTACAAGAGGTCCTGTTGCTTCTATATTTGTACAGGGACTAATGAGAGCATCAGAAGGTATAGAGATGGTTGAAAAATCAATTATTTCTTATGGCTCAGTTGAGATGGGTAAATTAGAAAGAGGCATGGTTTGGATATCTTTATTTATATCTCTTGCTCCTATGCTTGGTTTTATGGGAACAGTTATAGGTATGATAGGTGCATTTGATGCTATTGCAGAAGCTGGTGATGTTTCACCTTCTCTTGTTGCTGGAGGTATTAAAATAGCATTATTAACTACTGTGGGTGGTTTAATTGTTGCTGTAATATTACAGTTGTTTTATAATTACCTTGTCTCTAAGATTGACTCCCTTGTTAACACGATGGAAGATGCGTCTATTTCACTTGTAGACATCTTAGTAAGAAATAAACTTTCTAAATAATGGATTTTGTAGATATTGTTCTATACTTCGGTTACTTTATGGTTATTATAGCTGCTGTTTTAGCAGTCGGCTTCCCACTTTATATAGCTTCTAAAAACCCAAAATCTCTCATAAATTCAGGTATGGGTTTGGGATCGATACTTGTTCTTTTTGTTCTCGCATGGTTAATTTCTGGTAATGAAGTTTACCCGAGTTACATTGAGTTTGGTGTTGATGAAAGTCTTTCAAAGTTTATAGGTGGAATGCTTAATCTAGTTTACATGTTAGCAGGTATTGCTGTTATAGGTATAATAGCATCTGAATTTAGAAAAGCTTTTAATAATGGCTAGAAAAAATAGACCAACAGCTGAAATTCCTAATGGTTCAATGGCTGATATAGCCTTCTTGCTTCTTATATTTTTCTTAGTAACAACAACTATTGCAAATGATAAGGGTATAGCTATGTTATTGCCTCCTAAGCCTGATCCTAACCAGCCACCACCTGAGGTAACTAAAAATGATAGAAATATATTTAAAATACTAGCTAATTCTCAGGATAGACTTTTAGTAGAAGATGAGCCTCTTGAAGATGTTTCATCATTAAGGGAAATGGTTAAAACATTCATTTTAAATTTTGGTAATCCAGGTGAAGAAGGTGTTCAAATTTATAATAGTTTACCTGGTTCTATGAAATCTTATGTCTCTTCTTATGGTAGAAGAATAGATTATTCTGATGATCCTACTGAAGCTGTAGTATCATTTAAAGCTGACAGAGGAACATCCTACGATTTATATGTTCAAGTACTTGATCAAGTTAATGCTGCTTATAATGAAGTTTATGGAGAGAGGGTTGGTATTTCAGCTAATGAATTCTTACAGTTAGATAAAGATGATCCAGTTCAGGAAAGAAAGTATTTTGCTGCAAGAGATGGTATACCAAGAGCAATTTCAATCGCAGAACCTAATAAAATAGCAAACTGATGCCAAAATTTGGAAAAAAATCTAATACATCTCAAGATATACCAACTGCTGCTCTGCCTGATATTATCTTTATGTTACTTTTTTTCTTTATGGTAACAACTGTTCTTAGGGAAACAGATATTATGGTAAAGCAAAAGCTTCCTAAGGCTGCACAGTTAACGAAGTTAGAGAGAAAATCTCTTGTTAGTTATATTTACATTGGAGAACCTAAACAAAGTTCTTTATTTGGTAAAGAACCAAAAATACAAGTAAATGATGTTTTTGTTGAGGTAAATGAAATAGTACAATTTGTAAATCAAGAGAAAGATAAATTAAATGAGGCAGAAAGGGACCAAATAACTATGTCAATGAAAGTAGATGTAGATTCTAAAATGGGTATTGTTTCTGATGTTCAGCAAGAACTTAGAGAAGCAAACGCAAGAAAAATTCTTTATAGTTCAATTCAAACTTCTAGTAACATATAGTGATTAGATAAGAGAATTGTTATAATTTTCTTATCTGATTATGAATTATATTAAATCACATTCTAAGGTAGTAAATGCATGGTGCATGTATGATTGGGCAAATTCTGTCTATTCTTTAGTTATTACCACAGCAATTTTTCCTTTATATTATAATGCAGTTACTACAACATCTGAAAATAATGATTTGGTATCTTTTTTTGGAATAGAGATTGTAAACTCTGTTTTATACTCATATTCACTTTCCTTTTCTTTTCTTCTTCTCACAATAATTCAACCGATTCTTTCTGGAATAGCTGATTACTCTGGAAATAAAAAATTTTTTCTTCGTTTATTTATGTATCTAGGTTCATTCTCATGCATGTCACTATATTTTTTTGATGGTGAAAATGTTGAGTATGGTATTATATTTTCTGTATTGGCTAGTATTGGGTTTACAGGGAGTTTAGTATTTTATAATGCTTTTTTACCTGAGATTTCAACTCCTAAAAACTTTGACAATATAAGTGCAAGAGGTTACTCATTCGGATATATTGGAAGTGTTATTTTATTAATTATATGCTTGGCTCTAATACAAGGTTTTGAATTTTTTGGTTTCCAATCTTCAAAAGATGCTACAAAATTTACTTTTCTTTTAGTAGGATTTTGGTGGATTTTATTTGCTCAAATAACATTATTTTATTTACCTGAAAAACATAAAAAAATAAAGCTAAATAGAACTATACTAACCTATGGTTTAAGAGAATTAAAGAGAGTTTGGAATTATATTAAAGGAGTAAAGAACTTGAAGCTTTATTTATTATCATATTTTTTTTATAGTATGGGGGTGCAGACTATAATGTTGGTTGCCTCTTATTTTGGAGACAAAGAATTAAATCTTGAACAAAGCAAATTAATATTTACAATATTAATAATACAACTAATAGCAATTTTTGGAGCATATTTTTTTGCTTTTATATCTAAATTAAAAGGAAATAAATTTTCATTATTAATAATGAATTCTTGCTGGATAATAATATGCGTTTCAGCTTATTTTACGACTAATGAAAATCAATTTTATTTTCTTGCAGCTGCAGTCGGTATTTTGATGGGTGGTATTCAGTCATTGTCTAGATCTACATTTTCAAAGCTTATACCTGATGAAATTGATGATAATGCATCTTTTTTTAACTTTTATGCTATCTCCTATAATATATCTGTAGTAATAGGTACTTTCTCATATGGTTATATTGAGCAGGTAACTGGTAGCATGAGATCGAGTATTCTAGCATTAACTCTTTTTTTTATTATAGGTTTAGTTATTCTTTTAAATACAAAAATTAAAAAATAGTAAATGTTTAGAGCTAACCTTTTGAATAAACATCTAAGAGTGGAATTAGTTGAGTCTAAAAAATTTATTTTTGATCAGGTTAGAAAGAAAAAAGTTATAATGACACCAGAAGAATGGGTAAGACAGAGTGTTATCTTCTATCTAATAAATACTTTAGATTATCCCCTTGGATTGATTAGTGTTGAGACATCTTTAAAATACAACGGAATAAATAAAAGGTCAGATATAATAGTAAAATCTCGAAAAGGATTAAGTAATTATCTTTTAATTGAATGTAAATCTTTCAAGTTAAAGTTAAATGATGCTCATTTGAGTCAGGTTTCCATGTATAATAAAAAATATTCTAGCAGATATATTATGATAACAAATGGCATTGACCATCTGGTATTTTCATTTGATAAAAAATTAGATAAAATAAATGTCTTAGATGTTATTCCTAAATATAAAGATTTAGATTAGACTATCAGGGTTATTATATTCGGTTTGAAAACAGTCAGATACATTTTTATTAACAACTTTTCCTCTAACTATATTCAGACCAGTTTTTATTTCATTATTTTTCTTTGATGCCTCTTTCCATCCCTTCTCAGCTATCTCAATAACATATGGTAAGGTCATATTTGTAAGTGCTTTTGTAGATGTGTAAGGTACTGCTCCTGGCATATTAGCAACGCAATAATGTAAAATATCATCTACTACATAAACTGGATTCTCGTGAGTTGTTGGTTTTGATGTCTCAAAACATCCTCCCTGATCAATAGCTATATCAACCAAGACACACCTATTTTTTAGACTCTTCAGTGAATCTTTTGTTAATAATTTTGGAGCTTTAGCACCTGGAATAAGTACTGCTCCAATTATTAAATCACTTTCTTTTGCGTATTTATTTATAGATTCTTCTGTGGATAAAATACAATTAACTTTACCACCAAACATATTTTTTAAAACATTTAACCTCTCTTGATTTGTATCTAAAATTGTAACATCAGCTCCAAGTCCCACAGCCATTTTAGCTGATTCTGTTCCTGAAATTCCTCCACCAATGACTAATACTTTAGCTGGATCAACTCCAGTAACACCTCCCAATAGTATCCCTCTACCGCCCATTGGCTTTTCAAGAAATTTAGCTCCTTCTTGAGTTGCCATTCTGCCTGCAACTTCTGACATAGGGGTTAACAATGGAAGGGATCTGTTTTTATCTTCTACCGTCTCGTATGCTATACATATAGACTTACTTTTAATCATCGCATCTAAAAGTGGTCTGTGAGAAGCAAAATGAAAATAAGTAAATACAATTTGGTCTTCTCTGATTAAATCATATTCTTCTTCAATAGGCTCTTTAACCTTAAGTATCATATCAGATTTTCTAAAAATTTCATTTCTTGTTTCAATTATGGTTGCTCCTGCTTTTTCATAATCTTCATTAAAGAAGTTAGAGTTTTTGCCCGCATCTTTCTCAACTAAAACAGTGAATTTTTTTAATGTGAGAGCTGAAGCTCCTTCAGGTGTAAGTGAGACTCTGAATTCATTATTTTTTATTTCTTTTGGGATGCCAATAATCATAATAATATTTTAAATGCAAATCTAACTTTATGATTTTAGAATAAAAAAAAATTATCTTTTTTTTATTCTTCTAATATATTTAAATCAAAATATTATTCTTTAATAGTATATTATACAAAATAATATTTTGTAATTATTAGTATAATAATAATTTTATATTTAATTTTTTCAAATTTAAAATTAATTTCCCTTTTATTTTTTGTATATTTATAATGGAAATGATTCATTCTGATCACATAATTAGTAAAACACTAAAGATTTCAAGACAAGAAATATTAGACGATTTTCTACTGATGAATATTAGTAGAAACATAAGTTATATTGGAAGGAAAGAAGTATTTATGGGCAGGGCAAAATTTGGAGTATTTGGTGATGGTAAGGAGCTTCCACAGATAGCAATGTCTAAGTTTTTTAGAAATGGTGATTTTAGATCTGGATATTATAGAGATCAGACTTTTATGATGTCTATCGATCAACTTACCCCTGATCAATTTTTTGCACAACTTTATGCTCATACTGATATTAATAAAGATCCACATTCTGGTGGTAGACAAATGAACTGTCATTTTGGAACTAGGTTATTAAATGAAAAGGGAGAATGGAAAACCCAGACTGATATGATGAATTCATCAAGTGATGTTTCATGTGTCTCTGGGCAAATGCCAAGAATAGTAGGTCTTGCTTATGCATCTAAATTATTTAGAAATAATAAAGATTTATCTGATATGCAAAATTTTTCCATTAATGGTAATGAAGTAATATTTGGAACTATTGGAGATGCAAGTACATCAGAAGGTCACTTTTGGGAAGCTATTAATGCATGTGGTGTTTTACAGGTTCCATTAGTTATGTCTATTTGGGATGATGGCTATGGTATTTCAGTACCATCTGAGTACCATACTACTAGAAATGATTTATCGAAAGTATTATCTGGCTTTCAGAGGTCATCTGAAAAAGAAAATGGTTTTGAGATTTTTACCGTTAATGCCTGGGATTATATTGATCTCATAAAAACTTATGAAAAAGCTGTTCGAATATCTAGGGAAGATCATGTGCCATGTATAATTCATGTTAAGGATGTTACCCAGCCTCAAGGTCACACCACATCAGGTTCCCATGAGAGGTACAAGTCCGAGGAAAGATTAAAATGGGAAAAAGATTTCTGTTGTATTAAAAAAATGAAAGAGTGGATACTTGAAAATGAGTATGCTTCATATAAAGAGGTTGAAAAATTAGAAAAAGATGCTGAAATAATTGCAAAAAAATCAAGAGATAAGTCATGGAAGTCATATAGGGATGATATTAAAGAGGATCTAGATGATGCTCTAACTGTTATCACAAGGGTTGCACAAAATAGTCCAAAAAATAAAAATGAGATAATAAATACAAGAAATGATTTATCTAAGACTATTCATCCTCTAAAATCTGACGTGCTTAGATCTTTGAAATTTGTTAGGAGAATTATAAGGAGTGAAAATAATATAGCGAAGAATTATTTATTGAATTTAATTAAAGAAAAAGAGATAAAGTATGAAAGAGAATACAGTTCTCATTTGTATAGTGAATCAGAACAATCTGCTCTTAAAATAAAAGAGGTAGATCCAATATATAACGAGAATAAAGAAATTGTAGATGGAAGAGAAATAATTAATAAATATTTCTTTGAATTATTTGAAAATAACCCAAAAGTTTTTGCTGTAGGAGAGGATGTTGGAAAAATTGGAGGTGTTAATCAAGGGTTTGCTGGAATTCAGGAAAAGTTTGGAAAATATAGAATTACAGATACTGGCATAAGAGAAGCTTCAATTATTGGACAGGGAATTGGGACTGCATTAAGGGGGTTAAGGCCAATAGTAGAAATACAATATTTAGATTATGTATATTGGGCAATCCAAACATTATCTGATGATCTTTCAACTTTACAGTACAGAACAAGAGGAGGACAAAAAGCCCCTCTAATAGTTAGAACTAGGGGTCACAGATTAGAGGGTATATGGCACAGTGGTTCTCCAATGGGTACTTTAATA
>CAJWTC010000017.1 GCA_913046795.1 uncultured Flammeovirgaceae bacterium | reverse complement strand
ACCTGGTTTCTGGGGCAAAAAGAACATTACCGTCAGCCCTAAATGTAGTCTCTACTAGGTACCTGTCTTTGAACCTGTAGTTAATTCTTGCCACTGCACTTTTTCTTCCTATGTCAGGTCCAGAAGAGCCATCATTAGTCTGCTCGTTCTCTGAACCTATAAATAATTCTGGTATGGAAGTTGTAAATAAATTTTTTCTTGTAGCTGAAAACATACTGAACTTTCTAGTAGTTTGTTCAGCTAACATCAAAACTTTTAAGTTATGGTTACCAACTTCTTTTATATACTCTGCAGAGACTAAGGGATACACCATAGTACGTCTAAATTGAGCATCAGAGATCGATGAAACTCCATTTCCTACACCCTCTAGTATCAACTCATTGGTGTCAAGGTTTTGTCTGTACACATTATAGGGTTTTCTAAATGTCTTTTCTGATCTATCAAGTAATGTCAGGTTCATATCTGCTCTCAGCGTAAGACCTGTAATACCTGGAACTTTATATTTAAAGCCAATCTTACCTCTGAAAGTATTATCAAATCTATCATATGTACCAAAAACATTTCTATCTGATCTAGCAAGTGGGTTTCTGTTTCCTGTTGTAGAACCAGAGTAAGATACAGATGAAACGGACGGGTCAGGTATTACCATGTTCTCAGATAATCTAGTTGGGAATATTGGTTGAGCTGTAGAAAGATCGATCCATATATTAGATAAAGCAGTTTTTGCAGGTCTTTCTCTTATATCTTGTCTGTAAGATAGATCTACTGAAAAATTTATTCTTTCATTTACTTTTATATCAATATTTGATCTAGTGTTATATCTTTTGTAATCGAAGTCTCTGGACTTAAAAAAACTTTCTTGGTCTATATACCCAAATGAAGTAAAGTATTTTACATTATCATTTCCCCCAGAAACACTTATGTTATGCTGATGCATAGGTGCATTATTTTTTATTAAAGCATCAACCCAATCTCCCCCCTCGTAACCTTGGGTTTTGCTATGATAATTTTTGATATCATCCTCAGAGAAGGTTGCGTTTGGGTCATTGAAATCATTTAAATTAGCTTCTCTAACTAACTCAACGTACTGGGAAGCAGATACGTGGTCGAGGAATGCTGTAGCTGATTGAAGTGTTAAATTACTTGAATATGATATTTTTGGTTTACCACTTTCACCTCTCTTGGTTGTTACTAGGACAACGCCATTACCTGCTCTGGCACCATAAACAGCTGCAGATGCATCTTTTAGAACACTTATACTCGCAATATCATTCTGATCAATTCTTGAGAAATCCATCTGTACACCGTCAACAAGGATTAGAGGTGACTCACTGAAACTACGAATTCTTATCTGAGTATTTTCTCCACCAGGTAAGCCTGAATTTTGTCTTGTCATAACTCCAGGAACTCTTCCCGCTAATAGGTTAGAAGAGTTAGCAACTGGTGCTAAAGTAAGTTCCTGATCTTTTAACGTTGCCACGCTTCCTGTTAGATTAATTTTTTGTTCAGAACCGTAACCTACTACTACTACTTCTTTTAAAGTCTCAACATCTGGATCTAGGTTTATTGAAAATGATATGTTGCCAATAACTGGAATATCTTGTTTTATATATCCTGAGAAAGATATACTTATTGTATCATTCTCATTAACATCAAGCATAAAAATGCCATTTATATCACTTACTGTGCCTTTAGTTGTTCCCTTAATTATAATTGTTGCACCAGGTAGTCCTTCGTTATTTTCATCTGATACTTTTCCATTTATATTTTTTTGTGCAAATAGATTGTAATTGATCAGGCTTAGAAGAAATATTAGGGAAAGTCTCATGGACTCTATTAGCTTAAATTTTAATAACAGTAAAAATATTGCTTAAATTTTAAATAAATACATTTTTTTGGTATTTGATTATAAAATATTAAAAGATTCTTCTTTTATTTTTTCAAGATTAGATTTCATTTTTATTGTAAGGTTCTGAATTTCGAAGTCATTACATTTTGCACCTAAAGTATTTATTTCTCTACCTATTTCTTGAGATATGAAATTTATTTTTTTTCCAAGAGCACCTTTTTCTTGAATAGTTTCAATAAATAGAGATATATGTTTAGATAATCTAATGACTTCTTCATTTATATCAATTCTATCTAGAAAGTAGAATAACTCTTGTTCAAGACGTCCCTTATCTAATGAAATAGATTTTATTTTCTTTATCTGTGATTCAATTTTATCTCTTTTCTTATCAACTCTCTTCTTTTCAATTTTTTTTATCTTTTTAAGAGACTTTGATATCTCATTAATATTCTTTTTTAGATCTCTTTTTATTGATTTACCTTCTTCAAATCTAGATTTAATGCACCTATCAACAGCATTTTTTGTAATTTCAATAATTGTTTTTTTAGGAATTTTATTATCAGATACTTTTTGACTTTTATCATATAACAAAAAAGTATTATTAAGAATAGCCTCCTTACTTATCCTCTCTTTACCCATAAGAGAATTAATTTCATTGAATAGATTAATAAATTCTTTTTTATTAATCTTTCTTTCTTGCTGTAATTTTTTAGAGATGTTACAGGTTACTTCAACTTTTCCTCTTAACATTTTTTTTTTCACTAGATTTCTTATTTCTTTTTCTAGCATAATCGAATCTAAATTCGATTTAAAATAAAAATCAAAAAATTTTGAGTTTATACTCTTTATCTCAAATTCAAGAATTAAATCTTTACTTTGATGTGACACTATACCATAACCCGTCATCGATTGCATATCCTATATTTAAAAACTATATCCAAGTGATAGATGAAATTTTGTTTGACCTAACTTATAATCTTCGATAGGTTTTGCAATATCTAATTTTATAAAATAGTCCATTATAAATGATCTTAACCCGAAACCATAACTAGCAAGCCATGGGTTTTTTGAATTTTCTATCTCAGCCTGAAAAACAGAACCAGGCTCCCTAATAAACCAAGTATTGACATCATTTTTCTTACTAAAAGGAGAGTTAATATTCCATGAGGATCCTAAATCAAAAAATCCAATAAGCTGTAAATTATTCAAGAATTTACTGGTAATACTCTTTCCTATAACTGTTTTTATTAATGGAATTTTGATTTCAGTATTAATTACTAAAGCTTTAAATCCGTCAAATTTCTTAAGGTTATAACCTCTTAAGTTAAGGTATTTACTATATAAGAAGTTGGTATTATTTCCTCCATTAGCTATTAAAAGAGGGTCATTTATTCCTTTATCTTCCTTGCTGTTTATAAATGAATTTTGTATTCCACCAATTAAATATTTAAAAGGATTATTGCCAAAAGAGTTTCCATAGTAAACACGAGATGATAGTATTATGTTATTAACTAATTTTTGGTGATGAATAAAATCTACAGAAAAATCTTTGAAGTTTTTATCTGCATTTGCCTTGCTCTGATAGTTCCCAAAAGACACCTTCATCTTGGAACCTATCTCTAGGTTCATACCAATTTTTTTAGTGTTGTCATAGAGAAGATTTATAAAGTATCCAGAATAATTTGTTTTTTCGTAGTAGGTAAAAGGTGGGGGCGATGTATTCAGAACTCTATAGTCGAGATCATAGAATTTATTTATTGACATAAAAGGTGAAAATTCAAATCTTAAGAACCTGTTTATTGGATACGATAGATTTAAATTTAATTGGTTCATGGAATACTTATGATAAATGTAATTTTGGTTGTCTTCCGGATAGACAATATTTCTATTGAAAGAAATTTTAAAATCTATTCGATGTTTTAAATATGAGTACTCGGTAAAAATATCTGAACTTTTAAGACTTGATACTGGAAGAAATGCTCTTGCATATAAATTATGATTTTCAAAAAGTTCAATAAAATCTGTCTCAATCTGTGTGCCAAAACCCTCTAGAGGATCAATTAGAACAAAAGTGTTAAAATTATTTTTTAGAAAAGAATATTTATATTCATAGGGTAGTTTTATTTCTTTGCTTTGGTTAAATCTCTTAAGATTATTTAGGACTGAATTATTTTTATTTTCTTCCTCGAATGAGAAGTCATTAGTAGTAGAGAAATCTTTATTACTTCTAACAAAATCATCCTCTTTCTTCTCTTCTATTTTCTGATTATTATTCTGTAATTGAATAAAATCAATTCTTTTAGTCTGAGGTCCGAAAGATGAATTATCTATTTCGAAGTTATCTATTTTGTTTAATAATATATTTCCATTAGCCAGAGAACTATAGTATAATGTTTTAGATTTTAGTGTTAAGTCATAGTTATTAATATTTGTATTGAAACTGGTTACCTGCTTATGTGTTTTTCCAATTTCGTGACTGTATAGGTTATAGATTCCTTTTCTATCACTCAGATATAGAATTTTATTTTTTGATATTGCACTTGCTTTTAAATTATTACTTTGAGAGTTTGTTATTTTTTTAATAATATTTTCTGTTGAATCAAGGTTGAATACAAAAAGATTATAGTACTCGTTATCTATATCATCAAATTCTTGATCTAGAACATTATTTTTCCTATTAGAACTAAAAATTATTGATGTTGAATTTGGAAAAAATTCAGGATAGATATCATCATAAATATCATCTGTTATTTTTCTTATACTATTTGATGAGGCGCTTAGAAGGTAGATGTCTCTCTGATTTTCTACACTTCCACTTATTGCAATTAGTGATTTATTGGTATTGTAAGAATATCCGTGAATTTTGTTAAATTTTGACACGTCTTTATATGTCTTATTTTTACTTATAACATTATAATTGATTATTGTGTTTTTTCCATTTATCTCTTTAAGGTATGAAGCTGTTTGGTCATCAATCCAACTTAAAAAATATGAATTACTTGAATTTCTGGCTTTTAAACTTTCAATCTTTTTGAATTTCTCTCTTTTACTATCATACAATATTATCTGGTTATGATTATTTTTTTTAGAAGTTAATATTATATAATCTCCATTTTTATTTGATTTAACTTCTCCGATATTTTTATATCTATCATTTATTTTAATATTACTGTTCTCTGATACTTCTGATTTTTTAAATCTATCGTTTATTGAATATGAGTAGTATTCTGACCAGTCGATGATAAATTCTTCAAAACTTATTCCTAAAGCACTTGAAATTGCTCTCTCTGGATTTCTTATTATTTTAGATAGATTTAAGATATTTGAAATATTAGACTTCCCATACTTAATAGATATATA
The DNA here is from genome assembly GCA_913046795.1 of uncultured Flammeovirgaceae bacterium. Taxonomy (GTDB): domain Bacteria; phylum Bacteroidota; class Bacteroidia; order Cytophagales; family MED-G16; genus MED-G16. The sequence continues at coordinate 19,065 of CAJWTC010000017.1, read as the reverse complement.
GTTCCACATACTCTGTCCAATAAATTCAGACTGATTATTGTTTATATATTTAATAGTTTTTTTATCTGATTGTAGAAAATAATCTCTTAATATATTATCCATTTTCATGCCCCATCCATAGGCTAGATACCTTGCAGCACCTTCTGAAAACCATTTAGGAATTGTTGTAAATGATGCTTTGCCAAACCTTTTAGAGAATGACATATTCCCTTGCATCAGATCCGAAATTAATACCTTTGATATTTCAAAATTCAAATCCTTTTTAAACTCAGAGATATTGTTTTTGAAAGCAACCTTAAATTGGATTTTATTATTAAAGTTAGAATTAGTATTTAAAAATTCATCTTTCTCATTTATTCCAATATTGGATTGTTTAAGGTCAATCAAAGAATTATAAATAAATATCTTTGTTTTTTTAAATGGCTGATGACCAACATCTGAGGAGAGTATAGAAAAATTTTTTTCGATGTGATTCATTGCAATATTTGCAATCAACTCACTACCATCATTGAAGTAGAGCTCAAAATTATTTGAATAGATAACTTTCCATTTAAAATTCTTGTATTGAATCCCATTTTTGCCTATTTCATTATAAAAACTACTCTGAGTAAAAGCAGAAAATGAATTAATTAAAAAAAGTGTTATTAATAATAATCTCATGATTAAGTTACGATCTGTATCTATCTATGTTTATTTCCTTATCTATATTTTTATCTTCATTAATATAGTTAAATAATTTTTTTGAACAGTATGGTGCCTGGCTAACTCCTTTTGAACCCATAGCATTCATTATAAATAATTTTTTTATTTTGTTATGTTCACCTATAATAGGCCTTCTATCTTTCGAAGTAGATCTTATTCCAAATTTTGAATCAATTAAACTAATATCTTCTTTTATTAGATTCTTGGTCTTACTTACTAATTCATCTGGCCCCTCATCTTTCATGTTATGGTAATATGTTGATCCGATATGGTAAACATTTTTTTTAATGGGTAAGATATTTATCCCTTTATTAATAATACTATCGTTTCCTATTTTTGATTTGACAATAATGCTATTTCCTGATACCCCATTTAATTTTATATCCTTAAATAAATTTATTTTTTTTTCTGAAATACCTGTGCACATTATTACATATTTGAACTCTTCGTTTTTATATGAAAAGTAATTTTTTTTAATTTTTAGTTTAGTCACATCAAAATTTTCACTTTTATAACGTCTTAAATTATCAAAATATTTTTTAGATGATAATAAAAATTTATTTACGTCAAGATAGCCACTGGTATTAGTTAATACTCCATCATCATTAATCTTTTCACAGAATTTTAGATATTTTTTTGAGGCTAACCTTATATTCCAGTCATTAACTTCATTATTACCCTTAAATGGTCTAAAGATATTTTTTTCATATAATAGTTTCTGATTTAATTTTTTTTCAACCTTTTTATAAAAACATTTTAATTCATAAAATAGCTTATCCACATTCCATGTAACATTATATTTTCTTCCAGTAATTGGATTATAGATTCCAACTGAAGCTTTTGATGCAGAAAAACTATTCTCTTTATCTATAATCTTAAATGTTTTGTTTCCAAAATATGATCTCCATGCAAAACAAGTTCCACTTAATCCCTGACCAACTATCAAATAGTCTATTTTTTTATCCAATTTTTTTATATCAGTTTAATATTTCAAATTTGCATATAATTATCAATATGATACAGATAAAGTCATTTACTTTTAATGATTTCCAAGAAAATACATACATTATATATAATGAGAAAGATTGTATTGTTGTGGACCCTGGAAACTATCAAGAAAGTGAGAATCTTGAGATAAAAGATTTTATTGAAGTCCATAATTTAAAATTAAATTATGTTCTACTGACTCATTGCCATATCGATCATATCTTAGGCTTAAAGTATCTACATGATAACTATAAGATGGATGTTTATATCCCTGAGGGTGAGTTAGAGATGTATAAATCAAGTGAAAATATTGCGATAATGTATGGTCTAAATTTATATAATCACTTAGATTCTGTTCAGCCTATTAAATCAAATACCAAACTAAATTTTAGTAATTCTCAAATTGAAATATTAAATGTTCCAGGTCACTCACCAGACCATCTAGCATATTTTTTTAGAGGTAGTAAGGTTTGTTTTAGTGGGGATGTTTTATTTAAAAACTCTATTGGTAGGACTGATCTTCCGGGTGGGAATTATGATACTTTGATAAATAGCATTAATAATAACTTATTTACAGTTGGAGACGATACATTAATATATCCCGGTCATGGTCCTAGTACTTTAATTTCTGATGAAAAAAATGAAAACCCTTTTTTAATTTGAAATCATTAATTCCAAACTTTTTTACCTCCTTAAATTTATGTATAGGATTGCTTTGTTTGTTTTTTATGTTATCGGATAAATATGATATTGTTTATTATCTTTTTTTTATATGTTTAATTTCTGATTATTTAGATGGCTTTTTTGCTAAAAAATTAAATTCTATATCAGATTTTGGTAGAGAGTTAGATTCCTTGGCCGATTTAATTTCTTTTGGTGTAGTGCCCTCATTTCTCATATTTTCATGGTTAAATCAATTCGAACCATTAAATAACCTTAAATACTTTTCAATACTAATTCTATTATTTTCAGCATACAGATTAGCTAAATTTAATAGTGACCAAAGCCAATCAAATGATTTTAAAGGTTTACCTACACCCGCAAATGCAATATTATTATTTTCTCTATACTACTCAAATTATTTTCCCTTTGACTTTCTAACTCAGTATTCTATGATATTTATTGTCATCTTATCTTCTATTTTGATGATTTCTGAATTCAAATTCTTTTCTATGAAGTTTTCAAACTTCTCTTTTAAAGATAATACCGAAAGATTCTTAATTATTTTTATATCTCTTATTCTCATATTAATTAAGGGATTTGATTCTCTATATCTTATAATATCAGCTTACACACTAATATCCTTAATTTCAAAATTTTTCAAAAAATCATATAAACATAATATTTGAGATATATTTCAGTTAATAGTACTGCTTAGATGAAACAAATTATACTATTATCATTATTTCTTTTAAATACTTCTTTATTGAAATCAAATAATTCAATACTAAAAGATGGTAATTGGGTAAAAATTGGAATTATAGAATCAGGTGTTTACAAGATCGATCTAGATTTTTTTAAAATGCATAATCTCTATAATGGAGTTATAGATCCAAATAAGATTCAAATTTTTGGATCAGGTTATAACGGCTCTGTACCGCAGTTAAACTCAAAATCAAATTTATTTCAGCCTGTTGAAATTGAGACTTCATTTATCGGAAATGATGATAATAATTTGGATGAAGGAGAATATCTCTTTTTTTATCTTCAGTCCTCAGATATACTTTTATATGATTCAATTAATAACCTAATGTCGTCCAAAAAAAATATTTATACGGACACAGCATATTATTTACTTACTTATAATTCCACAGAAAATAAAAATATTATTATTAATGATAATATTAGTAATTACGATAGCATATCATCTCATGGAAATTATTTTTATCATTATGAAAATGATAGATTTAGTATAATCCAATCAGGTAGAGAATGGTTTGGTAAGATCTTCTCAAGCGGTGAGTCTCATAATATAAATTTATTTGAGATACAAGATGATTCTCAAATTGATCTAGAGATATCTTTAGTCTCGAGATCAACTGTTGAATCAAGTTTTGACCTTTTCTTCAATGATAAAAGTATATCTTCAATTAATATGGACTTAATAAAAGAAAAAATTTATGGAGAAAAATATAAGAGAAGAGTTGAGAATTATTCTTTTAAGGGAACAAATAATGACAATTCTTTAACCTTAAGGTATAATGGTCTCGGTTCTGCTATTTCATATCTTGATTACATAAAATTAAATACTATTATTCCACTGAGTCATGATAAAGATCAAATTAAATTTTATGTTAGCCCAGGTCCTGAAAGTAAAAAAATTCGTTATAATATTTCCTCATCTGAGAATATTAAAGTTTTAGATGTTACTGATCCATATAGTATTTATGAACATGAAGTAATTAAGGTTGATGAATTAAATTATTATTTTGTAACTAATAATGAGAGTTATCAAAATAAAATAATTTTTCAACCCAACTATTTGAAGTATCCTGAGTTTAATAATGTTGTAAAAAATTCAAATATTTTAGATCATAATAATCCAGATTTAATAATTATCACATCAAAAGAATTTCTAACTCAAGCAATGAGAATTAAGGATTTAAGAGAGAGTAAAGATCTCTTAAATGTTAAAGTGGTAATAGTTGAAGATATATATAATCAATTTTCTTCTGGTAATCTAGATGTGTCATCTATAAGAAATTATATTAAATACATTTTTAATTCAAGTTCATATAACCTTAAATATGTATTACTTTTTGGTGATTGTTCCTATGACTACAAGGATAGGCTTCCTAATAACACAAACTTTGTGCCAATTTATCAATCATATAACTCATCAAATAATATATATAGTTTTTCATCTGATGACTATTATGGCTTTTTAGAGTCAGATGAAGGGATATGGGTCGAATCAATTTCAGGCGATCATGATTTAGAGGTTAGTATTGGAAGAATTCCCAGTAAAGATGAGAATGAGGCTAGAGACTATGTAGATAAACTGATAAGGTATTCAAATAATAAAAATTTACTAGGTGACTGGAAAAAAAATATTTATTTAGTTGCTGATGATGGCGATGGTAATGTTCATCAAAATGATGCCGAGAATCATTTTGATTACCTTAATGAATTTGCAGGAGAATACGATATTAAAAAAATATATCTTGACAACTATGAACAGAAACTTAAAGATGGAGTTATAGTATCTGATGAAGCAAAAAAAGAATTAGATAATGCGATGGAAGACGGGTCCTTAATATTAAACTACATAGGACATGGGAATGAATTCTTATGGACAGAGGAAAAAATATTAGATGAAAATTCAATTTTTAGTTGGGATAATAGGTTAAAATTACCTCTAATTATAACAGCAACTTGTGAATTTGGTAAATTTGATGATCCTCTAATAACTTCTGGAGGTGAGATGTTATTAAATAAGGAAAATGGGGGAGCAATAGCACTACTAACTACAACTAGACCAGTTTTTTCACAAACTAATTTTAGATTAAATAACCAATTCTATAAAAATGTCTTTAAAAAGCAAAATGGTAAACATCTAAGAATTGGAGATATCTTTAAATTCACAAAGAATAATAGTCTTAGTGGTTCTATTAATAGAAACTTTTCTCTTCTTGGTGATCCGTCTTTAATGCTTATTTACCCAAGCTATACTATTGAAATAGATAGTTTAGATACACTCTCTGCTACAAGTGAAATTAGTATAAAGGGTAGGATAGTAGATGATCAAGGTAATATAAATGATTCATTTGATGGAAATTTATACGTTAACATTTATGACAAAATTAATTTTAATCAAACTTTAGGCGATGAGAGTGTTCCATTTTCATTTAGGGAATGGGACCAAGTCATTTTTAATGGTTTATCATCTGTTAAAAACGGTCAATTTGATTTTAAATTTATGGTATCTAAAAATATTGACTATGAATTTGGTGATGGAAAAATTTCCTTGTTTGCAGTTGACTCTATTAGTGGAAATGAGGCATCATCCTTTTCAACTTTTACAATAGGAGGAACTAATCAAGATTATAAGTCTGATAAAATATCTCCTAATCTCTCTGTTAATATTGATGATTACAATTTTATTTCAGGTGATAGAGTATCTCGCAATCCTTTATTGATAGTGGATGTTTTTGATGAGAGTGGAATCAATATAATTGATAGAAATTCATACATTATTCCACATGCAATTCTTGATGATACTATTCAAATATCTCTCTCAAAGTTTTTTTCACAAGATAAAGACTCATATAAAAAAGGTAAAATTATTTATCCTCTAGATAATATCACATTAGGTAAACATAAAATTGAAATAAAAGTATCAGATAATTACAATAATATATCTACAAAGGAAGTTGTATTCATTATTGACAAAAGAAATAAAAGTATCGTTACAGATTTAATGAATTATCCTAATCCTTTTTCTGATAAAACTACATTTAAATTTAGTAATCAAGACCATGGAGATGCATTAGATATTGAATTACATATTTACGATATAAGAGGTAATCTAGTTTTCTCAATTTATGATAGCTATGAAATTTCACCTGATATTATAGAAAGATTGTCTTGGGACGGTAAAGATTTCAATGGATATACTTTGTCTCAAGGAATCTATATTTATAAATTACAAGTTCAAAATACTTCAGAAAATAAGACTGAAGTTGTTCATAATAAACTACTGAAATTAAGATGATGCGTTTGTTATTAATTTTTCTAATGATGTCTTCAACAGGCCTTTCTCAGGTCTCAATGCTTAGTGGTCAAGATACAGCAAGAAGACCAATAATAACTGCGGTACCATTTCTTATGATATCTCCAGATTCTAGGGGTTCGGCAATGGGTGAAACTGGAGTTGCAACAGATGCAGATGTAAATTCAATTCATTGGAACAATGCTAAGTTGGCATTTATTGATAAAAAATATGGATTTGGACTTTCCTATGTTCCTTGGTTAGGAAAAATTGTTGATGATATGTCTATCTCTTATCTAACTGGTTTCTACAAGATTGATAAAGTTCAAACTGTTGGAGTATCTATGAAATATTTTGATTTAGGAGAGATACAGCTGACTGATAATCAGGGTATGTCTATGGGAGTTGAAAACCCAAAGGAATTAAGTACAGCATTTACTTATTCTAGAAAATTAACGAATAGTTTATCTTTAGGTGGAACTGCTCGTTACATCTGGTCAAATTTATCTGGGAGTATATCAAACTATTCTGATGCTAAGGCTGGTACAAGTTTTTCTGTTGATCTTGGGTTATATTATAATAAAGAAATTAATATTTCAGGTAGAACTTCAGAGCTATCATTTGGAAGCCATATATCAAATATAGGAGGAAAGATAACATATGGAAGTTCAAAGAATTTAGATTTCATTCCTACTAATATGAGATTTGGTTCCTCTCTTAAAACATTCATTGATCAATTTAATTCTATCACTCTAGCTATAGATTTCAATAAATTAATGGTTCCTTCACCACCGCTATATGAACTTGATAATAACGGTAATTTTATAATTAATCCTAATACTAATCAACCAACTATTTTAAAGGGTAAAGACCCAAACAGATCCGTACTTAGTGGTATCTTCTCATCTTTTTCAGATGCCCCTGATGGGTTTTCGGAAGAGTTAAAAGAGATAACAATATCTTCTGGACTGGAGTACTGGTACAGAGATGTTTTTGCTTTAAGGGGTGGATATTTTTTTGAAAATATAAATAAAGGCGGTAGAAAATTTTTAACTCTTGGTGCTGGTTTAAAATACAATAATTTAGGTCTCGATTTTTCTTACCTTTCTACAATTGAGAATGATCACCCCTTAGCTGAGACTATGAGATTTTCTATTTCATTTATTTTTGATAAAGAAGAAAATTTTGAGGATCTATCTAATCAGTAATAGTTAAACCTAACTTATTAATTCCTGATAGGCTTTTATCTCGCATAGAATGTTTAACCAATAATTTGTAATCTTCGTCTTGAACTACATTATCGATTGATAAAAACGTAGAGTCAATTACAAAGCTTTTAAATACTCCTGAACCGAGAGGATAACCGTATTTTTTTTCAAAAAGTTGGAGTTCTATCATTTCAGAATTTATTACATTTCTTTTTGAGTCAATCAATGAGTAGGATGTATACAAATTTTGATAAGGATAGTTATTGTCGTAAGATACACTAATCTCAAATTTAAGTTTTTTAGATTTTGAGCTATTAAAATCAAATACAATAGATGAATCTTGGAACCACTGTTGGTCATCAAATGAGTAATAATTACTATATCTAGGATTACTACAACTCAAAATAAAAGAGATAAATAATAATATATTAAGGAGGTTGTTTTTTCTCATCTAAAGTAAATCTTTACCAATATCTTTTCTAAAATATTTATCATCCCAAAGAATTTCATCGGCTTTTTTATATGAGTTTTCTAGTGCTTCACTTAGTCTAGATCCAAATCCAGTACAGGCAAGAACTCGTCCTCCATTTGATATTATATCTCCACTGACAAGTTTTGTTCCTGCATGAAATATCAAAGTGTCTTCATCATCATATACTTTAGAAATTTTTTTTCCTTTAGTATATTTTTCAGGGTAACCATTTGATGCTAATATAACTGTTGTAGCATATTCTCTTTTAAATTTAGTAGATACTTTATCTAAATCTCCCTCCAAGCACATTAAAATTATTTCAGCTAAATCATTCTTTAATCTAGGGATTACAACTTGGGTTTCAGGATCTCCCATCCTAACATTATATTCAATTACAAAAGGTTCTCCATTAACATTCATAAGACCAGCAAAAACAAAACCTTTATAATTAATTTTTTCAGAATTTATTCCGTGGACGGTTCTTTCAACTACCTTATTTTTAACTTTTTTCATAAAGTCATCATCAGCAAAACTTACTGGAGATACAGCACCCATTCCACCCGTATTAGGTCCTTTATCACCATCCCCAATTCTCTTATAATCTTTTGCTTCTGGTAGCATGATATAATCTTTCCCATCGGTTATAAAGAATACCGATACTTCTATTCCATCAAGGAACTCCTCGATTAAAACACTTCTGCTTGCATCACCAAACTTTTTATTTATTAACATCTCGCGTAGTTCTCTTTTTGCTTCGTCAATATTATCAAGTATTAATACCCCTTTCCCTGCGGCTAATCCATCTGCTTTAAGCACATATGGTGGAGATATCTTTTCTAAAAAACTAAAGCCTTCTTCAATATTTTTTGAGTTGAAAGTCTTAGAGTTGGCACAAGGTATTTTATTTCTGAACATAAAATCTTTAGAAAAATCTTTACTCCCCTCTAGTTGAGCTCCTTTTTTACTTGGACCAAATATTTTCACATTTTTTAATTCATTTTGTGATTCAAAAAAATCGACAATGCCATTTACTAGAGGTTCTTCAGGTCCAACAATAATTAACTCTATATCTTTTTCTATTACTAGATCTTTAACTTGTTCAAAATTATTAGGATTTAAGTTTACATTTTCACCTAATTTGGCTGTTCCGGCATTTCCAGGAAGTATAAAAAGTTGATTACAGTGTCTACTCTGTTTAATTTTCCATGATAGGGTATGCTCCCTACCTCCAGATCCAATTATTAAAATATTCATTATCAAAAATATCATTTAATTATCATTAATTTTATCCAAAAATATAATTAATGAAAAAAGTTGCTATAAGTGGTTATTTTGATCCGATTCATGTTGGTCATTTAGATTATATAGAGCTCTCTAAAAAATTAGGAGATTATCTTATTGTAATAATTAATAATAACAATCAGTGTAAGCTTAAGAAAGGAAAACCATTCATGGATGAGAAGGATAGGATGAAAATTGTATCATCTATTCAGTGGGTAGATGAGGTATACCTCTCAATCGACCAAGATAAAACAGTATGTAAAAGTTTGGAGGCATTAAAACCAGATATTTTTACTAATGGAGGGGATAGACATAATAAGGAGATTCCGGAGGCAGTAGTATGTAGGAAGTATGGTATTGAATTATTAGATGGGATGGGAAAGAAAATAAGAAGTAGTTCAGATCTTACTGGTTTAACATCAATCTAAATTCTTTGCCTTATTAATTCATATAAAATTATTGAAGAACTAGATGATACATTTAATGACTCAATCTTCCCTTTCATTGGAATCTTAGCTTTTACATCACTTATTTCAATCAAATTCTGTGAAATACCATTTTTTTCTGATCCCAGTATTATACATACAGGACAGTTGAAGTCTACTGAGTAAATATCATCATCACTTTTTTCAGTACATGAAATTATTTTGAGGCCACTTTCTTTAAGCTTATTTACCACACTTTTAAGATTTCTTTCCTTACATATTGATACATAATTTAATGCACCTGCGGATGCTTTTATAGCTTCACTTGTAACTAGTGCAGATTCTTTTTCTGGAATAACAATTGCATCTACTCCTGTTGCTTCAGCTACTCTAGTAATTGCCCCAAAGTTTCTAGTGTCTGTAACTCTATCTAAAACTATTATGATTGGGTCTTTACCAGATTCATAACAACTATGGACTATTTCACTTAGTGGCTGATACTCGATAGGGGAAATATAGCATATTATCCCTTGGTGATTTTTTCTTGTTATTCTGTTGAGCTTTTCTTTAGGTACAAGAGATAGATTCAATTTCTTGTTAACTGTTGATTTCTTTATTTCATCAAAAACTTCTTTTGATAAATTCTTTTGGATAAAGATCTTTTCAATTGTCTTGCCAGATCTTATTGCTTCTAGTACAGGTCTTTTACCAAATATTATGTCTTGGTTCTTCATATCTATTTCAGAAGTAATATTTTACGAAGTAAATCAAATTTTTTATACCTATTTGATGAACCGTTTCTTTTAAAATTATTTATAAAATTCATCTCATCTGAATCTGATTTATGTTTTGAATTTAATTTATTTATGAAAGATTCAGATTCTTCTTCTCCTTGCATTATTTTAATAGCCTGGAAGCCTAGAATATGATTTACACTCATTTTATTTATATTATCTTCCGTGTATTCAATAATTTCTTGAAGATGTTTTTTTGATGATAAATCACCAAGGTTTGTTTTACAATAAAACATCAAATAGTCCTGAATTCTTTCATCCGGATTATATGGTTTTCCTACACCTAGATTTTCTGGCCAGATTTTAGATTTATTTATAATATTTATTGCTTCTTTATAATCTCCAGAAATTATTTTTTTTATAGCTAATCCAAAGTATGCATTTGTGTATAGCTCACGTCCCTCTCCAGAATGTTCATATGGTAAAATATTTAGGTTATCTAATATAGAAATTCCAGATGAAAATTTTTCAAGTTTTACTAGTGTCTTGACATAATCCATACCAATTATATAATTACTTTTATCGTTATTAAATGCTTTTCTTAATATGGTATTAGATTGATTATAGTTTCCACTATTAAAATGATAATCTGAGAGAGCTCTAGATACTCTCCAATTTTTATTGTCTAGCTCATATGCTTTTATAAAATCATTTCTTGGATCTATGCCTAATTTGTTTAGTATAAGTCCTCTGTTCAAATAGAACAAATGGTTATCGGAAATATCCTTGATTCCAATTAATAAATTCTTAGCTTCGGTATATCTTCCTTTACCCCATAAGTTGAGAGAAAGTAGATAATCTAGCTTCCAACTTGGGAATGTGTTTTTAGCCCATTCCAATATTTTAATAGACTCCCTCCTGAATGGAAATGAGAAATCAATTTTTTTACTAGAAATTGAATTTTTAAGTTCTTCTCTATCCTCTTTCAGATAGGCTTTCCAAATATTATTTATCAGTTCATCTGGACCAATTTCTAAAATAGTTATGGCTTCTTTTATTAGTCCCCGATTATAATAACTTATAGCCAACTCTAGATATGTCTGGTATGATAATTCAGACCTATGTGAGTTTATTACATGAATTTTATTTTGATTATTAGGGGATAACTGAAATCTCTCAAATGCTATTATGTGGTTTAATGGATCTAATTTATCAATTTTCAGTAAAGCTAAGTTGTGTTCTTTTTCTTTATTGAGATATCTATTCGATATAGCAATTATTTCAATCGATGGGATATTATTAATATTATACTCGAGAGATCTTTCAGCATATTCCATAGCTTTTAAATAATTTTTTTCTCTTAGAAATATATCTGCAATTTGAGAGTATGCATTTGATCTATATTCTATTGATCTAGCGGCCCATCCAAGTGCTTCTTTTCCATTCAAGTTATCATTTAATTCTTTATAGGTAATTCCAGCTACATAATTTAGTGAGGGATGATATGTATCTAATTTTAAACCTTCTTTAACAATATCAAGTGCAAGATTAAATTGACCTGTCTTGAAATAAATTTCTCCTAGATAATATCTTGCGTCAAGATTAAACTTATCTTTTTCAATAATTTCATTTAGCTTTTCTTCAGCCTTTTTATATTCTCGGAAGGCAATATCTTCCTTAGATTGCTGAAAAAGTTTTTGATCTGTTATTTCATATTTAGAGGTTTCATCTGATAAAAATGACCTTTCAATATAGTTTTTTGATTTTTCTGACTCATAGTCTATACCTAACTCATCTACTTTAACATTAAAGTTTTGACCTCTCTCTAAAAAAAATGTTGATGAATACACATCCATCGGATTTAATTCCAAGATCTCTTCGTGATGTGGTTCTCCATCTACTAAAATTTCAAGTAAAGAATTTGTTTTGATGAATGGATTTAGTTTTATGGTCAGACTGTCATTATTTCTAATAACATTTAATGCTCCGAACTCTGAGGCATCACTTAGGCCACCTGTATGCTTGAGTGGGAACCATGCCTCTTTCCACCTGTCTACTCTATAAGGTTCAAATCTTACATTTGATATTGGGTTTTCCTCTTCAGTAGGAGTATACTGAACAAATAATCTGCCTGCTTGAAACTCGATATATTGTCCATCATTATCTGTTAGTAAGTCTTCCCATATTCCACCGGCTCTTGACTGAGACCATAGCCAAAGTTTCTGACCAGGGATATCTTCATATCTCCCCCAATGACCAAATCCGTAATTTGAATCATGATAATAACCTCCGAAAAAGTCATTGTATTCACCTACTATATGGTAAGACTTGCTAGGCCCAAAGTCATTATTTCTATATTTTGAAAGGTCTCTTCCAGAACTATCTAGTGGCCAACTTTTTACATTTCCATTATGTTCTAAGTACATGTCCCCTGGTGTATAGAAATGAAGGTCATTTCTTGCAGGGGCTGCCGCAGTCATCCAATTGTAGTAGGACTGGCTAGTTGGTGAGGGATTATACCATAGGGCATTGGTAATAAATGATGCCTTCTCCTCATCTACTTTGACTTCGACTCTCCACTGTGTTCTAGAGGGAAGGTCTATATTCCCAACAAAGCACGACACGCTACCATCATCATTTTTTCTAAATGTATAGTCGACAGGAGTTGCTGTAGAAGGGTGATGCCCAATAATACCAAAATTAAATTCAATTCCTCCGGAAGTCCATGGCCCTCTCATTGAGATATTTCTAAATTTCACAACCTCATTTTTATAAATAAATTCTTCTCCGGTTGATTTCTCAATTGCTCCCCATACCTTTCCTCCAAGTTCAGGAGTTATAAGTACTTTTATATAATTATTTTCTAATTCAATAACCTTAAATTCTTTAATGGAAGGATTGACATCATATCCATCAAAAGAGAAATAAGGGTAGATCTTAGTGTCTGATATAAATATTGGAATTGGATTTGGATCTTTAAAGTCATATGTTTTAAGTTTTTCATTGTATTCTCTTATGGACGCCTGTGAGAAAAGATCTTGGGAACTAGATAAAAGAATAAATAGATAAATAATTTTTTTAAATACTAGTTTTTTATTTATATCCATTTCTAAAATATACTAAATATTTTATAACTAATTTTTATTCATTTCATCATAATGATTATTTAGAAATCATTTCATATTAATTTTACCTCATGTCTTTATTCACCACTGAGATAACTTCTAATACAATTGCCTCTGATAGTCCTCTTCATCATAGGTTACTTAGCGCTTACGTATTCTCTCGGAAATACATTAAGGGTGATGTTTTGGAACTTGGTTGTGGAGAGGGAAGAGGTATTGATATCATTTTAAAAGAAAGTAAATCCTTTACTGCTATTGATAAAATTAAGGATGTTATAGAAAAATTATCTTTGAAATATAGAGATAGCTCTTTTATATCTTCAAACTTTCCTCCAATAAGCGAAATTGAAGATAATTCCTTCGATACTGTTATTTCTTTTCAAGTGATTGAACACGTTAAAGATGATTCCCAATATATATCTGAAATTGAGAGAATATTGAGACCTGGGGGTGTTGCTTTGATTACTACACCAAATATAAAAATGACTTTAACTAGAAATCCCTGGCATGTGAGAGAGTACACTTCAGAGGAATTAAATAATTTATGTAGAAGATATTTTTCTCAACTTGATGTTCTTGGGATTTCTGGAAATAGTAAGGTAATTGAATATTATAATCAAAACCTAGAATCTGTGAAAAGGTTTAAGAGTTTAGACATTTTTAACTTAGAAAAGATTCTCCCAAATTTTATATATAAAATCCCGTATGAATTTCTTAACAGAATAAATAGAAATAATCTTAAAAAAAATGATAATGAGTTGGTTTCAGGAATCACTTATAACGACTATAAACTGGTTAAAGATGACCCAAACAATCTAGATCTATTTATTATTCTAAGAAAAAAATAAAAATGAAAAAACAATTTATCTTTTCATTAGTAGTAATATTTTTTTCGAGTTGTATCTCTCAAAAAAAACTAAGTAATCAAAGAAAAGTAAGTAAAGTTATTGGTGAGGCTAGGACATACATAGGTACCCCGTACAAATGGGGAGGTAATGATAAGAGAGGTATAGACTGCTCTGGTTTACTTGTTAGATCATTCGAATCGATAGGAATGAAAATTCCTAGGACAACTTCTCAACAGATTGATATTGGAAAGAAAGTGTCCCTAAAAAAGTCAAAGGAGGGAGATCTTGTTTTTTTTGCTTTTGGAAAAAGTAGGAGAAAAGTTACTCATGTTGGAATTTTATCAAATGTTTATGGTCAGAAAGATATTGACTTTATACACGCATCTTCATCAAGAGGTGTTATTGAGACCCAGCTCATAAAAGACTACTACTTGAAAAGAATAAGGCAAGTAAAAAGAATATTTTAGTTTATAAGTTTAAATTCATATTATTGTCAAATAATCACTAAACAAAACATATGAGAATTTTTTTAACAACATTATTACTATCTCTCTCCTTTGTAGCATTTACCCAAGATAAAGAGGAGAAAGAAAAAAAAGAGAAGAAAGAAAAGACTATCGAAGACTTGACAGAGTCTAGTAGAATGATTGATGGACTATTTCCAATTTACCAAGACACAGTTACTGGTGAGTTGAAAATGATAATTTCACATGATCAACTTAATAAAGACTTTATATACTTTTCTCAAATTGCAGATGGCGTTACTGAAGCAGGGAGTTTTAGGGGTGCATACGGTGCTGACGTGATATTTAATATCAAGAGGTATTTTAATAAAATCGAATTTATAGCTCCAAATACAAATTTCTATTTTGATAAAGATAATCCACTTTCTAGATCGAAAGATGCTAATATGAGCCACGCAATAATCTCAAGTAATAAAATTTTAAAAGAAGATAAAGAAGATGGAAGGATATTAATTAATGTAAACGATCTATTTCTATCAGAGACTCTTAGGAGAGTGAAGCCTCCACGTCCTCCAGGATCATCATCAAGGAGATTTACTCTTGGAAGTTTTGACAAGGGCAAATCAAAGGTTAAAGAGATTAATAATTATCCCAAAAACACTAACCTTAAGACTGAATATGTATATAAAAATCCTGGAGTATTAAACTCTGGTTCAGAAGCTGTTACAGATGGTCGATATGTTTCTATAGAAGTATTTCATTCTATGATGGCAATGCCTGATGATGGATATGAGATTCGATATGATGACCCAAGAGTAGGATACTTCTTAACTTCAGTTAATGATATGACTGAAACAGGAACAACAAACTACAGAGACATGGTAAATAGGTGGAGGTTAATAAAAAAGAATCCTGAACTAGAAATTTCAGAGCCTGTAACTCCTATTACTTGGTGGATTGAGAACTCAACACCTCTTGAGTGGAGGGAGACAATTGAAGATGGAGTTTTGGCATGGAATGAAGCATTTGAGAAAGCAGGTTTCAAAAACGCAATAGTCGTAAAGACTCAGCCAGATGATGCAGATTGGGATGCAGGAGACATAAGATATAACGTGTTAAGATGGACCTCATCTCCAAATCCACCTTTTGGTGGTTATGGGCCAAGCATGACAAATCCAAGAACAGGTGAAATTATTGGAGCTGATATTATGCTCGAGTTTGTTCACTTTACTAACAGAGTTTTCTATAACAAACTTGTTGGTGATGCTAAAACATATATGAATCTTGAAGAGGATAATGAAACTCATAACCATGAAGGTCATGATGTGTTCTATTGTTCAATGGGTCACCTTATGCATGAGAATTTACTTTTTGGTAAAGCCCTTCTCGAAATTGATGGAGCCTCGGATTATGATTTAGATAGAATTGAGAAGGAAGGGTTAAAGTCACTTATCATGCATGAAGTTGGACATACTTTAGGACTTAATCATAACATGAAAGCAAGTCAACTATTTTCTCCAAAACAGTTATACGACGCTGACTTCATTGAAGGTAAGGCACTCACTGGTTCAGTGATGGACTATGCTGGAATAAACCTAACACCAGATAGATCAAAGCAGGGCCAGTTTTATGATATGGCTTTGGGTCCATACGATATATGGGCTGTTCAATATGGATATACTCCTTTCAATAGTGATGAAGAAATAAATGACCTCTTGTCAAGGTCAACTGAACCAGAATTAATTTTTGGAAATGATGCAGATGACATGAGATCACCTGGAAAGGCAATTGATCCTAGAGTTATGACAGGTGACTTGTCTAATGATCAGATATCTTACTCAATTGACAGGTTTAATATTGTCAATGATATGATGAAAAAAATAAAATCAAAATTTAATAATGAGGGCGATACTTATGAGGACTTGAGGAGAGCATATTACACGCTAAATAGTCAAGCAGCAAGAGCTGGTGACGTTGTATCTCGATTTATTGGAGGAGTGTATGTCGATAGATCTACTATTGGTCAGCCGGGTGGCACGAAGCCATACACGCCTGTCCCTGAAAAAGATCAAAGAAGAGCTATGCAAACTTTGAATACATATATCTTTTCTCCAAATGCATTTGATCATCCTAATGAAGTTTATAATTACCTTGCGAGGCAGAGAAGAGGTTTTGATTTCTTTTCGGGGCCTGAAGACCCAAAGATTCATGATCAGGTATTAAGTTATCAGTCTAGGGTATTAGCCCATATATTACACCCTAATACACTACAGAGAATTATTGATTCAGAGTTGTATGGTAATACCTATACCTTATCAGAATTTATGACTGACCTAAATGAATCCATATTTATGTCAGACCTTAAAACAGATGTAAATACATTCAGACAAAATCTTCAGGCTGTGTACGTTACAAGACTACTCGAAATGGTAGGTGGTAAGTCTTCTGATAGATTTAAGATTCCTGCTAAGTCTATGGCAATATATAACTTAGAGAAAATACACAAGATGATGAGAAAGCCATCAGGAAATACATCATCTATAGCACACAGAAATCATATAAAGTTATTGATTCAGAGTGCTTTTAATTAAATTTTAAACAAATAAATAATAATAATTATGAGAAATATCTTACTAGTATTAGTTTTCTTAGTATCATGTACAAATATCAATCAAGTTGCAGATTGTGAGACTCCTTCAAATGGATTTATTGACGGAATGGATGGGGAAGTTAAAATAGGTAGCGCTTTAGCATTAGATGTCTTCAATGAGATGGATAAGGCCTGGGCTGAATTAGATTATGATAAAATCAAAACATTTGTTGCCGAGGATGCGGTTATGAATTTTGCTGATGGTGGTAAAGTCACAGGACCAGATGAGTTTGTAGAATACATAAAGAATTGGGTTGTTCAAGTCGAAGAAGAAGATGGGAATGAGTATTCGTGGAATACTGATTATGCTTTTTCTCTGGCAGTAACAACAGGGGAGGGAGATTATGTAAATGCTCAGTTCACATCTACACATACTAATCCGGACTCTGAGTTAGAGGCAGAAGTATATTACGAGTATTACCATATAGTTGACGGTAAAGTTCAGGGTTGGAATCAATTTAAGAGAGACGTCCTTAAATAATTTTTAGGGGCCATAGCTCAGCTGGCTAGAGTGCTTGACTGGCAGTCAAGAGGTCGAGGGTTCGACTCCCTCTGGCTCCACTATTTCTTGTAAATAAAAAGATTAGTGGTATAAATACTTCAATATGAAATCATATATTTCAAAATTCTTTTTTTCGTTTGCATTAATACTAGTTTTTATTACTTCCATATCAGTTGCACAAATAATTTCCACTGATAGACCTGACCAAACTGAAGGGACACATGTACTTTTGAAGAATAAATTTCAAATTGAGTCAGGATACTTAATAACTGATTCTGATAATTATTTGAATACACTTTTAAGGTATGGAGTATTAAATAAAATTGAGTTAAGAATAAACTCCAATATGATAACTGGACTAGTTAATAATGAGAAAAGAACAGCTTTTGGTAACCTAGAGTTAGGATTGAAATTCAATATTTTTAATGGTATTAATTCATCAACTAAAGTCTCATTTCTATCTCATTTATCTCTACCAAATAAAAGGGAGTTTTCAAACAAAGACCCCATATCTTTGAATAGAATTTTAATTTCCCATGACCTGACAGAATCTTTTCAGATTGGGTATAACTTAGGATATAATATAGGGTTTAATAACCAAATAAATAATTTTATTTACACATTGGCATTTTCTAAAAGCATTCAGAAATTAGGGATATTTATTGAAGTTTTTGGTGAAGAAATTTCAGGGATATCAAAATCTCACTGGGATGCAGGAGTTATTTATTCTTTGACAGATAACTTGCAAGCTGATTTATCTTTTTCAAGAGGTATTAACAACAAATCAAATTATATCAATATTGGTATATCTATTAATATATAGATGAAATCTTTTACAATTTGAAGTATTTAGTTAAACTCTTAGGGTGTACTGGTTCTCTCGTAAGCAAACCCTCCATTATTTTTTGAAGACCAGGAAGTGAATTTGACACTTAAATATATTTTATCTTCTGTAA
>CAJWTC010000016.1 GCA_913046795.1 uncultured Flammeovirgaceae bacterium | reverse complement strand
CTTTTAGAGACTGGGGGTATCAGATAGCTAAAGATGAATTTGGCGCTGTTGACTATCAAGGAGGACCTTGGCAAGTAATTAAAAATGGAGATCATGAATTAATAATTAAAGATGTAATTGCTGATGCATTTCTTCAGCAAATTCTTTTAAGACCAAAAGAATATTCTGTAATTGCAACTATGAATTTAAATGGAGACTATATTTCAGATGCTCTCGCAGCTATAGTTGGGGGTATTGGAATTGCTCCTGGAGCTAATATTAATTACCAATCTGGCCATGCAATATTCGAGGCTACTCATGGAACTGCTCCTAAATATGCTGGTCAAGATAAAGTAAATCCTGGTTCGGTTATATTATCTGGAGCAATGATGTTAGAACATCTTGGATGGAATGAGGCAAAAGATTTAATACATAAAGGACTTACCAAATCCATACTATCCGGTAAAGTTACATATGACTTTGAGAGATTGATGGATAATGCAACTCTACTTTCATGCTCTGATTTTGGTAGAGAAATAGTCAAAAATATGTAAATTCATTATAGATATTTTTTGATCATGTCTAAAAAAGAAAAAGTTTACATTTTTGATACAACTCTTCGTGATGGAGAACAAGTTCCTGGCTGTCAGCTAAATACGGATGAAAAGGTTGAAATAGCAATAGATTTAGAGGATTTAGGTGTTGATATTATAGAAGCAGGATTTCCAATATCAAGTCCTGGTGATTTTAATTCTGTTGTTGAAATATCTAAAAACGTTAAAAGACCAATTATCTGTGCTCTCTCAAGAGCACTAGTTGATGACATCAATATGGCTCATGTGTCTTTAAAAAATGCTCAGAGGAAAAGATTACATACTGGTATTGGTGCATCTGATATTCATATAAAACATAAGTTTAATTCTACAAGAGAAAAAATTTTAGATCAAGCTGTTGCCGCTGTTAAATATGCCAGAAAATATTTTGATGATATTGAATTTTATCCAGAAGATGCAGGTAGAGCCGATACTGATTTTTTAGCTCTTATGGTAGAGAAGGTTATAAATGCTGGGGCAACAGTAATAAATATTGCTGACACTACGGGTTATAACTTACCAGAGATGTATGGTAATAAAATAAAAAATTTATTTAATAAAGTGCCAAATATTGATAAAGCCATTGTGTCTGTACATTGTCATAACGACTTAGGTTTAGCAACTGCTAATTCTTTATCTGGTCTACAAAACGGAGCGAGACAAGTGGAAGGAACAATAAATGGAATAGGAGAAAGAGCAGGAAACACCTCAATAGAAGAGATTGTTATGGCGCTCAAAGCTCATCCAAACCTTAATTTATCTACTGATATTGACACCAAAAAAATAATCAAACTAAGTAAAAAAGTTAGCAAATTAATGAATATGCCAGTTCAAAGAAATAAGGCTATAGTTGGTGCTAACGCATTTGCTCATTCATCAGGTATTCACCAAGACGGATTTTTAAAAAATAGAGATAATTACGAAATTATAAACCCAGAAGATGTTGGTTTAGACTCCTCTTCAATTGATTTAACAGCTAGAAGTGGTAGGGCAGCATTAAAACATCGCCTAAGTCTTTTGGGATATGCTTTTTCTAAAATTGAATTAGAGACAATTTATGTTAAGTTTATTGAATTAGCTGATAAGAAAAAACTTTTGCATGATGAAGATTTGACTCAACTTGTTAAAGAAAAAAATGTCTAAAACATTATTTGATAAAGTCTGGGATGAACATATTGTTGACTCTATACCCAATGGCCCAAGTATTCTATATATAGATAAACACTTGATCCACGAAGTAACTAGTCCTCAGGCATTTGATGGTGTAGTATCTAGAAATATTAACGTTATGAGACCTGATAGGACAATAGCTACGGCAGATCATAATGTTCCTACAAAAAATCAACACCTTCCGATAAAAGAAGAATTATCAAGAAAACAAGTAGAAAAACTAACCCAGAATTGTAATAAACATAACATCAAATTATATGGTTTAGGACATAAATACCAAGGTATTGTCCATGTTATTGGACCAGAACTTGGTCTTACTCTGCCTGGGATGACTATTGTGTGTGGAGATAGTCACACTTCAACCCATGGCGCATTTGGTTCTATTGCTTTTGGAATTGGTACTAGTGAAGTAGAGATGGTACTCTCAACACAATGTCTCCTCCAAAATAAACCTAAAACAATGAAGATTGAAATTGATGGGAAACTAAATAAAGGTGTTTACTCCAAAGATATTATCCTATATATTATTTCTAAAATAAGTGCATCAGGTGGAACAGGTTATTTTGTTGAATATTCAGGATCAGCTATTGAATCGTTGTCAATGGAGTCAAGAATGACTATTTGCAATATGAGTATAGAGATGGGAGCTAGAGGCGGTATGATAGCTCCTGATGAAATAACATTTGAATATATAAAGGGTAAAGAGTTTGCACCAAAAGGTGATGATTTGAATAATAAGATTAATTATTGGAATTCTCTAAGATCTGATAAAGATGCAAAATATGATAAAATAATAAAATTTAAGGCTGAAGATATTGAACCTATGATAACTTATGGGACAAATCCAGGAATGGGAATTAAGATCGATGAAAAAATTCCAGACTTTACACTAAATAGTTCTAAAAATTCATTTCAAAAATCTCTTGATTATATGGGAATTAATTCTGGAGAAAAGCTTAAAAATAAAAAAATTGATTATGTATTTATTGGTAGTTGTACTAACTCTAGGATTGAGGATTTGAGAGCAGCAGCTAAAATAATTCAAGGAAAAAATAAGTCATCACATGTAAATGCATGGGTAATACCTGGCTCTAAATCAGTAGAAAAAATTGCAGTAAAAGAAGGTTTAGATAAAATTTTTATAAAGGCAGGATTTGATTTTAGGCAACCTGGTTGTTCAGCATGTCTTGCAATGAATGAAGATAAGATACCTAAAGATAAGTATTGCCTATCAACCTCTAATAGAAATTTTGAGGGTAGACAAGGGCCTGGATCTAGAACTTTCTTAGCAAGTCCAGTAACAGCTGCGTTATCTGCAATTAATGGGTATGTATCAGATGTAAGAGACTATATTTAAAATGGATAAATTTAAGAAAATCACTTCAATAATTACACCACTAGACATAGAGAATGTTGACACAGATCAAATTATTCCAGCAAGATTCCTAAAAGCTGTTTCTAGAGATGGTTTTGGAGAAAATCTCTTTAGAGATTGGAGATATGATTCAAATGAAAACCTAAATAAAGATTTTATTTTAAATACTTTCCCTAATCATTCTAAAATTCTTTTAGCTGGAAGAAATTTTGGATGTGGTTCCAGTAGAGAACATGCGGCTTGGGCTATTTATGACTATGGATTCAGAGTGGTAATCAGTAGTTTTTTTGCAGATATCTTTAAAAATAATGCTTTAAATAATGGTCTTTTGGTATTTGAATTAAATGAAAAGATTATCCATAAAATATTCAAAAAAATTTCTCTAGAACCAAAGCTAGAATTTAATATTGACTTGATTACACAAAAATTTTATTCAGGAGATGGTAGTGTCGAAGAAACTTTTGAAATAAACGACTATAATAAAACATGTTTATTGAATGGGTTTGATAATATAGACTATCTATTAAGTATGAAGGATAAAATTTTAAAGTTTGAAAATGAAACAGGCAGATAAAAATATTGCAGTATTAAGAGGAGATGGTATTGGACCTGAAGTTGTAAATGAAGCAATTAAGATACTTGATGTAATTTCTGAAAAAACAGACTTGCGTTTTAATTTCAATAATGGTTATATTGGAGCTTCTGCTATTGATAAATTTAATCATCCTTTTCCTGATTCTACTAAAGAGATATGTAATACTTCCGATGCGATTTTATTTGGTGCTATTGGGGATCCAAAATACGATAATAATCCAAAAGCTAAAATTAGACCTGAAGACGGTCTACTTGAGATGAGAAAATATTTAGGTCTTTATGCTAATGTGAGACCTATCAAAGTGTACGAATCACTTATTAATGCCTCGCCCTTAAAGGCAAACATTTTAGATAATACAGATTTTGTTGTTTTTAGGGAGCTTACAGGCGGAATTTATTTTGGAGATAAAGGATTTGATAATAAAAATAATAGTGCTTTTGATACTTGCAGATATACTAAAGATGAGATTGTTAGGATATCTCATTTAGCATTTAAAGAGGCTGAGAAAAGAAGAAAACTTTTAACACTTGTGGATAAAGCAAATGTTTTAGAGACATCAAGGCTATGGAGAGATATTGTACAGAATATATCTAATGAATATAAAAATGTTGAAGTTGAATACCTTTTTGTTGATAATGCAGCAATGAAAATTATAACAAATCCATCTCATTTTGATGTGATTTTAACTGAAAACATGTTTGGGGATATTATAACAGATGAGGCATCTGTTATAACAGGTTCATTGGGAATGTTACCATCGGCATCTATTGGTGATAAAATTTCATTATTTGAACCAATTCATGGATCTTATCCTCAGGCTACAGGTAAAAATATTGCCAATCCAATGGCCATGATTTTATCTGCTAGTATGATGTTAGATCTATCATTTGGATTAAAAAAATATTCAGAAATAATTGAGAAGTCAGTTTCAGATGCTTTAGATAATGGTATTGTTACAGAAGATATAAACAAGGAAAAAAATTATTCGACAACTTACGTTGGTAGCTGGATTTCAGAAAGAGTTAAAAAATTATTGTAATTTTAACTTAAATTAATATTGAATTTTTGGGTTTACTTTGATTAGTAATTTAATTGCATTATGAAAAAATTATTATTATGTGTCTTTTTATTATCTCTATCTAATTTCTCTTTCTCTCAGAAAAAAGAGTCTAATAGTTATTTTGAGGTGTATCCAAACCCAGCTATAGACCATATTAATATAAAGTTTAATGATAAAAGTAACATTGCTAATCAGTCTTTTTCTATTCATTCATTAATTGGAAATAAAGTGAATGTTACCACAGAGAATTTATCAGAGAATACAATCAGAATATCATTAAGAGATTTAAATTCAGGATTTTATTTTCTATCTCTAACTGATAAATCAACAGAGAGAAGGGATATGGTTAAGTTCTTAAAAATCAATTAACACTACTTCTAGAATAATTATTTTCAAAAAGTTCTCTGTATTTTTTTGATAAATCTTCATTATTTATTCTACTGTATGCTCTAGCTAGAGTATTTAAAGAGACAAGGTTTCTTTGAATTTCATATCTGTTTTTAATTCCTTTATCAAAGAAATAATTCAAAGTTTCATCTGCTCTCACGCTTGTCAATTCAGCAATTTCATTAGCAAGACCCATGGTTTTTAAATTAGCTTTTTGATTAAGATCAATAAG
Source organism: uncultured Flammeovirgaceae bacterium (assembly GCA_913046795.1). Classification (GTDB taxonomy): domain Bacteria; phylum Bacteroidota; class Bacteroidia; order Cytophagales; family MED-G16; genus MED-G16. The sequence continues at coordinate 19,765 of CAJWTC010000016.1, read as the reverse complement.
GAATTCAACAATCTGTACGGAAAAATGATCATACATTAGTGATTTGTCAGGCATAATTTCCAAGCATTTATTAATAACTTTCAGTGCATCATCATATCTATTTTCATTTATAAGATTTTTTATTAATGTATTAAATGTAGACCTGTAATTCATAATAAAACCTCTATGATCTTCTGAAAAATAAGCACTTTCGTTATCTAAACCTCTCCAAAATGATTTTTCCATAAGGTTTAAATACATCTTGTCGGTATCAATGAAATTTGATGATGATGTGTTCTGAATGGGGAGTAATCTATACACAAAACCTTCCTGAACAACATTTCTCTTTAAATCTAATCCAATTCCATTCAAAGAGGTATTATTAAAATATATTGGCCTTTCCCAATTACTTTTTTGTAATAAATCCATGAATGCTAAGTCTTTTTTTTCTAAACCACTTTTATTTCCTTTGATTCTAAGAATAAGGGTATCTTGAGAAAAAGGTTTAAGATTATCTTTAAGAAGATTATTATCGTAGTCAAAATCAGTTAGATAGAAGGATTTAGAGGGAATTATATTATAGTTCCTAAATTGAATTGCTTTTGCTTTTCTTTCTACAAATTGAATATATTTTTTAAGGTTGATAGTTCTATTATCATTTGACCTTACTGGAAGGTAATCATTTAGACCTCCCTGAATATAATTATCAAGGCTAATAGAAAAATCAATTTTTTCAGATTCATTTTTTTTGGACATAATTTGCTCTATGTACCAGTCAGTATTAAAATAACTTAACACTATTACTCTAACATCAGTTCTAAAATTTTCTACTTCTTGGACATACCAGAGGGGAAATGTATCATTATCTCCTCCAGTAAATAATATTGAGTTTGGTTCACAAGAAGCTAATAAATTCTTTGCAGAATCAACGGTTAAATATCTGTCTGATCTATCGTGATCATCCCAATTCTCATATGCTAATATTGCAGGTGATAAAAGTGATATAATTCCAGATAAAACAATAGATAAACTCTTTTTATTTAGAAACCTGTTCATAAATGAAAATATTGAAATTACACCAAAGCCAATCCAAATTGAGAAGGTATAGTATGATCCAGAATAAATATAGTCTCTTTCTCTTGGTTCTATTGGAGGACTATTTAAATAGACTACCAGTGCTAAACCGGTGAGAATAAAAAGCAGCAGAACTACATAAAAATTTTTTCGATCAGAAAAATATTGAAATAAAAGACCTAAAATACCAAGAAATAAAGGAATCATCAGATAATTATTTCTTGCCTTATTATTTTCAATGGAATAAGGCAAATCTTCAAATAAATTATTTAATCCTATCCAGTCTGCATTTTGAATATCTGATGATCTCCCAGAAAAATTCCAGAGAAAATATCTTAAGTACATATGACCTACCTGATATTTAATGAAAAATTCAATATTGTGAGAGAAGGTTGGTTTTTCATTTTCACTTAAACCTGTAATCTCTCTATATCTTTCGATATGATTTGGGGAGCTACTATACATTCTTGGTAGTATTGTAGTTCTCTTTGAATCATAAACATATTTTAATTTTTTCTCTTTTATTTCATATTTATCATTACCCCTTTTATATGTTACGCCTGTTTCCTCTTGTCCAACTACATTAGCATCAAAATATTGACCGGTAATAAGAGGTCTGTAACCGTATTGTTCTCTTTTAAGGTATGATATAAAATTTAAAATATTTTCTGGATTGTTCTCATCTATTGGAGGATTATAATTTGATCTGATTAATACGATAGAATAAGATGAATATCCAATTAAAATAAATGTTAAGGATAGAAGTATTGTATTTAGAGTAACATTCTGCTTTTTTTGACTGTATCTTAATAAGTAAAATAGGGTAATTAAAAACAATACAGAAAAGAATATTATCCCACTACCAAAAGGTAGATTAAAATTATTTATAAATAGTATCTCTACAGAATTTGCTAGGGTAGGTATACCAGGTATAATTCCTTCAACAATAAATCCAACACTTACTAACCCAAGAACTAGAGATGTTATCACTCCTCCTACTGTAATTTTTTTATATTTTTTGAAATAAATGATTAGTGCGAGCGCAGGTATGGTGACAAGGTTTAGAAGATGAACCCCAATTGAAAGGCCCATCATGTAAGCAATAAGTATTATCCATTTATTTTCTTCTTTACTATTTTCTAAACTTTCCCATTTCAAGATTGCCCAAAAAACAAAAGCAGTAAAAAAAGATGACATTGCATACACCTCAGATTCAACTGCGGAAAACCAAAAAGAATCTGTGAATGTAAATGATAACGATCCTATAAATCCAGATAGGACAACTAAAAATTTATTATTTTGATTTTCATTTGGGTTTATGATTTTTGATGATAAATAAGTAATTGTCCAAAATAAAAAAAGTATCGTAAACGCACTTGAAACTACACTTAGAAAATTAATTGCTAATGCAATATTTTCTGGTACCCCTAAGGCAAACATTGAGAAAAACCTGCCTAATAATAAGTAAAATGGAGCTCCTGGAGGATGTGGAACTTCTAGTTTACTAGATACTGCTATAAATTCTCCAGCATCCCAAAAACTGGCTGTATCTTCAACAGTGATTGCATAAACTACTAATGCAATCAAAAAAGTAACCCATCCTGCTAAATTATTTAATTTTTTATATTCTATCATCAGCGATCAATCAATCAATGCGAAAATAATTAAAATAATTATAACCTTATTCTATCTGATTCAGTTATTTTGTTTAATGAAATTGAATTTAGGTAAGAAGGTTTTCTTGATAATAATATTATTATTAAATATCTGTTTTGTTAAAGGTTCCTCATATGATACAATTAGTATTTTAAAAAATATAGATCTACAAATCGAATCAACCTCCTCTATAAACAAGATGTATAACTATAACTTTAAAGATTCTGAAAAAGAATTTAAATGGTTAGCACAAGAGTATTATAATCATCCGCTTCCTTCCTTTTTAATGGGCTTAAGTCTATGGTGGCAAATTGATGCTCAGTCTGGAAAAATAAATGGATCTCCAAAAAAATTGGATGATAAGTTTTTATTAAATATGGATAAGACTATTGATAAAGCAAATGAAATTTACAATAAAGGAAATATAGTTGATGGAGCATTTTTTCTTGCTGCTTCCCATGCATTTAAGGGCAGGCTTCTGGCTGACAGAAAGAAATGGACTCAGTCAGCTTTAGCTGGTAGAAATGCTATCAAGTATCTAAAAGAGATTAAAAAAAACGATTTGATGATTCCTGAAATTGATTTTGGAAATGGATTATTTAATTATTACTCAATTTGGATATCTGAGAGGTACCCTTTGTTAAGACCATTAGTTAATTTTTTTCCTGAAGGTGATAAGAAAAAAGGTATAGATGAATTAATTAATGCTTCAGGAAACTCTTTTTATACTAGAACTGAAGCTCAATTTTTTTTAATGCGAATATATTTGGGAGAAAGAAATCTTTCAAATGCTCTTCAGCTATCAAAATACTTAATTGAAACATATCCTAATAATTCTATATTTCATAAATATCATACTCAGATATTATACCAGAATGGGAAGGTAAAACAATCGTATAAAAGCGCTAATGATATTTTAAAAAATTTTTATGCAAATACATTTGGTTATTATCATGATGAGGCAAGAATATCTTATTTTTTCATTGGAGAATACTATCACTCTCAGTTAAACTTTGATAAGGCAATTTATAATTACTTAAAAGCGATTGAATATGCTGGTTTATTAGGAAAAGAAAAAATGGGATATACATTCTATTCATATTACTATCTAGGCAAAATTTTTTTTGATAGAGGGGAATTTAATAAGTCAAAAATATATTATAAAAAGGTTATTCAATTGACCAGGAGAAAGGACGATTTAAATAAAAAAGCTAGGTTAAATATCAGGAAAATGAAATAATATTTTTTTTTCTACTTCAAAATAGTCATAAACCAAAACTTTATTTAGAATTTTATCGTTTTACAAAATAAAATTCTCTATGAAAATTGATGCTATAGATAAAAAAATTTTAAGGATTTTACAGAAAAATGCTAAAATAACAAATGCTAAACTCTCTAAAGAGATAGGTCTTTCTCCTGCACCTACACTAGAGAGAGTAAGAAAATTAGAATCTAAGGGCATAATAAGTGGCTATCATGCAAAGTTAGATAAATCTAAAATTGGTTTGGGAGTTAGTACATATGTTATGGTCTCTCTTAAGGGACATAATAAAAAGAATTTGGTTTCTTTTATAGAAAAAATTAGTGATGTTGATAACATTGTTGAATGCCATCATATAACAGGGTCTGGAGATTTTATATTAAAAGTTGTAGCTAAAGATATTGAATCATATCAAAAATTGATGTTGGAGAAGGTAAGTGAAATTGAGGTAACAGATAGTTTGCAGTCAATGGTTATTCTCTCTACTTTTAAAGATAACAAGCAAATGCCACTTTTAGATTCATGAAAAACATTGTTTTAGATTCAAATGATATAAAAAATAAAATCAATAGAATTTCATTTGAAATTATTGAAAAAAATTATGACAAGCAAGAATTAGTAGTTGTTGGATTATTACCAAACGGTCGATATATATCTGAAGAGATTTGTGATATTATTAATACTAATTCAGATATATCAACTTCTATTGTATTCTTTGATATTGATTCATCAAATAATAAAATAACTTGTGAAGATTCAAATTTTAACTTTAAAAGTTTTAAAGATAAGAGTATAGTAGTTATTGATGATGTTATGAATACGGGATCAACGATGATATATGCTTTAAATAAAATTTTGAATTATTCTCCTTACCAAATACAGGTAGGAGTTTTAATTGAAAGAAATTATAAAAATTTTCCAATTGTACCCGATTTTAAAGGGTTAGAGTTGAGTACATCACCAGAAGAACATGTTGAGGTCAAACTTGGAAACTCACCAAAAGTTTTAATAATATGATATACATATCAAGAAAAGAACATTTTAATGCTGCACATAAACTTTACAATCCTTCTTGGTCAGAAGAAAGAAATAAGGAGGAGTTTGGTGTTTGTTCTAACGAAAATTGGCATGGTCACAATTATGAGATAATTGTAACTGTTAAAGGTTTAGTAAATAAAGAATCAGGAATGATTATTAATCTAAAGACATTATCTGACATAATAAAAGAAGAGATTTTAGATAAAGTAGATCATAAAAACTTAAATATAGATGTTCCTTTCTTGAAAGGTATTATTACCACTACTGAAAATGTGACAATTAAATTTTGGGAGGTTTTAGAGTCAAGACTTAAAGAAGAAAATATCTGTGAATTACATAGGATTCGCCTCTACGAGACACCTAGAAATTTTATAGATTATTACGGTGAAAAATAAATCAGATTTATTTATCATATGTGGAGAGAGATCAGGTGATTTACATGGATCAGAATTAGTTAAACAGCTTCTAGAGATTAATCCTAAGATTAAGATACATTGTTGGGGTGGTGAGTTGATGAAAGGTTCTGGAGCAAAACTAATAGAAGACTATAGCTCATATTCGATAATGGGTTTTATTGAAGTATTAAAAAAAGCACTTTTCCTTTATAATAAAATACAAAAATGTAAATCTGATATTTTAAAATTAAATCCGAAAAGAGTATTATTAATTGATTTTCCTGGATTTAATTTAAGAATAGCAAAGTTCTGTAAAGAGAATAAAATAGATGTAGATTATTTAATTCCTCCTAAAACATGGGCATGGAATTCTAGTAGAAACTTAACTTTAAAAAAAAATATTAATAATATATATTCCATACTTCCATTTGAGAAAAAATATTTTCAAAAGGAGGGGGTTGAAGTCAATTATATTGGAAACCCTTTAATTAATAGGATTAAAAAAAATAGGATTAAAAAAAATAGAAATTATATTGGACTATTTCCTGGAAGCAGAGCTAGTGAGATAAAGTATTCATTACCAATATTTATTGAATTAATTGAGGATCTTGATAATGAAAATTTTATTGTTTTTGGAGTTTCAAATCTTATAAATTCATCTTATGATATGATTTCAAAATATGCTAACGTAAAAATGGTATTTGATGACACTTATGGTTCCTTAAATCGGTGTAAATATGCTGTGGTAATGTCTGGTACTGCAAGTCTTGAAGTTGCACTTTTAAAAGTTCCTCATGTTGTTGTTTTCAAAGCTTCCAGTATATCTTATTTTATTGCTAAACTTCTTGTAAAATTAAAGTTCTATTCCCTTGTTAATATAATTATGGAGAAAGAGGTGGTTAAAGAACTTATTCAGGACAAATTTAATTTTAAAAATATTCTGAATGAATTAGATTACTTGAAAAAAGATAAATTTCAAAAAAAGATGGTAAAAGATTTTAAAGATTTGAGAAGGAGGATTGGAGAACTAAACTCATCTGAAAAATTAGCAAAGATAATTTATGAAAAAATATTATGATTTCCTTGTTAAAACCTCATCTATAATTCCATATTCTTTAGCCTCTTCAGACCTCATCCATTTGTCTCTATCAGAATCTTTTTCTATCTGACTGTAGGGTTTTCCCGTATGTTCTGATAGAATATTATAAAGGTCTTTTCTTAGTTCCTGCATCTGTTTAAGAGTTATCTCCATATCAGTAGACTGGCCTTGCATTCCACCAGATGGCTGATGAATCATTACCCTAGAATGCTTTAAGGCAGATCTCTTTCCTTTTGTTCCTCCTGACAATAATACGGCACCCATTGATGCAGCCATTCCAGTACAAATTGTTGCCACATCAGGAGATACGTATTGCATAGTATCATATATTCCAAGACCTGCATATACTGAGCCACCCGGACTATTTATGTATAGAAGTATATCTTTTTTTGAATCTACGGACTCCAGGAACAGTAGCTGAGCAGTAATTATATTTGATATGTTTTCCTCTATCCCCATACCTAGAAATATAATTCTATCCATGATAAGTCTTGAAAAAACATCAATCTCTCTAAAATTAGTTGGTCTTTCTTCTATGACAGCTCTAGTCATACTTTCTACATTATCGACATACTTATCAAAAGTTAAACCACTAATATTTTTATCTTTAACAATATATTTTCTTAGCTCTTTTTTATTCATAATTTATATTTTACTTGCTAACGATTTAAATTTATTAAATGTTGTAGACTTATTAGTTATTGTTGACTTTTCTTTAATTAAATTAAACACTTTATTGGATTTTATTTGATTGAATATTTTTAAATAATTTTCACCATTATTGTGCTTTAGATAATTTTCAACAAATTTGTCAGTATCTTTTCCAACATTTTGCATTCCAGAAGACATTAACTGTTGTTGAATTTGATTTTTTGCAACTTCCTGAATCTCATCATTTTCTACTGAAATTTTATTTTTTTCTACTATATCATCCACTATGTATGACCATTTAATCTGGTTACAATAATCATCAAATTGTTCCTTTAAAATTTTATTAGAAGTTTCCTCATCATTATTCTTCTTAACCCAATCCTTTACATATTCCACCGGCATCTGTATTTTATTTTTAGATACTAATTCTTTTTCAATTGTTTTATTTAAATAAAATTCAGATTCTCTCATATAATTGAACTCAATTGATTTCTTGATTTCGGAGTTAAATTCCTTTTTGTTTTTAACTTTTCCTGCTCCAAATATTTTGTCAAAAAAAGATGTGTTGAGTACTGCAGGAGATCTTTCTATTATATTATCAATCTTAAGGGTTACTTTATCAGGTATCTCATCAATTTTTATTGGACTTCCAAGAATCTGAGATATGGATTCTTCATTATTTTTCGTTAGCTTCTTTAAGTTAATTAAAGTACTGTCATTTAATTTTTTTCCAATTATTTTTTTAGACTCAGATTTATCAAGGTTTTTCATATCTAATAAACCCTTGTGTTCTTTCTCATTATATTTAATTTCAGCGTATACATTAGATTTATTAGTAATTACTTTAATATTATTTACATCAGCATATTGCACTTTTAAATTTTCTATCGTTTCATTAACTGTTTTACTTTCGACTTTAATCTTATGAAGTAAATATTTTTTTTTCTTATTAAACGATTCTAACTTAAAATCACTAAGGTGACCAACATTAAATTTAAAAGAAATATTTTTTAAGTTATTGAGATCGATTTTATCTATATCACTTTCCTTAGCAATAGGTTCACCAATTATTTTAATTTTTTCTTCTTTAATATAAGAATTAATTTTTTCACTTATAATCTTATTTATCTCTTCAATTAAAATAGATTTTCCGTACATTTTTTTTATAAGTTGTACAGGGACCATGCCAGGTCTAAATCCTTTAAGATTAACCCTTTTTTTTAAGTCTTTTAACTTGTTCTCAAAAACACCATTATAATCCTTATTTTCAAGAGTTAAATCTATTGAAGATTCAGTTTTAGAAATTTTTTTCTTAATAATTTTCAAACCTATATTTATTAATTTGTGCGGATGGAGGGACTCGAACCCCCATGCCTTTCGGCGCTAGATCCTAAATCTAGTGCGTCTACCAATTTCGCCACATCCGCATTTCCTATAAAGGTCAGCAAATCTAGAGATAAAATATTTTAATGAGAAAAATTAATTTAATTTATCTTTATAAAAATGAAAGCAAAAATTATAGATAATTCTAAGGAGAAAGATAATAAATTAATTCTTAGTGCTTACAGAAAATTATTCAGACATTCTAAGTCTTTGGTAACAAGTTCTGATTCAAAAAAAATTAAAAAAGCTTTTAGAATTTCATTAGATGCTCATAAAAATATGAGAAGAAAATCTGGTGAACCTTATATTATTCACCCAATTAGTGTAGCTCAGATTTGTGTCCAAGAGATTGGTCTTGGAACAACGTCTATTATTGCTGCACTACTTCATGACGTTGTAGAAGATACTGATTACACACTAGAATTTATTGAAAAAGAATTTGGTAAAACGGTCGCTAATCTTTGTGATGGGTTAACAAAAATTTCGGGAGTATTTACTCCTGGTTCCTCTCTTCAGTCAGAAAATTTTAAGAAAATGCTTTTAACTCTTGTAGATGATATGAGAGTTATACTTATTAAGATTGCAGACAGACTTCACAACATGAGGACTCTTGACAGTATGTCAAGAAGCGCCCAATTAAAAAACTCTTCAGAAACAATATATATATATTCACCAATCGCTCATAGGCTAGGATTATTTTCTATAAAATCAGAGTTAGATGACTTATACCTGAAATATACCGAGAAAAAGGTTTATAAAAAGATTAAGAAAAAGTTGATAGATAGTAAGTCCGAAAGAGATAAGTTTATAAGGAGATTTATCAGACCAATTAAGAAAAAATTAGTTAATAATAAATTAGATTTTAAAATTAAAGGGCGAACCAAATCTATTTATTCCATCAGTAATAAAATCAAGAATCAAAATAAAGATTTTGAAGAAATATATGACATTTTTGCTATAAGGATTATTTTAAATTCAAAGCTAGAAGACGAGAAGAGCCATAGCTGGAAAGCATATTCTTGTGTCACAGATTGTTATCTCCCTAACCCAGACAGATTAAAAGATTGGATTTCAACACCTAAAACAAATGGTTACGAATCATTACACACAACAGTAATGAGTAATTCAGGTAAATGGGTTGAGGTACAGATTAGAAGTCAAAGAATGGATGATATAGCTGAAAAGGGATTTGCTGCTCATTGGAAATACAAAGAAAAGTTAAACAGTAATTCTCAGTTTGATAATTGGATTAGTTCAGTCAAAGATTTAATAAGTCAAAAAAACTATTCACCCCAAGAATTTTTAGATGATTTTAAAGGAAATTTATATAATGATGAAATATTTGTATTTACCCCTAAGGGTGATTTGATTACATTACCTTCTAATTCAACTGTATTGGATTTTGCATTCTCAATTCATTCAGAATTAGGCTCTAAGTGTACCGGTGCAAAGATTGAAGATAGATTAGTACCCATTAATCATAACTTATCTTCAGGTGATCAGGTTGAATTACTTACTTCTTCAAATCAAAAACCTTCTGAAGATTGGTTAAATAAAGTGGTTACATCAAAAGCAAAGTCAGCTATAAAATCGAAAATTACTAGCCAAAGAAAAAATATTTCAAATCAAGGAAAGGACTTATTAAAGAGAAAATTCAAACAATTAAAAATAGAGTTTGATGAAAACATATCTAAAATAGCCAGTTATTTTCAGTATAAAAGTATAATTGAATTCTATTATGAGATTGCAAAAGGATCTTTTAACCTAAAAAGAATAAAAGAGTATCTAGATTATGATAGGGAGGTAAGAGATAAAAATAAAAATGCAATTATTAATAAAGATATTAAAAGATCAAATTCATCAAAGAAAATTTCAAAATCGAAACTGATAGAGTTTGATGGAAAGAAAGATGATATTGAATATTCATTATCAAAGTGTTGTAAACCTATTCCAGGTGATGATATTTATGGTTTTGTTACAGTTAATGAAGGTATTAAAGTACATAGAACAAGTTGTAAGAATTCACCTGAATTATTATCTAAATATGCCTACAGGGTAATAAAAGCTAATTGGTATTCAAAATCAGATACAAATCTAGTCACTTCTTTGATGATAGATGGAACTGATAGGTTAGGTGTAATAGACGATGTAACAAAAATAATTTCTTCTCAATTAAAGGTAAATATGAAATCAATTAATGTTGACCTTAAAGATGGTATCTTTCATGGAAAGATTGAATTATTTGTATCTGATACCTTGCAATTATCTAAATTGATAAAGAAATTACAAAAAATAAATAATGTAACATTTGTTAAAAGAGTTGATTAGACAGATATGGGAAATAATTTGATTTTAGATGAAGTAAATAAAATTTTAGATAAACATCTAGAGATAAAAGGTCTCAGGAAGACTCAGGAAAGATATGCTATAGTTAAGGAAATTTATTCATTTGATCATCATTTTGATGCGGACGAGCTCTATTCTCAAATGATCAAGAAAAAGTACAGGGTAAGCAGAGCTACTATATATAATACATTAGATCTTCTGGTTAGTTTAGAGTTAGTATCTCGACATGTATTTAAAGAAAACACATCTAAGTATGAAAAATCATTTGGATTTAGACAACATGATCATATTATTTTAGATAATGACGATATAATTGAATTTTGTGATCCAAGAATTCAATCAATTAAAAATACTCTTGAGGAAATGTTTGATGTTAAAATTAAGAATCATTCTCTTTATTTTTTCGGAGAAAAAAATAAAAAATAGATGTCTGTAGATGTATTATTAGGTTTGCAATGGGGGGATGAGGGTAAAGGAAAAGTAGTTGATTTTCTTGCACCAAAATACGATTTTATCGCTAGATTTCAGGGTGGCCCAAATGCAGGTCATACTCTTAAATTTGATAATAAAAAACATGTTCTACATCAGATTCCTTCTGGGATTTTTAGAAAAAACAAACATAATATAATTGGAAATGGTGTTGTATTAGATCCTGTGATATTTAAGAAAGAAGTTGATGCCATTCATGAGAAATTTAATATCGACTTACATGAAATAATATCAATTTCTAATAAAGCTCAGTTAATATCTCCTGTTCATAGACTTTTAGATAGGGTTCTTGAAGAAAATAAAGGTAAAAAAAAGATAGGATCTACCTTGAAAGGCATTGGTCCTACATACCAAGATAAAATTGGCAGGCATGGCCTTAGAGTAGGGGATGTTTTATCTAAATCATTTAAAGAAAAATACGAAAAGCAAAAGTCCTATCACGACTATTTTTTGGAGGGACACTATAATGATTCTTTTAAAAATGAAGAGGAAGATTTTTTTCTTGCAGTTGATTTTTTAAAGAAATTTAATCTTACTGATACAGAATACCTTATAAATAATAATCTTATTAAGGATAGAAAGATCCTAGCTGAAGGCGCTCAGGGTACTCTTTTAGATATTGATTTTGGAAGTTATCCTTTTGTCACCTCTTCTAACACCACGACAGCTGGTGCTTGTATTGGTCTTGGAATATCACCAAATAAGATTCATAATGTCTATGGAATTTTTAAAGCTTATTGTACACGTGTCGGAGCTGGGCCTTTTCCAACAGAATTATTTGATGATATTGGAGACAAAATTGCACAAAATGGTAAAGAATTTGGTTCAACAACTGGTAGGCCAAGAAGATGTGGTTGGTTAGATATCCCTGCTTTAAAATACTCCATTATGTTAAATGGGGTAACTCACTTATATATGATGAAAGCTGATGTATTATCAGATTTTGATAAAGTTAAAGTGTGTATTGGATATGAATATGAAGGAAAGGAAATAAATTATTTCCCTTCAATAATAGATTCTGATAATATAAAGCCTATCTATAAATCATTTTCTGGATGGACCTCAGGAGTTAATAGTTCCAGAAAATATTCTGATCTAGAAGAGAATTTTAAAAGTTATATTAGTTTTATAGAGGATAATGTAGGAGTAAAAGTAAAGTTAATTTCTTTGGGTCCTGACAGAGATGAAACTGTTTTGCTTGATTAATTTTTTGATAAATTAAATATGTTTTAGCTTTGCTAAAATATTTATAGATGTCATTACTTATTAATTCTGTTAAAGTATCTGATAACTCATCAAAATATTTTAATTCTAAAGTTAATATCCTAATAGATAGTAAAGGGTATATAGAGAAAATATCAAAAAATAAGATATCATCTAATGTTAAGAAAAAAGTAGACTTTAATTCTAAATTAATTAGTGATAGTTGGTTTGATTTTAGTGCCAATTTTTGTGACCCTGGTTATGAATATAAAGAAGATCTTCACTCAGGCATTAACCTTGCAATAAATTCAGGATTTTTGGATGTTGTAATAACTCCAAATACTAATCCAGTTATCCAGACAAAATCTGACATATCATACATTCAAGAAAAAAGCCTTAATAACTTCTGTGATATTCATCCTTGTGCCTCAATAACTAAAAATTTTAATGGTAAAGAAATGAATGATATAATTGACCTTCATAAAGCTGGAGTGAAGTTGTTTACAAATTCATTTTCAGATAAAGAAAGTAGTGAGATGATTATGAATTCACTACTTTATCTAAAGCAGATAAATTCATTATTGATATCAAAGCCTTTAGATAAAACATTTTCTAATGGAGTTGTAAATGACGGTTTCCATAGTAATTCTGTTGGTCTAAAAGGTATTCCAAGAATTTCTGAAAGTATAGCTGTGAAGAGAGATCTATCAATAGTTGAATATGTTGGAGGGAGAATTCATTTTTCAGGAGTATCAACTAAGGAATCAGTATCTCTCATAAGAGATGCAAAAAAGAAAAAGTTAAATGTAACATGTGATGTTCCAATTTATAATCTTCTTCTTGATGACTCAAATATTATAGGTTTCGATACTAATTTTAAAGTAAATCCACCTCTTAGAGAAAAAGAAGATATTGATGCATTAATTCTTGGTATTAAAGATGGGACTATTGATGTAATTGCTTCACATCACCAACCTCAAGATGTAGATGTAAAAAAATGCGAATTTGAAAAAGCTAAATTTGGAATAATATCTATCCAAACATTTTTCTCAAATATTATAGAACTCTCAAGGAAAATACCACTAGATATTCTTTTAAAAACATTTTCTTCAAATCCAAAAGAAATACTTGGGATAGATAAAAGTTCTATTTCTGAAGGATCAAAAGCCTCATTTACTATTTTTGATTCAGAAGGTTCATGGGATTATAAAGAAAAAAAAAACCTTTCTAAATCTATTAATTCTCCATGGCTAAACTGGTCTTTAAAGGGTAGAGTCGAAGCAGTGATTAGAGGTAATAAAATTAAAGAAATAATTTAATGGGAATAGTTGATCTGTCAATTGTAATTCCTGCTTTAGATGAGGAAAAATCAATATCTGAACTACATTTATTAATTACTCAAAGTTTAGATAAAAGAAATATAAAATATGAAATTATTTTGGTTGATGATGGAAGTACAGACTCTACCTGGGTTGAGATTGAAAAAATTATTATTTCTGATAAAAATGTTAAAGGTATAAAGTTTTCAAAAAACTATGGTAAATCTGATGCTCTTGATGCTGGATTTAAGAGTTCTTCTGGAGATTTTATATTGACCATGGATGCTGACTTACAGGATGATCCAGAAGAGATTTATAAATTATTAGAAATAATAAAAAATAAAAAATTTGATTTAGTTAGTGGTTGGAAGAAGAAGAGGAATGATCCTTTAGGAAAAACAGTTCCATCTAAATTTTTTAATTATGTTACAAGAGTAATTTCAGGAATAAATTTAAATGATTTTAACTGTGGAATTAAAATATATAGGAGAGAGGTAATCGAATCAATTGATTTATATGGAGAAATGCATAGATATATTCCTCTAATAGCTAAGTGGAATGGATATAATTTTATTGGAGAGAAAGTTGTTAACCATAATAAACGTAAATTTGGTAAAACTAAATTTGGTATGGAAAGATTTATTAGAGGGTTTTTAGACTTACTCTCAGTTAGTTTTGTTTATAGATTTAAACAAAGACCTATGCATTTTTTTGGTTCTTTAGGTGTTTTATTTTTCTTGATTGGCTTTGTTTCTGCAGGATTAATTATATATGAAAAAATATCTAAGATTTCTCAAAATATATCTTTGGATTTAATTAGACCAGTAACTGATCAGCCATTATTTTATGTTGCTTTAGTAGCTATTATAATTGGGGTACAATTATTTTTAGTTGGATTCCTGTCTGAATTAGTTATTCAAATAAATTCTGATAAGAAAAGATATAAAATAGATAAAACTAAAAATGTCTAAGATCATCAAGTACTCAATTGTTGTTGCAGTTTACAACAGACCTGAGGAAATGGAAGAGCTACTACATAGCATAAAAAATCAATCATTTAGAAATTTTGAGTTAATAATTGTTGATGATGGCTCTCATATGTCATCAAGAGATGTTTTCGAAAAATATAATAAAGAATTAAATATTTCATATTTTTTTATAGAAAATAGAGGTCCAGCTCTAGCTCGAAATTTTGGAGTAGGTAAGGCAATTGGAGAGTGGATTATATTTCTTGATTCAGATTGTACAATTCCTCAAGATTACTTTCATGAAGTTGAATTTTTTTTAGAAAATAATCAAATTGATTTTTTTGGTGGTCCTGATATGATGGATAAAAATTTTACATATCTCCAGAAATCTATAAATTTCTCTATGACATCTTTATTTACTACTGGTGGAATAAGAGGAAATGAAAAATCTGTTGATAAATTTTTACCAAGGTCTTTTAATATGGGTATAAAAAAAGAGGCTTTTGATGATGTGAAAGGTTTCTCAGATATAAGACAATATGGTGAAGATTTAGATCTATCATATAAACTTTTTTTTAATGGAAAATCATCAGCTCTCATTCCTAAAGCTAAGGTATACCATAAGAGGAGAACAAACTTAGTTAACTTTTTAAAGCAAATGATTAAGTCTGGAAAAGGGAGAAGATTTCTTGATGTAAAATATGAGGGTGTATTTAGGTTATTTCATCTATTGCCTTCACTTTTTTTTATAGGTATTATATTTGGGTTAATACTTTTTATTTTTGATTATAAATTATCAAAAAGTATCCAAACCTTATATGGAATCTACTTTTTTATAATATTTTTAAGCTCATCTTATATAAATATGAACCCATTTATTGGTTTTATTTCTGTAATAACAACCTTAACTCAGTTTATAGGTTATGGCATAGGTTATATAATAGCTCTATTTGAAAACTGATATTATCAAATCAGAATTTTTTATACCGTATTTTGATATTTTTTCAGAATTCAATATGTTATCAGGCCTTATTACCTCTACTTCCATTCCTGATAATTCAAACCTCTTCTTAAAATCTTTTCCGTACTTTCTTAAGTGATCTGACTGTCCAAAAACCTTTTCTCTTTCCTCAGGTTCTTTTATGGAATCATCTTCTAATGTTATTTCAGGAATTGGATAATAGAAAGGGATCATTATAATTCCATAACCCTCTTTTTTTAGAACTCTTTTAATTTCTTTTAAGGCGAGTATATCATCTTCAACATGTTCAAGGACATGATTGCATATTATTAGATCAAAGTTATTATCATCAAATGGCATATTATGAATGTCCATTTTAATATCAGCTAGAGGAGAGTCAAGATCTGCAGTGACGTATTCAAAGTTCTTTATTCTTTCAAATTTTTTAATTAGACATATTTCAGGAGCAATATGGAGAACTTTAACATTTTTATTAGTTATTTTTTTTATGTCCCTAAGGAAGATATAAAGTAATCTATGTCTTTCAAGTGATAGACATTTTGTACATAATGCATTTTCTCTAGCTTCTCTACCATATGGGAAAAAGTTAGAAAATGAACTATTACAAACTGGACAATTAACATTATTTCCCCTATAAAAAAATGAAATAAGATAAAAAAAAGGTTTACTAATTCTTTGTAAAAAGGTTCTAGGCAAACTTTTTAATAAAAAACTTACTAATGATTTAATCATTATTTTAAGTTTCCAAGATAATTATCTGGTGAGATTAAAAGGAGTTCATCTTTAACAGAATCTTTTATTGGTAGATTCTTAATAAACTCTTTTATTTTATTTTGATCAATTTCTTTATTTCCTCTGGTTAAATCCTTCAAGAGTTCATATGGGTTTTCTACATTTTCTCTCCTTAAAATAGTCTGGATAGCTTCCGAAACAACAGCCCAATTATTATTAAGGTCTGAACTAATAATTTTTTCATTTATATCAACCTTATCAAGTCCATTAAGTATTGAGTCTATGCCTATCTTTATATGAGAAATTGGGATACCTATATTTCTTGAAACTGTTGAGTCAGTCAGGTCTCTTTGAAGCCTTGATATAGGTAATTTTTCTGCTAAAAAAATAAGTTGAGAGTTTGCAATCATAAGATTCCCTTCCGCATTTTCAAAGTCAATAGGATTAACTTTATGTGGCATGGCTGATGAACCAACTTCCTTACTATTTACTTTTTGGATTAGGTAGTTTATAGATATATAATGCCATATATCTCTACATAAATCAATTAAAATAGTATTTATTCTTGAAAGATTATGAAAAATAGATGCCATGTTATCATAGTGTTCAATTTGAGTTGTAGGCTTACTTCTCTCTAAACCGATTTTTAATAAAAATTTATCTGAGAAGTCATCCCAATCTATTTGTGGGAATGCAGCATAGTGAGCATTTAAATTACCAGATGCACCTCCAAACTTTCCATTATTAGGAATTCTATTCAATGATTCAATTTGATTTTTTAGCCTGGATTCGTAAACTTTAATTTCCTTTCCAAATGTAGTTGGTGTTGCAGGTTGACCATGAGTCCTTGCAATCATAGGAATATTAATTGTTTTCATTGAAACTTTATTTAAATCTTCAATTAATATATTGTAGGATTTAGATATTACATTATTAAATGAATCTTTAATCATAAGGGGTATTGCTGTATTGTTTATGTCTTGTGATGTTAGCCCAAAATGTATAAATTCTTTATATTTTGAGAGGTTTAAGTTATCAAACTTTTCTTTAATAAAATATTCAACCGCTTTGACATCGTGATTAATTTCACTTTCTATTTTTTTGATTTGTTTTGCATCGTTAATATCAAAATTATCATATATTTTCTTGATATCACTTCTATTTTTTTCACTCAATGAATCAAGATTTTTTATGGGATAATTACTTAACTCAAGAAAGTATTTTACTTCAATGTAAACTCTATATTTTATAAGTGCATACTCTGAGAAATAATCAGATAATTCAGAAGTTTTACTTCTGTATCTTCCGTCTATGGGTGAAATAGATTTTAGAATAAATTCCTCGCTACTCATAAGCAAATTTAAAGAATAATTGTAACAGATGTCCTATTTATACGTTATTTAGACCATGAGTAAATCTAAAATAGTTAAGTTATCTATTGACGGGGGTGAGTTAGACCTAGAAGTTAAAGAATCTTCTTCTATCTTAGATGCTGCTCTTGAGAATGATATTGATCTTCCTTATTCTTGCCAAAGTGGAGTGTGTACGGCATGTATGGCACAATTAAAAAATGGAGAAGTTGATATGGAGGTGTCTGATGGTTTATCTGACGAAGAAATTGAGGAAGGTTATATACTATGTTGTCAAGCTATACCTATAACTGATAATGTTGAAATTGAAATTGATTAATTTTGCAGCCTTTATTGTCCCATATATCCTTGAAATATTTGAAATATTATAATACATTTGCTGATAATTTTTTCCCTAATAACATCTAGATGAGACAATTAAAGATAACACAATCAATTACTAATAGAAGAGAGAGTCACACCCTAGAAAAGTATTTTACAGAGGTGAGTGGTGTACCAATGATTACACCAGAGGAGGAGGTAAGATTAGCCAAAGAGATTAAAAAGGGGAATCAAGATGCTCTAGATAAGTTAGTAAGAGCAAATCTAAGGTTTGTTGTCTCAGTTGCAAAACAATATCAAAATAGGAGTCTACCTCTCAATGATCTTATAAATGAGGGGAATCTTGGATTAATTAAAGCTGCAAAAAAATTCGATGAAACAAAAGGTTTTAAATTTATATCATACGCTGTTTGGTGGATTAGACAATCAATTATGCAGGCACTGGCTGAGCAATCTAGAATTGTAAGACTTCCTATGAATAAGTCTGGAGCTATAAATCAAATTAGGAGAGCTTATGCAGAATTAGAACAGAAGTATGAGAGAGAGCCTACCGAGGAAGAAATTGCAGAAAATCTTGACATGAAAACGACAGAGGTTAGAAGCACATTAGGTGCTGAGGTTAAACAGATGTCAATGGATGCACCTTTTGGAGAGGATGACTCAGGTTCCTTGCTAGATGTTCTTGAAAATGATTCAGAGGGTCCAACTGATACTGGTCTAGTATTCAATCACTCCCTAAAGATAGAAACTATGAGAGCTCTTTCTACACTTACGCCTAGAGAGAGAGATGTTGTGCTCATGAGTTTTGGAATAGGATTTGATAACCCTTACACCCTAGAAGAGATTGGTGATGTTATGGGACTCACAAGAGAGAGAGTTAGACAGATTAGAGAAAAAGCACTTCAAAAACTTAGAGAGCCTGGAAAAAACAGAAGGCTCAAAGAATTCTGCGCTAATTAAATAGAATTATTTTTCACATCATATTATCTATTATGTAGATAAACTATATTATTTTAGTATCTAATGAGATTTTTATATTTAATACCACTTCTTTTAATTACTTCTTGTTCCTTTAATAATTCAAGTCTAAACAAGAATAATAACCTCATTTTATCAAGCGATAAAGCTGACAAAAAATCATTAGTAGAAAAAGATGTCAGGTTTGAAGGTCCCGATAAGGCTATGTACCTTTTTGAAATAAAAAAACATGGTGGTCCATTTTTAACAGAACCATCCAGATATCAACCTTACCCTCCAGACAATAACGAAAGGGTTTTAGGAGAAATGAAAAAGAGAAATCAAGTAAGATATTCTCTAGTAAGCAGATCATCTGAAAACAGTTCATTTTCCAATTATGCTCAGGAAAATGCTACATTTATAAATAGGGGTCCTTATAACGTACCTGGTAGAGTTATGTCTCTTGTTGTAGATAAGTCTGATCCATCAGGAAATACATGGTTTTTGGGAGCTGTTGGTGGTGGTATTTGGAAATCAACAGA